>JAJTDU010000269.1 GCA_021298725.1 Verrucomicrobiaceae bacterium | reverse complement strand
TGTTGAGCGCGGCGGTGGCGATGAGGCCGGGCACGATGCTGGGGCGCAGCGTGGTGTGGTCCTCGCTGAGAGGATTTTTCACGGCGACACCTTCGGCGTTGTTGGGATTATCGGCGAGCTGCGCGGTCGAGATGAGGCGCAGGGTTTGCGCTTCGAAGAAACCACGGCTGGCCAGGGACTGGCGCAGACTCATGCCGAAGTCGTAGCTGCGGTCGGCGGCCTCGACGGGGGATGCGACGGCGACTTGGCGTGATGGAACGCGGGCGAGACCGATGACGCGGGCGAGTTCTTCGACGAGATCGACAGGGCGCTGAAGGTCGAGGCGATAGCTGGGGATGAGCCAGTGGCTATCGTGCTGATTGGCGGATTTTTTGGCGAGGCCGAGCTTTTCGAGGATGGCGTGGAATTCGTCGCCGGTGATGTCTGGTGTGCCGAGCAGCTTGCGGGCGCGATCTTCGTCGAGGGTGACTTCGCCGACGAGGGCGGGAGCCTCACCAGCCACGAGGACGACGTCTTCGGCAGTGCCACCGGCGATGGAGAGGATGAGTTTGGTGGCGAGTTCGGATGCGCCGAGAACCTGCTGCGGATCGACACCGCGCTCGAAGCGGTAGCTGCTGTCGCTGCTGAGGCCGAGACGGCGCGAGGTGCGGCGGATGCCGCTGGGGGCGAAATAAGCGCTTTCGAGCAGCACATTGACCGTGGTGTCGGTGACGCCGGTTTCTTCACCGCCCATGACACCGGCGATGGCGACGGGACGCCGGCTGTCGGCGATGACGAGGTCGTCGGTTTGCAGCGTGTAGGTCGGAATGTTTCACCTTCGGCAGCCATGCGCACAACGATGCCGCCATTGAGCTTGTCGAGATCGAAGGCGTGCAACGGCTGTCCCATCTCCATCAGCACAAAGTTCGTGATGTCCACGATGCTGTTGATCGGACGCAGACCGATGCTCTCCAGGCGACGACGCAACCACTCGGGGCTAGGGCCGACTTTGACGCCTTGGATGAGACGTGCGGTGTAGAGGGAGCACGAAGCCGGAGCTTCTAGTTTCAGGTTTGAAGTTTCAAGTTGGGCTTTGGCCGAAGCCTTCGTGTATTCGCGCTGACTTTTCAGCGGCAGGCCAGTGAGGGCGGCGAGTTCGCGGGCAAGGCCAAGGTGGCTGAGAAGATCGGGGCGGTTCGGCGTGATCTCGAGATCGAAGAGAACGTCCGAGGGATTGAGCTGATTGAAGGGCGTGCCGACAGGCGAATCAACCGACATGATGAGCAGGCCGCTGTGATCGTCGCCAAGTCCGAGTTCTTTGCCGCTGCACATCATGCCGAGCGAATCGACGCCGCGCAGTTTGCCTTCTTTGATGGCGAATCCGCCGGTCAAAACGGCACCTGGGAGTGCAAGAGGCACTTTGTCGCCTGCTTTGAAGTTTTTCGCACCGCAGACGATCTGGCGCGGCGTGCCGCTGCCGTCATCGACCTGGCAGATGCTGAGTTTGTCGGCGTCCGGGTGCTGCACGAAGGACTGAATCTGCGCAACGATGACTTTGTCCGTGGTGACACCCTTTTCCTCAATGCCTTCGACTTCGACACCCGCAAAGGTGAGGAGATCGGAGAGCTGCGGGACGGTGTAGGTGCTCAGGTCGAGATGGGTGTTGAGCCAGGAGAGGGAGACTTGCATGACGGGGGAAGTTAAGAATCGACAGGAGAATGGAGACCGAAGAATCAGGGACATTTTGCTGTCCCCCATTCTTCGGCCGATGATCAGGCGGCGAATTGCTGGAGGAAGCGGACGTCGTTGTCGATGAGGTGACGGATGTCGGTGATGCCATGCATGATCATGGCGAGACGATCGAGGCCGAGGCCGAAGGCGAAGCCAGTGGTGGTGTCGGGATCGAAGAGCGTGTCGCCACGCGCTTGGTTGATGGCGGTGAAGACGGCGGGATCGACCATGCCGCAGCCGGCGATTTCGATCCAGCGGGCCTCCTTGCCCTTGGCTTCGAGTTTGACGTCGATTTCAAAGCTCGGTTCGGTGAACGGGAAGAAGTGCGGGCGGAAGCGCACGGCGGTGCCGGGGCCGAAGATCTCGCGGAAGAAGTATTCGAGCGTGCCCTTGAGGTCGCCGAGGCTGACGTCTTGATTGACGTAGAGGCCTTCGAGTTGGTTGAAGACGCTGAGATGCGTGGCGTCGATCTCATCGCGCCGATACGCTGCCCCAGGGGCGATGATGCGGACGGGGAGTGACTTCGCGGCTTCCATGGTGCGGATCTGCACGCTGGAGGTGTGCGTGCGCAGCAGGCGGCCATCAGGAAGGTAAAAGGTGTCCTTCTCGTTGCGTGCTGGATGATCGGCGGGCGTGTTGAGTGCGTCGAAGCAGTGCCATTCGGTTTCAATCTCGGGCCCCTCGGCAAGTGCGAAGCCCAGGCGGCGCAGCGTGCGGATGGCGAGATCGCGAATCTGCGTGAGCGGATGCAATGCGCCGACGCCAGCACCGGGTCGGCCCGGCAGCGTGATGTCGATGCCTTCGACGGCTTTGGCATCCTGCGTTTCTTGGATTCGATGCCGTCGGTGACAGCCGTGCGCACGTCGTTGAGTTTGGCCCCGACTTCTTTCTTTTGATCGGCAGGCACGTCCTTCATGCCCTGGCTGAGAGCGGTGACGCTGCCTTTTTTGCCGAGGAAATTCACCCGCACAGCTTCGAGGGCAGTTTCATCCTGCGCGGCCTCAATGGCAGCGAGGGCTTCGATTTTGAGAGAGTCGAGTTGAGAGAGCATGGACAGATGGGGAGGGCCGACGAATGGTCAGGAAGACAGAGGAAATGCCGACAAGTGGTCGGCGCTTCACAACGGGCGGCGATGATGGGGGGGGTTGCCCTATTTCGCAACCCAGAGCTGTGGTCAAAAAAGACAATGGCGGTTCAGGTCGGCCAGTGGCTCAGCGCTTCGATCTTCCACAACGCTGCGCGCCAGGGTTCTCCTTGTGCGTTTCTTCAAGCCGGTTCAAGCTTGCCGCCAACGCTTTGAATCTTCACCCCCATGGCAAAATCTGGACTCGTCACATGATCGGCGGCGGCAGTGCCCTGTGGTTCTGCCTCCTGTTTGCTCTCACCCATTGCGGTCCGCCGCCGCGAACTGAGTGGAAGCTGCTTTCGGATGAGTTTGAGTCCTCCTGGCAAGCCGCAGGCATGGCAGAGGAGGGGCGGGTGACGTTCAAGGACGGTGAAATCTCCCTGGATGCCGGAGAGCCGATGACGGGGGCACGGTTTGAAGCCTGGCAGAGCGCTAGGATGCCGCGCTCACATTACGCCATCGAGTATGAGGCCATGCGCGTGGAAGGGAACGACTTTTTTGGCACGGTGACCTTCCCAGTGAACGATTCGCACGTCACACTCGTCATTGGCGGGTGGGGCGGCACGCTGGTGGGCATCTCCAGCCTTGATGACCTGGACGCCAGTGAGAACACCACGACGGGCAACGCCTTCTTCAAAAACAACGAGTGGCACCCCGTGCGTGTCGAGGTGCGGAATGACGACCTGCGCGTGTGGATTGGCGGCAAGCTCTTCGTGAATGTCAGCATCAAGGGCCGCAAACTCAGCCTGCGGGCGGGTGACATCGAAAAATGCACGCCCTTCGGCTTCACCACCTATGCCACGCAGGCGCGTGTCCGAGGTGTTGTGGTGCGGCGTTTGTAGTCTGCGCGACCTGAGGCTTGACCTGCGTAGGTCACCCGATACCATCCGAGCGTATGGCAACCGAACATTTCCAACGAGGTCAGATCATCTTCCGCGAGGGGGACAAGTCCCAAGAAGCTTATTTCATCGTCAACGGACTCGTTCAAATCACGATCAACACCTCCCACGGGGTGCAATCTCTCGCAAAGATCGGCGCGGGCGAGATTTTTGGCGAGATGGGCATGATCATGGACCGCCCGCGCACGGCCACCGCCACCGCACTGGAAAACACTACGGCGGAGGTCATCAACGAGGATGATTTCGAGCACCAGATCGTCCAACGGCCCGACCGCCTGCACGTTTATCTGGCCACCTTGTTTGAGCGTATTCGCAAGACCGACCTGCTGCTCACCACGACCACCAACGCCACCGTGCCTCTCCCGGTGAAGCCAAAAGAGACTGCCGCGCCGAAAGAGCCGGTCTTCCGGGTCAAGCTGCGCTCCGAGGCCGGA
Source organism: Verrucomicrobiaceae bacterium (assembly GCA_021298725.1). GTDB lineage: Bacteria > Verrucomicrobiota > Verrucomicrobiia > Verrucomicrobiales > Verrucomicrobiaceae > Prosthecobacter. Next base: position 1,743 of record JAJTDU010000269.1, on the reverse strand, counting down.
GGAAGCGATCTCAACCGCGAACCGGTGAGCAAAACGATCACCAAGCTACCATTCCGCATCGGCCGCGCCTACTTTGACACCGCTGTCTCCTCCCTGGCCCGGAACGACCTTTCCATCGAAGAGAAGCATCCCTACCAGCTCTCCCGCAACCACTGCGAGATCGACTTCGAGCAAGGCCGCTTCATCCTGCGTGACCGTGGCAGCAAGCTGGGCAGTTGGGTGAACGGAACGCATGTTTCCGTCGATGCCGGCTGCCTTTCCAGCCCACTGCAGACGGGTGAGAACCAGATCACGCTGGGCAACGCCGACAGCCCGCACCGTTTCACGCTGACCATTGAAGAGCTGGGATAAGCGGCGGCCTTGCGTCCTTCTCATTCGCTGCTAGCATCGCCTCCCTTCATGGCTCTCGCAAAAATCACCCAAGTCTCCGGTCGTGGCGTTTATGTGCCCGGCTCGGACATCGACACCGACCGCATCATCCCCGCACGCTTCATGAAGTGTGTCACCTTTGATGGCCTCGGCGAATTCGCTTTTTATGACGTGCGTTTCGACAAGGACGGCAAGCCCACTGGCCACCCGCTCGACGATCCGCGCTTCAAAGGTGCCAGCATCCTGCTCTCCGGCACGAACTTCGGCTGTGGCAGCTCTCGCGAGCATGCTCCACAGGCACTGTACCGCTTCGGCATCCGGGCGGTGATCGCGGAAAGCTTTGCAGAGATCTTTTTCGGTAACTGCACCACACTGGGCATCCCCTGCGTGGTCGCCAGCACCGCTGACATCAAAAAAATCGCTGATGTCGTCGCGGCGGACCCCAAAACTGAGATCAAGGTCGATGTGGCGGGCAGACAGGTCATGTTTGGTGACCAGAGTATCCCAGTGACCCTCCCGGCCACGGCGCACGAGGCGCTCACCAGCGGCAAGTGGGACCCCATCGCCGAACTGCTGGAGAACAAGGATGCCGTGCATGCGAGGATCTCCGCACTGGGCTTTGCCAACGCCTAGAGCAACCAACAGCGAAGGGCGAAGAGTCGTGTCAGCGCACTCATTTTCCTAATCGCCACTCGATGCTCCTGGCTCTCCGCCCTCTGCTTCATGGACCCCATCTACGTCATCGGCCACCGCAACCCCGACACGGACGCGATCTGTTCCGCCATCGGCTACGCAGCTTTTTTGCGTGATGTGCGCGGCATGAGGGCCGAGGCCGCGTGCTGTGGTGAAGTCAGCGTGCGCACCAATTGGGTGCTGCAAACCGCCGGTGTATCTGCCCCGAAGCTGCTACTCGATGTGCGGCCCACCGCCTCCATCATCTGCCAGAGGGATGTGTTCACCGCCAGCCCGCACCAGACCTTCCTCTCGGTGTATCGGATGATGATGCATCACAATTTCCGCAGCATCCCGATTGTGGATGAAGAAGGGCGGCTGCTCGGCCTTCCTGCGATCCAGGAGCTGGCGCAGCTTTTCCTGCCGGCCCAGACGAATGAAAAAGCCGAGGCCGCGAACCGCGAAGTGCGCACCAGCCTGCTGAACATCGTCAATGCGCTGGATGGCATCGTCGGTGGTTCTTCGCCTGACTTGGAGGAGATTCAGGATCTGGTCCTCGTCGTCGCTGCGTCCAGCCTGGAGACGACCCGCAAACGCGCCATGCAGTTCCCCGCGAACCGAGTCGTGGTCGTGACTGGAGACCGACCAGAGATTCATGAATTGGCCGTCGAATCGGGCGTGCGCTGCCTCATCATCACCGGA
>JAJTDU010000268.1 GCA_021298725.1 Verrucomicrobiaceae bacterium | reverse complement strand
GTCAGCGGAATCTCAGGCGGGGCATTTTTGATCGCCAGGGTGATGAAAAAGACCCACCAGGCGACGAAGCCGATGAAGGCGACGGCCACGAAAAGCCAGGGACGGCTGGAGAGAGACAGGGGGATCATCGTGGAGTGAGTCGTTAGAAGTGAATGGTGAGAGGTCAGCGAATGAAATCTTTGGCGTTGAGTGTGGCAGCAGGGGCGTGATCGAGATCGGGCCCGAGGTATTCCATCACGCGGGTGTCATTGCTGTGACCAAGGGCGGTGTCGGTGACTTTGAGGCGGAACTTGAAGTGCTCTTTGAAGTCAGCCCGCGGTAAGGTGAGGACGAGGGTCTTCAAATCCTCACCCATGGGCGGCAGAGTGATGGTTTGAGCGACACCGATGATTTTCAGCGAGTCAGGCACATCGCCGACCAATTCGATTTTGTAGGTGGATTCAGCGTTGCGCTTGTTGATGATGCGGAGTTGGAACTGGTTCCGAATGACGCCGGAGTCCACATAGAACGAGGCACCACCCATGCGCACGACACTGGCCCGCAGCGGCGAGATGCGGGTGGCGGCAAAAGCGAAGGCGATGGCACCGACAATCAGCATGACGGTGTACAAGATGGTGCGCGGTCGAATGAGCCGAGTTTGACCGCCCTGGAGGCCGACGTAGGAATCGTAGCGCACGAGTCCTTTCGGACGCTTGAGCTTGGTCATGATGTCATCACACGCATCAACACAGGCAGCGCAGCCGATGCACTCAAGCTGGAGGCCGTTGCGGATGTCGATGCCGGTGGGGCAGACCTGCACGCAGCGGCGGCAGTCGATGCAATCCCCCGCAGGCTTTTCGACGGTGGTTTTCCCACGCGGCTCGCCACGCTTTTTGTCGTAGCCGATGACAACTGAGTTGTCGTCTGTGAGCGCAGATTGCAAACGTCCGTAAGGACAAAGAATGATGCAGAACTGCTCACGGAACCAACTGAAGGAAAAATACAGCGCTCCGGTGAGAAACAGCACAACGCTGAAGGCCTTGGCATGATGCGCGGGCGAGTGCTGCATCATCTCATACAGCGCCCTGATGGAAACGAAGTAGCTGAGGAAGATGTGGGCGATGACGGCGGAGATGAGGACGAAAACACCATGTTTGAAGACACGGCGGGCGATCTTCGACGCCGTCCACGGTGCATCTTCAAGCTGGCGTTGCGCAGCACCGTCACCATCGATCCAGCGCTCCACGCGGCGGTAGATCTGCTCCATGAACACGGTGTAGGGACAGGTCCAGCCGCACCAGACCCGGCCAAACAGCGAGGTGACGAAAAACAGCGAAAACGCCAGACCGGTGACAAGAAAAAAGCCGATCCAGAGATCCTGGGTGGCGAGCGTGAGGCCAAAAAAATGGAAACGGCGCTCCTGCACGTCGAGAAAAACGGCAGGAAAGCCATTGGTGAGTCTGCCGCGAGCGTGATGGGCTCGCCTTGCTTGTGCTTGCTGACAATAAAGGCGACGACTTCGACCACACGAGTGAGGCCGAGCTGCGGCTCCCAGGGCGGCATGCCTTTGGTGAGATCTGGCGAACCTTTGCGGACGATGCTAAGAACCTGCAACGGATTGCCGCCGTGTTTCCATTCGGTATCGTTGAGCGGCTGGCCAGGGAGCTTGGCACCCGCAAGCATGGCTGAAAGATCGGGCGCATGACAGGCCACGCAGGTGGTGGCAAAGGTGGCCGCGCCTGCGTTCACGATTTTTTCATCCTGGGACATGGTCCAGAGCTTGTCGTCGGTGAGCTTTTCGAGCTCCTTGAGCTGGATGGACTTGATGTTGGCGAGTGCCTTGTCCACCTGCTCTTCTCCGGATTCACCGAAGCTGAGCTGATAGTAGGCGACCCAGGCGATCACGAACCAGACCATCGTGATGTACCAGGTGAAGAGCCACCAGTTCGGCAGCTTTTGATCGTACTCCTGGATGCCGTCATAAGAGTGCTCGCGGAGCACGGGTCCGTTGTTGGGAGATTGGGGTGTCATGGCGAGGAAGGGAGAAAAAGAGTCGCGGTTGTCAGTCGTCCAAAGGGAGCCGGGAGAGCTTGTCCGCGCTGCCTTTGCGCATGCAGATGGCGCCCACGATGAAGATCGCGAACACGGCGAATGTGACGCCGAAGGCGACGTAGGGCACCCAATCGAGCGCGGTGTCGTAGATGATGCGTTTGTACATGATGGGCGGCGGGTTGGATTATTTCGTGACGGCGGAGCTGCGGAATCCGTCTGGGATGCTGGGCTTCACCGGGAACGGGATGCCTGCGGGAGTACCTTTGAGTTTTCCTTCCAGCTCCGGCACATCGAATTTCCCGAGCTTTTGCAGGTAGGCGATGAGGGCGACGATCTGCGTGTCTGGCAGTGCTCCGCTGCGGCCCTGAATTTCGAGGTCTTTGACGATCTGGATGCCCTGCTCGACGGCCTTGGTCTTGACCTCGGTATCGGTCATCGCGGGATATGGCACCCCGAGCTGAGTCATGACCATGATCTTCTTCCGGAGGGTCTTCTGGTCGAACTTGTCGGTGAAGAGATGCGGGTATGAAGGCATGTTCGAACCGACCGAAATCGCACGCGGGTCCTTCATGTGATCGTAGTGCCAGCTATGCGGGTATTTGCCGCCTTCACGCGCCAGATCCGGGCCGGTGCGCTTCGAACCCCATTGGAAGGGATGATCATAAATGCTCTCGCCCATGCGGCTGTAGTCGCCGTAGCGCAGCACATCCGGCAGCATGGTGCGGATCATCTGCGAGTGGCAGTTGTAGCAGCCTTCGCTGACGTAAATGTCGCGTCCGGCGAGTTCGAGCGGCGTGTAGGGCTGCTGGACGCGGTCTTCGACGTTGGTAGCGCGATTGACCATGACGGTGGGAATGATCTGAATGAGTCCGCCAAGTGCCACGGCCACAAAGGTGAGCACCGTGAAGGGCATCCAGTTGTGCAGCAGGCTGTCATACCACTGCGACCAGCGGTGGTGGCCACGCTGGAAGCGCTTCACCGCCAAGAAGGAGAAGACCAGCGCACAGACCAGCGCCGCGATGTCTGCACCCGGCGGCAAGAAGAGCCAAGCAAGGATGAGGATCAAGCCGCCCATGGAACAGGCGATGGGATCATTGAGGAAGGCTTCCCTCATGCCCATCGTGTCGCACTGATTGCGCTCGATGACGGCCACTTCGCGGGTTTCGTTCACGGGGCTGCCTTTGCGGATGGTCAGCCAAATATTGACGCCCATGAGGATCATGCCCACGAGGTAGAGCGAGCCACCCACGATACGGAAGCCCATCATGGCGCGGATGGAGGTCAGCGTGTCGATGAAGTTCGGGTAAACGAGTGCGGTGCCGTCTGGCGTGGTGGCATTCAGCATGAGGCCCTGCATGATGCCGGAAACCCACATGGCACCGACATAGATCAGGATGCCGATCAGACCGAGCCAGAAGTGGAAATTGGCCCAGGCCAGAGAGTAAAGCTTCGTGCCATACAGCCGGGGTGTGAGCCAGTAAAAGAGTCCTGCGGCCATGAAGCCGTTCCAGCCCATCGCGCCCGCATGAACGTGGCCGATGGTCCAGTCGGAATAGTGAGAGAGCGCGTTCACTGCGCGAATCGAAAGCAGCGGCCCCTCAAAGGTGGACATGCCGTAGAACGTCACCGCCGCGATGAAGAACTTCACCACAGGATCGGTGCGGAGCTTGTCCCAGGCACCACGCAGCGTGAGCAGGCCGTTGAGCATGCCACCCCAGCTCGGTGCCCACAGCATGAGGCTGAAGAAAGTGCCCAGCATTTGCAGCCACTTCGGCAGCGCCGTATTCAGCAGGTGATGCGGACCCGCCCAGATGTAAATGAACACCAGCGACCAGAAGTGAACGATGGAGAGACGGTACGAATACACCGGGCGCTCCACCGCCTTCGGCAGGAAGTAGTACATGATGCCCAGAATCGGCGTCGTGAGGAAGAAGGCCACGGCGTTGTGCCCATACCACCACTGCACCAACCCGTTCTGCACCCCAGCAAAGATCGTGTAGCTGTGCGTCCAGCTCGTCGGGATCGAGAGATGGTTCACGATGTAAAGCATCGCGATGGTGATGATGGTGGCGATGTAGAACCACAGCGCGACGTAGAGGGACGGCTCATTGCGCTTCGCCAGCGTCCAAAAGAAGTTCACCGCAAACACCACCCAAATCAGCGCCACGGCGATGTTGATCGGCCAGATCAGCTCCGCGTATTCCTGACCACGGGTCAAACCCAGCGGAAGCGTGATCGCCGCCGCCACAATGATGAGCTGCCAGCCCCAGAAATGGATATTGGAGAGCAGATCCGACGCCATGCGCGCCTTACACAGCCGCTGCGTGGAGTAGTAGATACCCGCGAACATCATGTTCCCCACGAAAGCGAAGATCACCGCGTTCGTGTGCAGCGGACGCAGTCGGCCAAAGCTGAGACAAGAGGCCAGATTGAGCTGATGAAAGTTCAACTGCGAGGCGACGAACACGCCTGTCAGCATGCCCACGATGCCCCAGATGATGGAGGCGATCATGAAGCGCCGGACGCTGCGGTCGTCGAACTCAATGGTGATTTTGGAGGCGGGGTTGGTCATGGCGTTGGGTGAAAAGGCTCAGCAATGGGGGAAAGAGGAGCGGGGCGGGCGGGTGCACCGTCATCCAGCGGCAGCAGGGCGTCCTGCTCGATGCTGCGGTGCTTTCTCTGCGAGCGCTCCCCGAGAAACAGCACCGCAAACAGCACGGCGAAGGCGAGGCTCATGAAGATGGTGACAGCGAAAACTTCCATTGTTGGCGCAATAGAGCGCACCC
>JAJTDU010000267.1 GCA_021298725.1 Verrucomicrobiaceae bacterium | reverse complement strand
TGAACCGCCCTGGCAATCTCTACGCCAGCATGCTTTCGCCCATCGCTGGCATTGGCGTCAAGGGCACCATCTGGCATCAGGGCTACAACGAGGCTCTGATGCCCAATGGTCACATACTGTATGCGCAGGTGTTCCCCGAGATGATCAAGGCATGGCGCAGCGCCTTCCATGATCCGAGCATGCCCTTCGGAATCATCACTCAAGAGACACAAGGTCAGCCGCAGACCCTGGAGGACTTTTTGCCGCACATGGTCGATGAAGGAAACTACATCCGTGAGGCGCACTACCAGACCTTTCTCAACCTCCAAAAAGCAGGCGACAAAACCATCGGCTACGCGAGCAGCTTCGATCAGCACCGCGCCTGGTATCATCCGCAACTCAAGATCCAAGTGGGCGAACGCATCGCTAGTTGGGCCTTGGCGACGCAATATGGGAAGTCGATTCGCTGGCTGCCGCCACAGCTCAAAGAAGTGAAAGCCGCCGATGGGAAGCTCATCCTGCAGCTCGATTCCTGGGTCATCCCTTTCCACGACGGACCGATCCAAGGCTTCGCCATTGCTGGCAAGGACGGGCGATTCCAACCAGCCAAGGCCGAATGGCTCGACAAGAACGCCGGCAAGAGCGGTGGTCCAAATTGGGAGCGCAGCATCGTGGTGCTCAGCAGTCCATGGGTGCCGGAGCCGCTCTATTTTCGCTACGCCTGGGCCAGGAACCCGATGGAGAGCCTCAAGTCCGCCGACCTGACAGGCCTGCCATTCGATACCCAACGCAATGACACCTTCTCACTCGCCGACATGTTTGAAATCTACACCGGCAAGAAACCCAAGACCGCCAATGTCCTCGATGCAGCAGAGCAGAGGGAGCTGACCGCAGCCTTGAAGGTTGCCGCAGGCAATGACCAAACGGTGAAGATGCCCGACTTTACCCAAGGTGACGCGATTCCTGACAAAGCGAAGCATGACTGGAACCTCGGTGCCACCGGCGCTCGCGGCTGGATGTTTTGCAATCAAATGGTGACCACCGAGGCACGGCAGATCGCCATCACGAAGGTGGAAAAAGGCTCTCCGGCCGAGAGCGTGCTCGCCACGGGTGATGTGCTGCTTGGTGTTGGCGGCAAAGCTTTCTCACACGATCCGCGAACGGAAATGGGCAAGGCGTTGACAGTGGCGGAGTCGGAAGTTGGCGGTGGCAAGCTCATGCTCACCCGCTGGCGTGCGGGCAAGACGGAGGAGGTTGTTTTGAAGCTGCCGGTGCTCGGCAGCTACTCGCCCACGGCTCCGTTTGATTGCGCGAAGTCGAAGCGCATTCTCGAGCAGGGCTGCAAGGCACTCGCGGCACGCATGGCGTCCCCCGATTACCAACACGAGCCCATCACGCGCTCGCTGAATGCGCTCGCGCTGCTGGCCAGTGGTGAGGCGAGTTATCTTCCACTGATCAAACGCGAAGCCGAGTGGGCCGCGAACTTCTCCACCGATAGTTATCCATCCTGGCTCTACGGTTACGTCATGATGCTCATCTCCGAGTATGCGATCACCACGGGCGATGCCTCCGTGTTGTCCGGTCTGAAACGCCTCGCGCTGGAAACCGCGAACGGCCAGAGCGCCGTTGGCTCCTGGGGACATGCGTTTGCCAGGCCCGATGGCCGTTTGCGCGGCTATGGCATGATGAACTCACCGGGTATTCCGCTCACCATCGGTCTCATCATGGCGCGTGAAGCGGGTGTCAAAGATCCAGCAGTGGATCTCGCCATCGAACGCAGCGCTCGACTGCTGCGCTTCTACATTGGCAAAGGAGCCATCCCTTACGGCGATCATCATCCGTGGATCGAGAATCATGAGGACAATGGCAAGTGCGGCATGGTTTCGGTGCTCTTCAGCCTGCTTGGCGAATCCAACGGCGCGGAGTTCTTCTCGCGCATGAGCCTCGCCTCGCACGGCCCTGAGCGTGACACCGGTCACACGGGAAACTTCTTCAACATGCTCTGGGCCATGCCCGGCGTGGCTCACTCCGGCCCTCAGGCCACGGGCGCATGGATGCAGGAGTTTGGCGCGTGGTATTATGATCTGGCTCGACGTTCGGACGGCAGCTTTTTGCATCAAGGTCCGCCGGAACGAGGCAACGACAGCTATGCGGGCTGGGATTGCACAGGCGCTTACTTGCTGGCCTACGCGATGCCGCTGAAAAAAATCCATCTCACCGGCAAGAGGCCCAGTGCAGTGCCTCAACTCGATGCCGCCACCGCCCAAGCAATCGTCAACGACGGTCGTGGCTGGAACAACAAAGACCGCAACAGCTTCTACGATGCCTTGAGCGACGAACAATTGCTCGAACGCCTGCGCAACTGGTCACCCATCGTTCGAGAGCGAGCCGCGATGGCTCTCGGTCGTCGCAAGAGTGCTCCCGTCACTGCTTTGATCAACATGCTCACGTCTCCGAGCCTCGACGCCCGCTACGGAGCCTGTCAGGGCCTGATCTTCCTCCGCGGACGTGCAGCACCGGCTGTCGATGCCTTGCAAAAGACACTCGCAGATCCCGATCTCTGGCTGCGAATCAAGGCTGCTGAGGCACTCGCCGCCATCGGCAAACCCGCCACGAAGACCGTGCCTAAACTGCTCGAACTGCTGGCGCAGGTGGACACGAAAAACGACCCGCGTGGCATGCAGCAGCGCTATCTCACGTTTGCGCTGTTTGATCGCGATGGCATGCTCAGTCGCTCGTTGGACGGCGTGGATCGCGAGGCGCTCTACACGGCGGTGAGAGCCGGATTGAAGAATCAAGATGGTCGCGCCCGTGGCAGCATCGGTTCCGTGTATCGGAATCTCTCGCTTGAGGAGATCAAACCGCTGCTGCCAGCCATCCACGAGGCCATCGTGCAGCCTGCGCCCAGTGGCGAGATGTTCGCCGACGGCATTCGCGTGGAGGGCCTGCGCGTCCTGGCCCAGCATCACATCGAAGAAGGCATGGCCGCCTGCGTGAAATACACCCGCGAACAAAACCCGTGGGCCAGCCAAAAGCGCACACCGGAAATCATGAAGATCCTGCTCGGCTATGGCAGCCAAGCCAAAGCCACCATCCCCGAGCTGGAGAAGATCGCCCACTACTTTGAAAAGGAAGAGCCGGACTTCCCCAAGAACCTCGGACTGCAAAAAGCGAACTCCCTCCGCGAGACGATCCGCGCCATCGAAGCCAGCACGGACACACCAGCCCTCATCAAGCTCCACTAACATGAAGCTCATCCTCTTTCCCCTACTCACCATCGCCATGTCCATCTCCGCTGCTGTGCCTCCGACGGAAAAGAAACCCGTCACGGACGAATATCACGGTGTGAAGGTGGTGGATGAATATCGCTGGCTTGAAGAAGGGGACTCAGCGGCGGTGAAAGCGTGGACGGCCGCACAGACTCAATACTCGCGCGCCTGGCTGGATTCGCGGGTAGATCGATCAGGCATCGAGTCAAAGTTGAAGGCAATGTATGCGAAAGACACGCCTTCACACACTGGCCTCGTCGCACGGCCTGGACTTCTCTTTGCGCTGAAGTTTCAGCCGCCGAAGCAGCAGCGCCTGCTCGTCACGCTCACGTCGCCGAATGACCTGGCGTCGGAAAAAGTCGTGCTCGATCCGAATGAGATCGAACCCAAAGGCCAGGTGGCGATGGATTGGTTCGTGCCGTCGCCAGATGGCAAACTCATCGCTGTATGTCTCTCTGAGCATGGCAGCGAGGATGGCACGCTGCATTTTTACCGGACGGACACGGGCAACCCTCTGCCGGATCAGATCAAACGCGTGCAATACCCGACTGGCGGCGGCAGCGCTGCATGGACGCCGGACAGCAAAGGCATCTTCTACACGCGCTATCCGCACGCAGGAGAGCGACCCGAGGCAGACCTGAACTTCTACCAGCAGATCTATTTTCACCAGCTCGGCTCACCCGTGAGCAGCGATGAATACTCTGCCGGAAAAGACTTCCCACGCATCGCCGAGATCGAGCTGCACCCCTCAGATGATGGCCGCTGGTTGCTCGCCACCGTGGCGAATGGCGATGGCGGCGAGTTCTCTCATCACCTCCGCGAAACCAAGGCAGGCTCGCCTTGGCGTCAGATCACACGCCATGAGGACGGCATCAAGGAGATCGACTTCAGCCATGATGGAGCCGCGCTGTATCTGCGCTCCGTAAAGGACTCGCCACGCGGCAAACTGCTGCGGATGTCCACCACCGGCATGCTAAGCGCCGCAGAGGTGATCGTGCCGGAGAGTGACGCGGTGATCGAGGGCTTCCTGCTCACGGCCAAACA
>JAJTDU010000055.1 GCA_021298725.1 Verrucomicrobiaceae bacterium | reverse complement strand
CACGGTCAATCTTGCGGATGACGGGGGCTTTGTCCTGATACTTAAGCTTGAGCTTGAGGCGCGGATGAGTGTTGTTGGTGTCCACCTCATAGCCCCAGATGTAACCTTCTTCATGAAGGATGCGGGAGAGTTCGGCCTTCATCTTGCTGAAGGGGATGAACACCTGCTCTTGCTGGGCGGAGCAAGCATTGCGGATGCGCGTGAGAAAATCTGAAATCGGGTCGTTCATGACGCTGGATAAAGTCGGTTCGGGTTATGCGGCAGCCTCGGAGCCATCTTGCTTGGGCTGAGCGGTGCGGATGCGGAATGGCATGCCGAGGGCACGTAGCATCTCACGGGCGTGATCGTCATTGTTGGTGCTGGTGACGAAGGTGATGTCGAAACCGAGGGGACGCTTGATTTTATCGAGTTCAATCTCAGGGAAGATGGACTGGTCGGAAACGCCGAGAGTATAATTGCCACGGCCGTCAAAGGAACGCGGGGCGATACCACGGAAGTCACGAATGCGTGGGATAGCGGTGCGCACCAAGCGCATCATGAAATCATACATCTTGCCACCGCGAAGGGTCACCTTGACACCGATGTTTTCACCTTCACGCAGCTTGAAGTTTGCAATGGCCTTCTTGCTCTTGGTGATGATGGGCTTCTGGCCGGTGATGAGGGTGACTTCGTTCACCGCATCTTCCATGGCCTGCTTGCGCTCGCCTTGACTGCCGACTGAGCAGTTAACGACGATTTTCTCAAGCTTCGGGACTTCGTGGATGTTAGTGAGGCCAAGCTGCGTCTGCAGTTCGGTACGTTTCTGTTTATAGAGGGTCTGGAGGGTGTGTTCCATGATTCAGTTTCGGGCTGTGCCGCCTTTCCCTCGCCGCCCGGGCCGTTAGTGGCACGGGATCGAAGGGGGAGGCAAATGGGGGCGTCGATTTAGGCTTTCACCTTCTTCTTCGCAACTTTCTTTTTCGCTGTCTTTGTAGGCGCGTCAACGCGCTTAACATTGGAGATATGAATGGGGCCTTCTTTTTCCTGGAAGCCGCCGTTCTGATTCTGCTGGGTAGGCTTGACGGCCTTCTTGATCATACGAACGCCCTCAACGAGGACGCGGCTTTTGGAAGGCTGCACCTCAAGCACGGTGCCTTGGGCACCTTTGGCGGCACCGGAGATGACGACAACAGTGTCGCCTTTTTTGACGTGGGTCTTGATTCGGCTCATGATATTACAGCACTTCGGGGGCGAGGGAGACGATCTTCATGAAGTTCTTGTCGCGCAACTCGCGCGCCACGGGGCCGAAGATACGGGTGCCACGCGGGTTGTTGTCCTTGTCGATGATCACCATGGCATTCTTGTCGAAGCGCAAGATCGAACCATCTGTGCGGCGGATCGGGTGCGAGGTGCGCACGATCACGGCGCGGACGACTTCGCCCTTCTTGACGGCAGCGGTCGGTGTAGATTCGCGGACGTGAGCAGTGATGATGTCACCGACGTAAGCGAAGCGGGTGTTTTTTTTGCCGAGCACGCCGATCATCGTGGCCAAGCGGGCTCCGGTGTTGTCAGCCACCGGGATTGAGGACTCCATTTGCAACATAAGCTGTTTCTCCTTCTAAGAGTTCGTGTTTGAAAATAAATTAAACGGCTTAGTGCTTCTGCACTTCCACCAGTTCCCAGCGCTTCAGCTTCGAGAGCGGACGGGTCTCAGCGATGAGCACTTTGTCGCCTTCCTTGGCCTGTTCACTCTCGTCATGTGCGTAAAATTTGGAGGTTTTACGCACGATTTTTTTGAACTGCGGATGCGGAACGCGGCGCTCGACCTCAACGACGATGGTCTTCGTCATTTTATCGGACACCACGACACCGACACGCGTTTTGCGGACGGTTTTCTTCTCGGGGGCGGCAGGGGCTGCTGCGGTGGACTCGCTCATGATATTAAAAATGCTTCAGGGGGGGGATCCGGGATCAGGCAGCCTTTTTGGCAGCGACGGCGCGAGTGCGCTCGGTGATGATGGTTTCGATACGGGCGATTTCCTTGCGGATATGGGTCAGACGCGCTGGATTTTCAAGCTGACCACCACTTGCGCTCTGCTGGATGCGCAGATTGAGGGCTTCCTGCTTCAGTTCGCGACGACGTGTGGAAAGTTCTTCCACAGTGGATTCACGGAGTTCTTTGATCTTCATAAAGTCAGTTCGCAGGGGTGTTATTTGTGCAGGCTTTCGCGGGTAACGAAGCGGCAACGGAGACCAAGCTTCGTAGCGGCCAGGCGGCACGCCTCACGAGCAGTAGCCTCGTTCACGCCGGAGATTTCAAACAGCATGTGGCCAGGAAGGACGACAGCGACCCAGAATTCGGGGGATCCCTTACCTTTACCCATTCGGACTTCGGGTGGGCGCTGGGTGACAGGCTTGTGTGGGAAGATACGAACGAAAACCTTACCCTTGCGCTTCAGGAAGCGAGTGATGGCGACGCGGCAGGCTTCAATGTGGATGTTTTTGATCCAGCCACGCTCAAGGGTCTGGAGTCCGAACTCGCCAAAGTCGAGCTTGTTGCCGCTGGTGGCATTACCGCCGCGGTTGCCGCGCTGTTGTTTGCGAAATTTTACTCTGCTGGGTAGAAGGGCCATAAACTGAAATGACGAATGAGGGAATGACGTGTGATAAAATTAAACAGCGGCTGGAGCCGGGGCAGACGCGGGAGCGCCATAACCACCGCCACCGCCACCACCACCCTGACCACGACCACGGTCGCCACCACGAGGGCCGGGAGCACCTGGACGACGGTCACCACGGTCGTTGTTGCGCGGACGACGATCACCGGAAGGACGGGAGACACCTTCAGGAGCATTGCCACGGTTCATCCAGCACTTCACACCGATGATACCGTAAACCGTGCGGGCTTCAGCAAAGCCATAGTCGATCGGGATACGCAGGGTCTGGAGAGGCACTTTACCCTGGCGATACCATTCAGCGCGGGCAATGTCAGCACCACCGAGGCGACCTGCACAGCGGAGACGGATACCATCGGCACCCATGTCCATGGCAGTCTGCACGGAGCGCTTCATGGCGCGGCGGAAGGAAATACGGCGTTCAAGCTGAACGGCAACGGCCTCCGCAACGAGTTGGGCATCAAGCTCAGGTTGTTTGATCTCGAAGATGTCGATCTTAACCTGCTTGCCACCGCACATTTCGGAGACCTTTTGGCTCATCACGTCGATTTCCTGGCCTTTACGACCGATGACGAGGCCCGGACGAGCGGTGTGGAGCGTCACACGGACCTGGTTCCAGGCGCGTTCGATGACGATCTTGGAAATCGCCGCCTGCATGAGCTTTTCCTTGAGGTAAGCACGGATGGCGAGGTCACTGTGAAGCGAATCGGCATATTCCTTCTCAGGAGCGTACCATTTGGAGCGCCAGTCTTTGGTGACTGCGAGGCGGAAGCCGATTGGATTTACTTTCTGTCCCATAAAATGCGGAGGTGCGGTTCGGAGTCGGTTATTCGGAAATTTCTTTGGCTTTGGCGGCCTTCTTCTTGGCAGGCGCGTTACGGCGGGCGGACTTTGGAGCCTTCTTGGCACCCTCAGGCGTTTCTTCAACTTTGGGAGCACCGATGATCACAGTGATGTGGGTCATGCGCTTCTTGATCGGAGATGCTGAGCCACGAGCGCGTGGCATGATGCGGGCGAGGGATGGTCCAGGAGTGGCAATGGCGGATTCGACGATGAACTCGGAGGCATCCTGCTCGTGGTTATTCTCTGCGTTCGCGATGGCGGAGCGGAGAGTCTTGCCCACGAGGAAGGCGGCTTTCTTTGGAGTAAAGTCGAGAACGCTGAGCGCCTGGGAGACGGGCATGCCGGTGATGGCACGTGTAACCTGACGGGCTTTCTGCGAGGAGATCCTGGCGTATTTAAGGACGGAACGGACGGACATAAATCGGAGGGTTCGAGACTTGCTGCTACTTTAGAGGGATTTGTTGAGATCGACACGGCCCCGGTCGCCCACACGGACGGGATCGCTGTTGCTGGCCAGTTCTTGGACCACGGCACCACAGACAGAATTGCGGACTTCGGTGATGAGGACTTTAGCGATAGGCTTATCCTCACGGTAAATTTCAAAAGGCATGCCGGGTTTCACACCGTCCTTGGCACCAATCGAGAGGACGGCGATGCCTAGTTCCGTCTTGAAACTGACGACACGTGCGCTTTGGAGGTCCCCAGCGGCTTGCTGATCCTGACCACCACCAGCTCTGACGAGCGCAGCGTCTGCTTGAGTAATCGACTTGTTGACACGGTCCTTGGCGGCTGGATCGGCGTTCGGTGCGGCATTCATCAAACCCATGCTGGCCTCAGCCACTTCAATCAAGGCAGCAGCGAGCGTGTCACGCTGCTCCATCATGATACGCAGGTCGCTGAGAGCTGCGAGAAGGCGCTCCTGGGTCTGGTCTTTCGAGTTTTCGAGCGCTCCTACTCCGAGTCCATCTAGCAGACCACGAAGTTTTTCATAACGATCCTTCAAGTCAGTACTTTCGGCATTGGCGGCGGCAGCGCTTTGAGCCAGAGCATCGCTTTGTGGTGTGCAACTCCTGCAATTCCAGACGATCATCGGCACGCACACCCGCCACGCTCACTGCGGCAAGCAGTGAGAGAGTGAATCGGCTGATGGTAGTGCGGATGGACATCGGTATGGTCAGAGCTTCAGGAATTACTTGGCGGCCTTGACGGTAACGGCACCGTGAGACTTGAAGAGACGGGTAAGGGAGAATTCACCGAGACGATGACCAACCATGTTTTCGGTCACATACACAGAGACGAAGTCCTTGCCATTGTGAACGAGAAAGGTGTGACCGACGAGGTCAGGAGTGACCATGGAAGAACGTGCCCAAGTCTTGATGGGGCGTTTCTGCTTGGCGTCGTTGAGCTTGTCCACCTTTTCGAGGAGAGCTTGCTGAACGTAGGGGCCTTTTTTGAGTGAGCGTGCCATGTGAAGGAGATTGTGAGGAATGGATTACTTCTTGGCGTGACGATTCTGCACGATGAGCTTGTTCGTGGCCTTCTTCTTGTTGCGAGTCTTCTCACCCTTCGCGTGGCCCCAGGGGCTGAGAAGGTGTTGACGACCACCACCGGACTTGGAACGACCTTCACCACCACCGTTGGGATGGTCGATCGGGTTCATACACATACCGCGGACGGTCGGGCGGGTGCCCTGCCAGCGAGTGCGGCCAGCCTTGGCGCTGACGACGTTCATGTGCTCGACGTTGCCGACCTGGCCGATCGTGGCATAGCAAGTGGCAAGAATTTTGCGAATTTCTCCGGAGGGCATGCGCACCAGAGCAAACTCACCTTCACGGTTGGAGAGAACGGCAGCCTGACCTGCGGCACGAGCGACGACGCCGCCTTTGCCTGGGGAGAGCTCGATGTTATGAATCGAGGTGCCGAGAGGGATTTTGCTGAGCGGCAAAGCGTTGCCGACTTCTGGCGCAGCTTTTTCACCGGCCATGACCGAAGAACCTACGATGAGTGCGTTCGGAGCGAGGATGTAGGCACGCTGGCCGTCCTTGTATTCGACCAGGGCGATGCGAGCAGAGCGATTTGGATCGTACTCGATGCCGACGACCTTGGCGGCCTCGTCACGGCGGGTGCGCTTGAAGTCGATGAGACGGTAACGCTGGACGTGACCACCGCCGATGTGACGGGTGGTGATGCGGCCAGTGTTGTTACGACCACCAGACTTGCGGAGGGCCACAGTGAGGCTTTTCTCCGGCGAGTGCTTGGTGATCTCGTCGAAGGAGTTCCACTCCTTGTAGCGGTTGGTGGGCGTGGTAGGCTTGAATGTTTTCAGCGCCATGACGGTGAGATAAGTTAAAAGGTTGAACCAGCGGGCAGAGGGCCCTGATTAAGCGAGATCGAGCTTTTCGCCCTCCTTGAGGCGAACGATGGCTTTTTTCCAATGATTGGTGCGGCCACTGCCGCCGCGGGTGGCGCGGCGTTCCTGACGAGCTTTGCCGTCGTAGTTAGCGGTGCGCACTCCAGTGACTTTCTTGCCGAGAAGTTTCTCGACGGCCTGTTTGATGTCGATCTTGGTAGCCTCGACATCGACGGAGAACACATACTCGTTGTTCCGTTCGCCGAGCAGCGTGGCTTTTTCGCTCAGGCGGATGGTTTTGATGACTTTATGAAGGTCTTTCATGATCAGGCGGTCCTCTTGGCAAGGGTTTCGAGAGCGTCTCCGGTGACAACCACGCTCGGGTAGAGCAGCAGATGTTCGGCGTTCACGTCATCAGCGGAGATGAGCTGGACGTTCTGGACATTGCGGGCAGCGCGGAAGGTCACTTCATCAAAGCCTTTGCCGATGAGGAGCACTTTCTTGGCGGTGGTCAGGCCGTTGATGGCGGCGATGAAGCTCTTGGTCTTGCCGTCAGCGATAGCGAAAGTGGCAGTGGTGAGCACCTCACCGTCCAAGATGCGAGCGGTCAAAGCGGCACGCAGGGCGAGCTTCTTGGTGTTCTTTGGAAGCTTCTTCGCATAGACAGTGGTGTTGCGAGGGCCGAAGACGACGCCACCACCGCTCCAGATGGGGGAACGCTTGCTACCCATACGGGCGTTGCCGGTTCCCTTCTGATTCCAGAGCTTCTTGCCGGAGCCGGAAACTTCAGAACGGTTTTTGGTATGGGCGTTGCTTTGACGGCGGTTGGCGCGGTAGGCCACCACGGCATCATTCAGCGCCTGAGAGCCTTTGTAGCCCTCGGTGAGTTGAATGTTGGCCGCCTTGGCGGCGTCGGCTGAGAGAATGGTCGCGGGCATGGTTCAGTTCCTCGTAATTATTTTTTAGCGACGGCCTTTTTGCCGGGGCGCACCACAACGATGCTACCAGTGTTGCCGGGGAGGGCGCCTTTGATAAGCAGGACGCCTTCTTCAGGGCGGCTCTGCACGACAACGAGATTTTGAGTGGTGCGGCGGGAGACACCGTCATGACCAGGCATTTTCTGGTTCTTCCAGACGAGACCAGGAGTCAAACGGCAACCGATGGAGCCAGGACGACGATGCATCATGTGACCATGAGTGGCTGGCTGACCAGCGAACCCGTGACGCTTCACAACACCTTGGAAACCTTTGCCCTTCGTCGTGCCGATCACATCGACGATCTGTCCTTCGGAGAAAAGACCAGCGTCGAGCTTGGCATCTTCAGCGGGAAGTTGGTCGTCGCCGGTGAGGCGGAATTCTTTGACGATGCGCTTGGCAGTGGTGCAACCGTGCTTCTTAAAGTGACCGAGCAGCGGCTTGCTGACACGGGATTCTTTGAGCTGGTCGCCATAACCGATCTGCACGGCGCTGTACTTGTCTTTGCCGTCGCTGCGCTTCACCTGAAGAATGGTGTTGCCGCTGACATCGACCACGGTGACTGCCACGGCGTCGCCTTTGGCGTCATAGACCTTGGTCATACCTAATTTTTTGCCGATCAATCCGAGACTCATGAGTGTGTCCTCCTGGGGTAAAATGGGGTGGCCGTGTTAGATCTTGATCGTGATGTCCACGCCGGAAGGGAGGTTGAGCTTCTTCAGCTCGTCCACAGTGCGGGAGGTGGGATCAACAATGTCCAGCAGGCGCTTGTGCGTGCGGATTTCAAACTGGTCCATCGACTTCTTATCGACGTGCGGGGAACGGTTCACCGTAAATTTCTCGATGCGGGTTGGCAGCGGGATGGGGCCGGCGACGCGTGCGCCGGTACGCTTCGCGGTTTCGACAATGTCGGCCGTGCTCTTATCGAGCACGCGGTAGTCATACGCGCGGAGGCGGATTCTGATGCGTTGATTGGTCATGACGTGATCCGTGGATAAAGGGGTTCAGTGCGCGTGGTTTACTTGGAGCCGCCGCGTTGTTCGACGATTTGCTCGACGATCTGGGACGGCACTTGCTCGAAGTGAGAAGGCTGCATCGAGTAGCTGGCGCGGCCTGAAGAGAGGGTGCGGATGGCGGTGGAGTAGCCGAACATTTCAGCCAGGGGAACTTCAGCGCGAAGAATCGCAGTGGTGCCACGGCTGTCCATGCCCTGAATCTTGCCACGGCGACGGTTAAGGTCACCCATGATGTCACCCTGGTAATCTTCCGGTGTGGAAGCTTCAACCGCCATGATCGGCTCAAGCAGAATGCACTTGGCCTTTTTGAGGGCGTCCTTGACGGCGAAGATGCCAGCCATCTTGAAAGCGTTTTCGTTTGAATCGACTTCGTGGCTGGAGCCATCGACAAGTTCGATGTGAAGGTCGATCACCGGATAGCCGGCAATGATGCCATTGAGAGCCGCTTCGATACAGCCGTTTTTGGCCGGATTGATGAATTCTTTCGGGATGGTGCCACCGACCACTTTGTTTTCGACGACGACGCCGGAGCCTTTCTCACCAGGGCGGACCTTGATGACGACGTGGCCGTATTGACCACGACCACCAGACTGCTTGACGAGCTTGCCTTCGCCATCCGCAGGGATGGTGAGTGTCTCGCGGTAGGCGATCTGCGGCTTGCCGGTGTTGGTTTCGACTTTGTGCTCGCGCTTGAGGCGGTCGCAGAGAATTTCGAGATGTAACTCGCCCATGCCGGCGATGATGACCTGGCCGGTTTCTTCGTCGGTTTTGACGAAGAAGGTCGGATCTTCTTCCGACAGACGCTGAAGGGCGTTGCCCATTTTTTCCTGGTCGCCTTTGGTCTTTGGCTCGACGGCCATGGAGATCACCGGCTCAGGGAAGGTCGGAGGCTCAAGGAGCACGTCGAGGCTCTCATCGCAGAAGGTATCACCCGTGCGGACATCTTTCACACCCACGAGGGCGGCGATGTCACCGGAGTAACAGCAGTCGATGTCCTTATGCACGCTGGCTTGGATCTGGATCAAACGGCCCACGCGTTCAGACTTGCGGGTGCGGGGATTGTAGATCGTGTCGCCCTTGCGGACGCAGCCGGAATACACGCGGAAGAAGACGAGGCGACCAAACTTGTCGGACCAGAGCTTGAAGCCGAGGGCGATGAACTTGCCATTGTCATCAGGGACAGCAATCACTTCGTTTTCAGGCTCGTCGATGACGTGGCCTTTCTGAGGAGCGATGTCGAGCGGGCCTGGCAGATAGTCGATGACCGCGTCGATCAGATACTGAACGCCTTTGTTTTTAAAGGCGGAACCACCGGCGATCGGGATGATCTTGTTGGAGATCACAGCGCGGCGAAGGCCGGCCTTCAATTCCACGGGAGTGATCGGGCGCTCTTCGAGGAAAATCATGCCCAGTTCATCGTCGGCGCTGCAAGCAGCGTCCATAAGCTCATCGTATGCGGCCTTGGCGGTGGCGATTTCATCACCCTGAAGGTCACGGACTGTGTACTTGGAGCCAAACTTTTCGTCGTCGGAATAGATGATGGCCTTTTGGTTCACCACGTCGATCTGTCCGATGAGATTTTCCTCAGCGCCGATTGGAATCAGGATCGGGAATGCTGGAGCGCCGAGCTTGGTGCGAACATCCTTGACCACGTTGGCGAAGTTAGCACCGGTGCGGTCCATCTTGTTCACGAAGGCGATGCGAGGCACGCCATACTTCTCAGCCTGACGGTAGACAGTCTCAGATTGGGGCTGCACACCGGCCACGCCGCAGAGCACGAAGATCGCGCCGTCGAGCACACGGAGGGAACGTTCCACTTCCGCAGTGAAATCAACGTGCCCAGGGGTATCGATGATGTTCACGCGAAGGTCTTCCATTTCGCGGGACTTGTAGATGCCTTCTTCCTTGAGCTGCTTCCAGCGTGCCGTCACAGCAGCGGAGGTGATGGTGATACCGCGCTCTTTTTCCTGCTCCATCCAGTCGGTGGTCGCAGCGCCGTCATGCACCTCGCCGATCTTGTGGATCATGCCGGTGTAGAACAAAATACGCTCGGTCAGAGTCGTCTTACCCGCGTCAATGTGGGCGCAGATCCCGATGTTGCGGGTGCGCTCAAGAGGGTATTCGCGGTTGGGGGAGTTAGGGTTCGACATGGGGTCGGTAAAACGTTAAGGGGACGAAAAAAACGTGATGGGAATGATTAGAAGCGGAAGTGAGCAAAGGCGCGATTGGCCTGAGCCTGCTTATGAACGTCGTCGCGCTTGCGGGCGGCATTCCCCTGCCCTTGTGCGGCATCTTTCAGCTCGTTGGCGAGGGCGCGGTGCATCGCCTGACCTTTACGGCCGCGGGCGTAACCGACGATCCAGCGCATAGCGAGGGATTCCTGACGACGAGGGGACACTTCGAGCGGGACCTGATAGGTGGCACCACCGACGCGGCGAGCTTTGACCTCAACACGCGGCTTGGTATTCTCAATGGCGCGATTGAAAAGCTCAAGCGGGTCAACGCTGTCGGTCTTGTCGTTGAGTTGCTCAATGGCGGTATAGACAATGCGCTCAGCGAGCGATTTCTTGCCGTCCAGCATGATGTTGCTGATGAGAGCTGCGACGAGTTCGCTATCGTAGCGGCTGTCTTTGCGAACCTCTTTGTTATAAACGCGTTTTCTGCGGGCCATGACGTGATGAGATGGAGGGTGAGATCAGAGAAATTACTTCTTCTTGGTGGCAGCAGCGGCAGCACCTGGCTTCGGACGCTTCGCACCGTATTTGGAACGGCCACGACGACGAGCATCAACGCCCAAGCAGTCGAGAGTACCACGGACGATGTGGTAACGCACACCCGGCAAGTCTTTCACGCGACCACCACGCACGAGGACGATGGAGTGCTCTTGCAGGTTGTGA
This sequence comes from Verrucomicrobiaceae bacterium, assembly GCA_021298725.1. Taxonomy (GTDB): domain Bacteria; phylum Verrucomicrobiota; class Verrucomicrobiia; order Verrucomicrobiales; family Verrucomicrobiaceae; genus Prosthecobacter. Next base: position 4,609 of record JAJTDU010000055.1, on the reverse strand, counting down.
CCTTCACCGCCGATGTAGGCGATCACTTCAAAACCATTGGTCAGACGAACCTTGGCAACTTTACGAAGAGCCGAGTTGGGCTTCTTGGGCGTGCGGGTCATCACCTGGAGGCAGACGCCACGGCGCTGCGGGCATTTGGCGAGCGCGGGAGACTTCGACTTCACCGCCTTGTCTTTGCGGCCGTGTCTGACGAGTTGATTGATAGTGGGCATGGTGTGAAAGAGCTGAATTCCGAGGCGTTTATCAAAAGCCGGTTCTGGAAGACAGCGCACCATGCTCAAAACGAGCTGGCGCAGACTTTTCCGGTTCTGGCTCCGATAAGTAAGGACCACCGTAGCGGTCCTTGTTCGTCCGACTTCATAAATGAGGTCGGGCGGCGGGAGCGCGGATATTGGCGAGTCCCGGATACTCCGCAAGCAGTAATTCACTCTTTTTAAAGAAATCTGCCTCCAGAGCGACACGCTCAGCGTTGCCGCTTCGCTCCCAACGCCATTTTGACTTCCTCCATAGGCAGACAGTTGATGACATCGTTGCGGGTGAGCCAGCCTTTGCGGGCAGCTTTGATGCCGTAGATCACTGCCTGCAAACCCTGAGTGCTGTGAGCATCGGGATTGATGCTGCATTTGACGCCTTTCTCCTTCGCCAGCCGCCACCAACGCCAGTCCATGTCCAAACGCCATGCGCTGGCATTCAGCTCGATGATCGTGCCCGTCTCGGCGGCAGCGTCGATCACAGCAGGCACATTGATGGCATAACCGGGGCGTTGCAGCAGCAGGCGGCCGGTCAGATGGCCGAGCATGGTGACATGCGGATTTTCGATGGCGCGAATGACGCGTTTCGTCATCTCGGCCTCAGGCAGGTTGAAGACGTTGTGAACGGAGGCCACCACGTAATCGAGCCGCGCCATGATCTCGTCGCTGAAATCGAGACTGCCGTCCTTGAGGATGTCCACCTCGCAACCGGCGAAGACATGAAAGTCATCGAGTTCAGCGTTGAGCGCCTGAATTTCCTCGATCTGCGCCAACAGGCGCTTTTCGTCGAGACCATTGGCCTGGAAAGACGATTTGCTGTGGTCGGAGATGCCGAGGTATTGCAGACCGAGTTCACGTGCAGCGTCCGCCATCTCGCGCAGGCTCGCCTTGCCATCGCTCGCCGTGGTGTGGTTGTGGAAGACGCCCCGGAGGTTTTCGAGCTGAACCAGGCGTGGCAGGCCGCCGTGCTCCGCCGCTTCGATCTCGCCTTTGTTCTCCCGCAGCTCAGGTTCGATGAAGTCGAGGTCGAGAGCACGGTAAATATCCGCCTCATCATGCACCGGCGGGATGACTGGCGCGTCCGCATGGTCCGGCACCTCAGTGAAGGCATACTCGTTGAGCGACCAGCCACGATTGAGCGCCCGCTGGCGGATGGCGACGTTGTGCTCTTTGCTGCCGGTGAAGTACATCAGCGCAAAAGGGAACTCTTTGCTCGCCACCGCCCGCAGATCGCACTGAATGCCGTGCGTGGCATGAATGCTGGCCTTGGTCGCGCCTTGGGCGATGACATCGACGACTTGCGGCAGCGTCACAAAGTATTCGATGACCTTCTCTGGCTGCTTGGTGGAGACGAGGAAGTCCAGATCATGCACCGTCTCCTTACCACGGCGGAAACTGCCGCAAATCTCCGCCTGTGACACATTCGGATGCTCCCTCAGCTCCTCTAAAATCTGCTGTACCAACGCATGCACCTGGTCCAGCTTGAACTCGGACGCGTGCTGCTCACGGAAGGCGATGCTTTCGAGGATTTTCTCCACCGTCTTCGCCGCGAAGCCAGACAATTTGGCCGCCTCGCCGCTTTCACAGGCGCGCCGGAGGTCGGCGATGGAGGAAACGCCGAGTTCGGCATGCAACGCCGCGATTTTCTTCGGCCCGAGGCCCTGCACATCGAACAGCTCGAATATCGTGTCTGGGAACTCTGCTTTTAGCTTCTCGTAAAACTCCAGCCGACCCGTGGTGGCCATCTCGTGCAATTTGTCCCGCAGCGCCTCGCCCAGGCCCTTGATGCCCGCGAGCTGGTTCTCCGCCGCCAGTTTCATGATGTCCCCGCTGAAGCTCTCCACCACCTCCGCGCCGGTGCGGTAAGCCCTCACCTTGAAAGGGTTCTCTCCCTGCATTTCAAGGAGCGTGGCGATGCGTTCAAAGATGGTGGTGGCGTCTTCCCGGTTCATGCCGCGCATCATGACGCGGGATCACGGCGGGTGAAGGGAAAAGTGGTGCATCCGGGCAGTGAGCGCTTACGCATTGGTGGAGTTCCCCTCACCTAAGCTCTCCCCGCAACCGATGGCAGACCGAGCGCAGGCACTGCGAGGGGAGAGGTTAGGTGAGGGGTGTTTTTGCCGCGTCCTTGTGAGCCGACAGAGACCGCAACCTCCGGATGTATGTTTTGCACCACCATGTTTGGTGAAATTGGCCGATGGAGTGGTGAAGCTCTGGAGTCTTGGCTCCAGCACTCCAGTTACTCGAAAATCACTCATCCTGATGACGGGAGGCAGACCTAAAAGATGGATGCCTATACGGTATTCACCCCAAAATCACGTCTTGCTTGTCCCATCATGGCGCTGTCTGCTCAAAACATGCAGCTCACCCTTGGACTCTTGTGAATCGCACGCCGTCCCGGATGCGGATGGCCTTTCTGGGGAACCACGTCCCCCGGTTATGCGGAATCGCGACCTTCACACGTGACCTTTGCGAGGCGGTGAGCGCCGCCGCCCCGGAGGCCGACTGTTATGCAGTCGCGGTGAATGACCGCCCCGGGGGCTATGAGTACCCGGAGCGCGTGCGGCTTGAGCTGGCGGAAAAGGACATCCACTCCTACCGGCGGGCGGCGGACTACCTGAACTTCAACAACGCGGACGTGCTCTGCGTGCAGCATGAGTTTGGCATCTATGGCGGCACAGCGGGCAGCCACCTGCTGGCGCTGCTGAAAGAGGTGCGCATGCCGGTAGTCACCACGCTGCACACCATCCTCAGCGAACCAAACGCGACGCAGCGCCAAGTGATGGATGAAATCTCGCGGCGCAGCGACCGGCTGGTCGTCATGGCGCAAAAAGGCGCGGAAATCCTGCGCGGCATTTATGCCGTGCCCGAGTCGAAGATCGACATCATCCCGCATGGCATCCCGGATGTGCCGTTTGCCGACTCTGCGCTGTCAAAAGAGCAGTTCGGCGTCGAAGGGCGCACGGTTTTGCTCACGTTCGGCCTCATCGGGCCTGGAAAAGGAATCGAGCACGTCATTGAGGCGCTGCCCGAGATCATGCGGGCGCATCCTGAGGTCGTGTATCTGGTGTTGGGCGCTACCCATCCCCACCTCCTGGCACGCGAGGGGGAGCGCTACCGCCTGAGCCTGGAGTGGCTGGCCGAGGAGCGCGGCGTGAAGGACCATGTCATTTTTTACAATCGTTTCGTGACGCCGGAGGATCTGAAGGAATTCGTGAGCGCGACGGATATCTACCTCACGCCGTATTTAAACCAGGCGCAGATCACCTCTGGCACACTGGCGCAGGTGTTTGGCGCAGGAAAGGCCGTCATCTCCACCCCTTACTGGCATGCGCAGGAGCTGCTGGCAGATGGGCGTGGCATTTTGGTGCCCTTTGCACAGCCAGCCGCCATCGCCGCTGCCGTGGGCGAGTATTTGGACCAGCCAGACGTGATGCAGCGCACGCGTGAGATGGCCTGGAACGCGGGGCGCGAGATGATCTGGCCCGCCGTGGCCCGCCGCTACATCGAGTGCTTCCAGCTCGTCCGCGCGGAGCGGAAAGCCCCTTCCCGCACGGCCTTCGCCGGCTGGACTGCGGCAGTGCGCTCCTACGATCTACCCGCGCTGCATCTCGACCATCTGGTGCGGATGACCGACAGCACGGGCATCTTCCAGCATGCGCTCTTTACCGTGCCTGATTTTCATCACGGCTACTGCACGGACGATAATGCGCGCGCATTCATCCTCTGCTGCTTGCTGGACGATCTGGGCGGCACACCGCCCTGCGCCAGCCTCAACGGCCTCTCTTCCACTTACCTGGCCTTCTTGGCCTGCGCCCTGAACCGTGACACTGGACGCTTCCGTAACTTCATGAGCTTTGACCGGCGCTGGCTGGAGCCTGCGGGCAGTGAAGACAGCCATGGCCGGGCGCTTTGGGCACTCGGCATCGGCGCGGCGCGGCCGCAGCGTAAAGGGCAGAGCATTCTCTGCGCCGACTTGTTCGAGGCCGCGTTGGCCAATGTCGAATCCTTCTCCTCTCCCCGTGCCTGGGCCTTCACGCTGCTGGGGATTCATGAATACCTGCGCGAATACCCAGCAAGCAGCCGCGCCAAGGCTTCGCGTGAGGCGCTGGTGGCCGATCTCATCCGGCTGTGGAAGCAGTGCGCCACCGACCTCTGGCCCTGGTTTGAACCCAGTGCCACCTATGACAATGCGCGCCTCTGCCAAGCTCGGCTGCTCAACGGACGGGCCATGGGCCACGAGGAGGCCTTCCGCATCGGCATCGAGTCGCTGCGCTGGCTCGTCTCCATCCAGAAGACGCCTTCCGGCTGCTTCCGCCCCATCGGCAGCAACGGCTTTTATGAAAGAGACGGTGCCC
>JAJTDU010000266.1 GCA_021298725.1 Verrucomicrobiaceae bacterium | reverse complement strand
AGTGCTGGCACGCCGCCCTCAAGTGCTGGCACGCGGCCTTCAAGTGCTAGCACACAGCCTCCAAGTGCTGGCACACAGCCTTCAAGTGCTAGCACACAGCCTCAAAGTGCTGGCACACAGCCTCAAAGTGCTGGCACGCCGCCTTCAAGTGGTGGCACGCCGCCTTCAAGTGCTGGCACAGAAGGGCGTTGTGGGGCCGCAAAAGCCGTTTGTGGGGTGCCGCAGCCTTCAAGTCTGCCACATTGGCACATTCGTAGCCTGGAAACGCTCTTTGAACTATTCACATGAACACTCCATGAAAACCAGTCGTTGCCGGAGGCGTCCTCCACCGCACCGACGACTTCCGTTCCCGCGAGCAGCGGCCCGGTGGGCGGTGATCTCTCCATGCCTTCAGAAACACGGATGTGGCACAGTAAGAGATCAGAATGGCGCAAGAGAAACGCCTGCGGCATTCCACTTTCGGCATTCGGCATTCACACACGCCTTGCCTTCCGTATCCTCCCCCGCTTGGATGGGTGAAATCACCGCATGTTCGAACAAGCCTTCAAAAACATCGACGACGTCCTCTGGAAGGACGCTGGCTGCACCAGCGAGCTGGATTACACCGAGCAGACCTCCTGGCTGCTTTTCCTGAAATACCTCGACGCCCTGGAGCACGACAAGGCCACCGAAGCCGCCCTCGACGGCAATAAATACACCCCCATTCTCGATGCGCCGTATCGCTGGGAAACCTGCTTACCGAACAGCAGCGGATCGTCGGCCTGCTGGACGAAGCGTTTGAGGGCCTCGCCACCGCCAAAGCCAACGCCGAAAAGAACCTCCAAAACGCCCGCGCCCTCTTCGAAAGCCACCTCCATGTTGAGCACGCCGAGAAAGCCATGCTCGGAGACTTGGTGAACATCAAAACAGGGAAGCTCGATGCGAATGCCGCGGTTGAAGGTGGAAAGTTTCCCTTCTTCACTTGCTCAAGGGACATTTTCGCAATCGACACCTACACCTTCGATTGCGAGGCGATCCTCTTGGCGGGCAACAACGCCGTCGGCGATTTCAACGTGAAGCACTAAAACGGAAAGTTTAACGCTTACCAGCGGACATACGTTATCACCGTGAACGAGAAGAAGCGCGTGCTTTACCGCTTCCTTTACTTCCAAATGCTCAAGAGCTTGAAGAAGTTCAAAGCGCAGTCAGTGGGTGCTGGGACGAAGTTCCTGAAATTGGGGATGATTAAGGAATTGGAAATCGAGCTGCCGAGTCTCGACGAGCAGCAACGCATTGTTTCAACGATGGACGCCGTGCGCGAAGAAACCCAACGCCTCGCCCGCCTCTACGAGCGGAAGCTCGCCGCGCTGGAGTCGTTGAAGAAGTCGCTGCTGCACCGGGCCTTTGCCGGGGAGCTGTGAGGATTTCTGTTTTCCACCCTTCCAAGTTGCTGTTACACTCCTGCGTATGAGCAAGCCAGACATCCGCTGGAAGCAACGCTTCGAGAACTACCGCAAGGCGGTGGCGCAGATGACCCGGTTCATCGAGAAGGGTGAGCTCAATGAAATGGAGGAGCAGGGACTCATCCAGAGCTTTGAATACACCTATGAGCTGGCCTGGAACACGCTGAAGGATTTCTTTGAAGACCAGGGGGAGGGCAATCTTTTCGGCAGCCGGGACGTGTTCCGGCTGGCCTTCAAACGCGGCTTGTTCGAGGACGGAGAAACGTGGATGAAGATGATCGAAAGCCGGGCGCTGACCAGCCACACCTACAACGAGGAGACGGCGAAGGCGGTGGCCCAAAGCATCCGAAGTGCGTTCTTTCCTGAGTTTGTGAAGCTGCGGACGCGCCTGGAAACCCTGAGCACCCCAACCGAATGAGTGCCGCGCGTTTTGGACTGCCGGAAAAGACGGTGGAGAAGATCAGCGGTGTGCTGGCCGGGCATCCCGAGGTGGAGAAAGCCATCCTGTATGGCTCACGAGCCAAGGGAAACTACAAGAACGGCTCTGACATCGACCTGACGCTGGTGGGAAGCGGGCTGGGCTATCGTGATTTGCTGACCATCATGGGCGAACTGGATGACTTGCTCCTGCCTTACACGATTGACCTCTCGATTCTCAGCATGATCGACCACGAGGGGCTCCGCGAGCACATCCAGCGCGTGGGACAGGAATTTTACCGCCGTCAGGGGGCCGGCCAGTCGCTGCAGCCGGCATGAACGAAGCCGAGACGAGAGCCGAGCACATCGACCCCGCCTTGAAAGCGGCGGGCTGGGGCGTGGTGGAGGGAAGCCGCATCCGGCGGGAGTATCCGATCACGACCGGGAGGCTGGAAGGAAACGGCAAGAAGGGCAAGGCGCTGACGGCGGACTACATCCTCGAATACAAGAACACGAAGCTGGCGGTGAATGAGGCGAAGGCCTGGGACCTGCCGCTGACGGAAGGCGCGGCGCAGGCGAAGAACTACGCGGGCAAGCTGGCGTTAAGGCACGCCTACTGCACGAACGGCCAGGGCATCTACGCCATCGACATGCAGACGGGTGTGGAGAAGGAAATCCCTGCCTACCCGACGCCCGATGAGCTGTGGGCGATGACCTTTGCAGAGGTGAACGCTTGGCGGGATCGCTTCGCGGCGGTGCCGCTCGATACGCCGGGCGGGAAGCGTGCTTATTACTACCAGGAGACGGCCATTGAGCGTGTGCTGGAGGCCATCGCAGCGGGAAAAGACCGCATCTTGCTCACGCTGGCGACGGGCACCGGGAAGACCTTCATCGCGTTTCAGATCGCGTGGAAGCTCTTCCAAGCACGCTGGAACCTGAGCGGAGAGCCGACACGCATGCCGCGCATTCTCTTCCTCGCCGACCGGAACATTTTGGCGAATCAGGCTTACAATGCCTTCTCGGCCTTTCCTGAAGACGCGCTGGTGCGGATCGAGCCGGGCGAGATCAAGAAGAAGGGTAAGGTGCCGAAGAACGGCAATCTGTTCTTCACGATCTTCCAGACCTTTTTGTCAGGGCCGAGTGAGTCGGCTTACTTCGGCGAGTATCCGGAGGACTTCTTTGACTTCATCATCATCGACGAGTGCCATCGCGGTGGCGCGAACGATGAGAGCACCTGGCGGGACATTTTGAACTACTTCAAGCCGGCGGTGCAGCTCGGCCTCACGGCAACACCAAAGCGGAAGGACAACGTGGACACCTACCAGTATTTCGGTGAGCCAGTGTCTGTCTATTCGCTCAAGGAAGGCATCAATGATGGCTTCCTAACGCCCTTCCGCGTGAAGCGGGTGGAGATCTTCATGTCTCAGATCAATCAGAAACAGAAGACGCTGGTCTTCTGCGCCAGCCAGGAGCACGCGCTGCTGGTGCGGGATCTGATCAACCAAACGAAGACCAGCACGGACCCGAACTCCTGCCACCGCGTGACAGCGAATGACGGTGCGCTCGGCGAGCAGCATCTGCGCGACTTTCAAAACAACGACAACGTCATCCCGACGATCCTCACGACCTCGCAGAAGCTCAGCACCGGCGTGGATGCGCGGAACATCCGCAACATCGTGCTGATGCGGCCGGTGAACTCGATGATCGAGTTCAAGCAGATCATCGGACGCGGCACGCGCCTCTTTGACGGGAAGGATTACTTCACGATCTATGACTTCGTGAAAGCGCACCAGCACTTCCATGATGAGGAGTGGGACGGCCCGCCCAACGACCCTGAGCTTTGCAAGAAGTGCGGCCAATATCCCTGTGTCTGCGAGGTCCCGCCACCGCCACCATGCCAGGAATGCGGTGAGACGCCCTGCGTGTGCCCTTGCCCCAAGTGCAGCCAGCGCCCCTGCCAGTGTGGCGGCAAGAAAAAGGCCAAGGTCAAGCTGGCTGACGGCAAAGCACGCACCATCCAGCACATGATGATGACGACCTTCTGGCATCCCGACGGCACGCCGATGAGTTCGCAGCAGTTCATGGACCTACTCTTTGGCAAGCTGCCAGACTTCTTCACGAATGAAGACGAGCTGCGTGCCCTGTGGAGCGATCCACTGACACGCAAGAAGCTGCTCGAAGGCCTGGAAGAGAAGGGTTTTGGCAAAAGCCAGCTTCACGAGATGCAGACCATCATCGAGGCCGAGAAGAGCGACCTCTTTGATGTGCTGGCCCATGTGGCCTATGCGCTGCCAACATTGAGCCGCGAAGAACGTGCCGCGAAAGCCAAGGTGGAAATCAGCACGCACTTCAACAGCAAGCAGCAGGTCTTTCTCGACTTCGTTCTGTCACATTATGTCAGCGTCGGCGTCGAAGAACTCGACCAGGACAAACTGACGCCGTTACTCAAGCTGAAGTATCACGACTCCATTCAGGATGCGGTGGCCGATCTCGGCAGCGACGTGGGCAAGGCCTTTGCGGGCTTCCAGAAGTATCTGTATCATGAGCTACGTTATCTCAGTTAGCTCCTGTGAGAGGTTTTCCAGATTGGAATAAGAAAGAAGGGAGAGAACGGAGAGGGGCAGGAGAATCATGGCCTTTGCTCCAACCCCTCTCGCGTTTTCATGAACTCTCGCTGTGCGCCCTCAAGGAGAGCGCTTTTCAAGCGCCCGGGCGGTTCCAAACCGCCCTTCCTTGGGATCAGTCCTGGTGGTGAGCCTGGCTCATCGCAGCACGGGCGGTGGGCGGGCCGGGACTTCTCTGGCAGCCGGTCGGCAGCGGCCCACCATCGCCATGAAGTGACCTGAATCAGCGATTGATTCCAGGCGGCGGGAAAGCACTGTGAATCTCTTCAAGTGACCGCTTCTCCTGACAAAAACCTGCGCATCGCCATCACCGGATCGTTGGTGGTGCATGCACTGCTGTTTTTGCTGCTGGCGTGGATGTTTGCCGGAGATGCCGCCCGCAAGCTGTGGCAGCAGGCCGTCACGCCGCCGAAGGAGAAGGAGGTGACGCTGCTGTTCCCCGAGCAGCTCATCCCAGAGCCGGAGGTGGTGCCCCCTGCCCCGCCGCCACCGCCGAAGAAGGAGGTCTATATCCGCACCTCCCAGAACGAAACGGCCGCCGCGGCCCCCAAGAACGCCCCCTTCATCTCCGACCGGAACACGACGGCCTCCACGGTCAAGGCCCCTGCGCCAGACGCTACCGCGCCCATGCCCAGCATGGACGGCCTGAAGCTGCCGACCAAGGACATGGCCGACCGCGATCACAAGGATGGCGAACTCAAGGACGATGCCCGCGCCAAAACACCGGCGGGCCAGGTGGCCATGCTGCAACCTCAGCCGCCGACACCCCCTTCCCCGCCTTCGATCT
>JAJTDU010000054.1 GCA_021298725.1 Verrucomicrobiaceae bacterium | reverse complement strand
CCCACAGGCCGTGCTCAATCCCATCTCACTTCTGACCTCGCACCTCTAACCCTCCCTTCATGAACGCAGTCCTCCTCTTCGCCGGTCAAGGCGCCCAAAAAGTCGGCATGGGCAAAGATCTTGCCGAAGCTTACCCCGCCGTCTGCGCCCTCTTTGACCAGGCCGATGCCGCGCTCGGCCACACGCTCACCAACGTCATGTTCGAAGGGCCGATGGAGGAACTGACCCGCACCAGCCACTGCCAGCCCGCGCTGTATGCGCACGGCCTCGCCATCTTGCAGGTGCTGAAGGAAAAAGTCCCCGCGCTCAACATCACCGCCACCGCTGGTCTCTCCCTCGGCGAATTCACCGCTCACGCCGCCGCTGGCACCTTCGACTTCGCCACCGGCCTCAACCTCGTCTTCCAACGCGGCAGTTTCATGGAGGAAGCCTGTCAGAACACCCAAGGCGCGATGCTTGCCCTGCTCGGCGGTGAGGAATCCGCCATCCGCGAACTCGCCGCCGAATGCGACGTCGATGTTGCGAACTTGAACGCCCCCGGCCAGATCGTCCTCTCCGGCAGCACCGAAGGCATCACCGCCGCTGCCACTCAATCAAAAGACAAAGGCATCAAACGCGCCATTCCCCTACCCGTCGCCGGTGCCTACCACAGCCGCTTGATGAAATCCGCGCAGGATAAGCTCGCCCTCGCTCTCGCCGCCGAGCCGATCCAAAGCCCGCGTGTCCCCGTCATCTGCAACTTCGAGGCGCGCCCCGTCTCCACGCCCGAGGAAATCCGCGCCACACTCACCAGCCAAGTCACTGGCAGCGTCCGCTGGGTGGAAAGCATGCAGCACCTCATTGCCGCCGGTCACACACTCTTCATCGAACTCGGCCCCGACGCCACACTCGCTGGTTTGATGGGCAAAATCGACAAATCCGTGAAGGTCATCAGTATCAAGGACGTCGCCTCACTCGATGCGGCGGTTGCCCAACTGCAATAAGGCCATGAAGCACCTGCTCTGTGCGATGCTGCTCCTCATCGGCATCGCCCCCGCGCTCGAACTGCCCGCCACCGACGGTAAGACCTACGAACCCACCACCGCGGGCGACAAGAAAGCCGTCGTGCTCTTCTTCGTCTCGCCGTTCTGCTCCACCACGAAGTCCTTCGTCAAGGAGATCAAGCAGATCGCCGCCGATTACGGCGACCGCGTGGTCGTTTACCTCATCCATTCCGATCCCGAAATTACCACCGAGATCGCCCTGGAACACGCCATCCTCTCCGAGGTCAAAACGACCGTGCTGCTCGACAAAGAGCAGGCTCTTGCCAAGCAGTTGAAGGCCAAAATCACGCCCGAGGCCATCGTCCTCTCAACCAAGGCTGAAACGCTTTACCAAGGCCGCATCAACGACCTCTACCTCGGCCCCACCAAACGCCAGCGTGCCGCCACCACGAAAGATCTGCGCAATGCACTCGACGCCATCTTATCCGCCAAACCGGTGCCTTCACCTCAGCACGAAGCGCAGGGCTGCAAAATCAGCGGCCTGAATTAGTCCAGGAGATCAACGGCACTTAAAACCATCTCTCCTGGATAAGGCGCTCAAGCAACTCGACAGCGAGTTTGACCGAGCGAGGCATCATGACTGGCGGTGGCCTCCAAACTCACGCCTTGCCCCAGCGCTTGAGCAGCGTGGTGGCCATGTCGGCGGGAGAATCAGAAACAGCGATCCCGCATTGGGCAAGGATCAGCTTCTTGGCGGCAGCAGTATCGTCTGCGCCACCGATGATGGCACCCGCGTGGCCCATGCGGCGTCCAGGAGGAGCGGTGGCTCCAGCGATGAAGGCTGCGATGGGCTTTTTGCAGTGGTCTTTGGCCCAAAGACCGGCCTCGACCTCGGCATTGCCCCCGATCTCACCGATCATGATGATGGCCTCGGTTTCCGGGTCATCGTTGAACATTTTGAGCACCTCAAGGTGGTTGGTGCCGTTCACGGGATCTCCACCGATGCCGACGCAGGTGCTTTGGCCGTAACCGCGAGTCGTGAGCTGCCAGACGGCTTCATAAGTGAGTGTGCCAGAACGGCTGACGACGCCGACATTGCCGCGCTTGTGAATGTATCCTGGGGCGATGCCGATGCGGCAGCCACCGTGAGATTTGTCGCCAAAGCCAGGGGTGACAAGGCCAGGGCAGTTTGGGCCGATGAGACGGGTTTTGCTGCCTTTCATGGCCGCTTTGACGCGAATCATGTCATTGACCGGAATGCCTTCAGTGATGGCGACGACGAGATCGAGACCGGCATCGACACCTTCGAGAATGGCGTCGGCTGCGAAGGGCGGCGGGACGAAAATGACGCTCACGGAGGCACCGGTTTCACGCGCGGCTTCGGCGACGGTGTCAAACACCGGCACTTTCTTGCCGCTGTGCTCGAAAACCTGACCACCCTTGCCTGGAGTCACACCAGCGACGAGTTGAGTGCCATAGTCGATGGAAGCCTTCGCGTGGCGGGAACCGAAATCGCCAGTGATGCCTTGAACGAGGATGCGGGTGTCAGTTTCAACGAGAATGGCCATCGGAGTGATTCAGTGGGTGTTTAAGGGGGAGCGGAAAAGCCGCGCATCATAGAAGCCCGTCCCGCCACGTCAAGGAAGCGGCAGAACATTCTCCAAAAGCCGCCATAGCTTCGGCAAAAAAACGATCAACCCGACGCTGAAGGCCGCAAGAGCAGCCAGCAGCACACCAGCCGCCGCCGCATCCTTCACACGGCGGATTGGCTCCTCGCGCTGCATGCTGACGCGGTCCGCCAGCAGCTCAATGGCGGTGTTCAGCAGCTCTGCTGCCCACACCAGCCCCGTGGAAAGCGCCACAGCACACCATTCCCAAGGCGCGATCTTCAACCAGACCCCAAACACCAAGGCCACCGAGGTCGCGAGGGCATGCACCTGGAGATTGCGCTGGGTTTTCAGCGCCCAGCCAAGGCCTGCCAAAGCAGGCCCAAAACTGCGGATGACCAAGCTGATCCAATGCAACATGCCGTGATCTTATTGGCTGCCGATCGGTTTTTCCACCGGTGCCGGGGACTCAGGCGGAGCAAGCTTTGTCATGATCGCCTTAAATTGAGTGAGCCAGCCTGCCGCATCTGGATGATTGGGATTGGCCTGAATGACCTTGAGCATGTCGGCGAGGGCATTGAGCGCGTTGATATTGCAGGCAAGCAGGTGGTTGTGTTTCTCCCACAGCAACCGTGGCTGGAGTTCCTTGTAGCGAAGGGTGAACTCCGTCTCACTCATGCTGGCTTTGAGCAGAGCCATCTCGGCATTGATGCGGGAATCCCACTGCGCGGAGAGCTCCGTCGGTTTTTCAGACACAAAATAAGGGAAAATGACCGAATTGTAGATGCCGCCGATGTTCAAGGGCGAATACTCCCACTCACGACGGGTCAGGTGGTCATCCAGCAGATAGGCACGACTGAATTCGGTGCCTTTCACAGACTGGCGCAGCATGCCGGCCAGTGGCGAGCCTCCCCCCTGCCCCTGACCGCCGCCCCGGCGTCCCTGCCCCCCGCCTTTGGAGTCCGCATCTTTTTGCTCCAGTGCGCCTGAGGCAGTGTGTTTCATCGTGGCCTGCACCTCCGTGATGGCTTTCCCGATGAATGCTTGCAGCGCAGGCACCAGCGTGCCCATGTCCCTCTGCTCTTTGATATTCTGGGCCTGGATCGTCAGCACAAGGTACTCGAGCTGAAGCAGCAGTCCTTGGGTGAAATTTTCTTCCTTCAGCCGAGCTTCATTGCGGTCACGCCACTCCATGAAATCCGTCTGCTTCAGATCCTTGCGGTCAAAATTCTCTAGCTTGTAGCATTCAAGGTAGAGCGAGACTGCATCGCTCTCACTGCCCATGGCAGAGCGGAATTTCGTCAGCGCCGCCCCAAGAATACCACCTCGACCTTGGCCGATCTCAGTCTCTACTTTCTCCAGTTCCTTCAAGATGTGCCCTATCTGCGCCGGTGTGAGATTGACCTCAGGAACCACCATTTCATCCCCCGCAACTGGCGGCCGTGGACGTGGACGGACTTCTTCTTGGGCGGCGGCGCTACTGGACAGCAAGGCAAGCAGCAAAGACAGGATGGTTGGGGACTTCATGTGGAGGAAGGTGAACTAAAACACGCTAAAATGAAAACAGGCTCATAAAATGTCTATGAGGCGAACAATTCCACCTCTCAACGTGCCTGGTGGGCTGAAACTTGGACTTGGCTGAAAACCAAGTTCCCGCTATGGATGGTGCACCTTTTATGATTCGCCGACTCATCCTCCTCACCGCGCTTTCCTTGTCGTCCTTGTGCGCACTCGCCGCTGACAAGGCGGTCACCTACGTCGCTGAAATGAGCGGCATGGTCTGCGCTGGCTGCAAAGACCACGTTACCGCTTCTTTCACCAAGCTCGAGGGCGTCTCGAAAGTGGAGATCGCCATCGGTGATAAACCGGGCACTCAAAAAGTCACCGTCACGTCCACCTCACCAGCCATCACCAAGGAACAAGCCGTCGCTGCGCTGGGTTCCTCCGCCAGCACATACATCGTGCATGGCTGGAAGAAATCCGAGTGAGGGTAAAATCAGCTTGCCTGAAGAGCGGACTGCGCCACACTCCGCGTTCGCTTCATCCTCCTTTGAAGTTGAACAACGGACAGGTGTCAGAGTGGTCTATCGAGCACGCCTGGAAAGCGTGTGTACCTTAATCGGTACCGAGGGTTCGAATCCCTCCCTGTCCGCCACTACGCAAACGACTGGTTTGCGGGACAAGCGGGACAAAATGAAGAGGTTGCTTGCAAAAAAGCGGCCCGCCACCACCAAAGATCAGTGGGTTCTGAAGGGCGCTAGGCAAGATCTGCTCAATAGCAAACTCACGTCCGCTGCCACGAGGTGGGGAACATCGGACTTTGAAGAGGAATTTACAACCGGTGACAATGCCCAAGCCCGCAGGCGGCACGAGAGATCCTTTTGCCGCTGGTGAAACGAGCGGGGGATTGAAGTCATCCTACCAGCCCCAGGGCGTGGCCGATGGTCTGGATGAAGTGATAAAACAGCCAGGTGTAGAACACCCAGGCGATGAGGAGCATGCCGAGGATGATGGCAAAGAGCAGTAAAATGCCGAGGTAGAAGCGCAGCGTGCTGCGCTTCACGCCGTCCTTGTTACCTGCCTGCCAAGCGGTGAGCAGGCGCAGATTGCGTGTGTTGGATTTGAAGAACATGGACGCCGCCGCGCCAAAACCGGGAACGAGACCGATGAGGAAATTGATGCCCATGTTCAGCGCCATGCGCAGGAACACCGGGATGGAAATGCCGCTGCGCAGGGCATCTAAAAGAATGATCACGCCCGCGCCGGAGGCCACGGTGTCTCCGACACCGGGAATCAGCGCGAGAATCGGATCGAGGCCGATTTTGAAATTCGTGCCGGGCACGCGCAGCAACTCGTCGAGGTATTTCGCGAGGATGCGGGCGGTGGCGCGCTCCGTGGAATCTTTGCTGGCGGCCAGTCTGGCGGCGATGGGATTGATCTGCGGCGGCCCCACCTCGTCCACTTTGAGTTCTGGAGGCGGAAGAGGCATGGGGACTAGAGGCTGGATGCTGGGATCGAGATGCTGGATGCTAGGATCGAGTATCCAGAATCTAGCGTCTAGCTCTTGCTGGGCAGATCGACGAGCATCTGGGCGTTGCTAGGGTAGCGCTCCAACAGCGAGATGACGCGCTGGATGGCCTCGATCGGCTTGTGACCAGCGAGGCCGCGACGCAGCATGTGAATTTTGTCGAGCTGGAAGGCCTGTAGCAGCAGTTCTTCACGGCGTGTGCCGGATTTGAAGATGTTCACGGCTGGGAACACGAACTGCTCGGCGATGCGGCGATCAAGCACGAGCTCCATGTTGCCGGTGCCTTTAAACTCCTGGAAGATGAGGTCGTCCATGCGGCTGCCGGTCTCAATGAGCGCGGTGCCGAGGATGGTGAGGGAGCCAGCGGTGCGTGTGTTGCGCGCAGCGGCGAACAGACGGCGCGGAATCTCCAAAGCCCCGACACCGACACCACCGCTCATGGTGGCACCGCTCTTCGCGGTGTTGTTGAAGGCACGGGCCATGCGCGTGATGGAGTCCATGAGCATGAAGACATGCTCCCCGCACTCCACGAGACGTTTGGCGCGTTCGATGGCGAACGTGGCGATGCGCGTGTGGCTCTTCACATCCTGGTCGTTGTTGCTGGCGAAGATTTCGGCCTGCGGGAGGATGCGTTTGAATTCGGTGACTTCTTCAGGACGCTCATCAACGAGCAAGATCATGAGATGCACGCCTGGATGATTTTCCACAACAGCCTCAGCAATGTGCTGGAGCATCGTGGTCTTGCCCGCGCGCGGCGGTGCAACGATCAAACCACGCTGCCCGCGTCCGACGGGAGCCATCATGTCGATGACGCGTGTGGTGAGGCGGTCTTTGGCGGTCTCCAGCTGATAACGCTTGTTCGGGTTTACTGCTTTAAGCTCCTCGAACAAAGGCAGATCGCGCATGACAAACGGATTGCGACCGTTGACTTCGGTGACCTCGGTGATCTGCGGACCACGCTGGCCCTTGCACTGCACGCCGACAACCTGCATGCCCTCACGCAGACCGTATTTGCGGATGAACTCGGGCGCGATGAAGGCGTCCAGCGGATGCTGGGAATAATTGCGGTCTCGCTGGCGCAAGAAGCCGTAGCCTTTGGGGGACATTTCGAGAATGCCCTTGGCTGGTTCTGGCGGTCCAAGCGGCTTTTCCGGCTCGGGTTCACGCTCCTGCGTGAATTGCGGGCGTGGCTCCTGGCTGCGTGGGCCTTCACCACCACGCTCAGGACGCTCAGGACGCTCAGGACGCTCACCGCCACGTTCACCACGGCGTTGCGCATCGCGCTCGGCCCGGCGCTGCTTCCAGCGCTCAAACTTCATTTTGCGGCGCTCCTTGGCCGTCATCGGACGCAACTGGCCGTTCGCATCCATGATCATGTTGCGCGGCGTGTTGGGATCGCCCTCGGCCGAGGCTTCTGCAGCCTCCGATTCTTCAGCATCCCCTTCCCCGTCTGTTTCGACGGCCGGCGCAGCCTCGGCGGCCACAGATGGCGCGGCAGGCTGGGCGGCTTCGACAACGATGGGGGCAGCGACTTCAACGATCTCAGGAACAGCGGCTACGGGAGCCGCTTCCACAGGCTTTACAGCTTCAACCGGAGCAGCGGCATCCATCAAGGGCAGCTCTGCCTCAGGCTCAGCCACTTTCTTTTTGGCGGTTTTGCGGGCTACTTTGACCGGAGCGGCCTTCTTGGCAGCCACTTTGGTCGCTGCGGCTTTCTTAGCGGCCACTTTTTTGGCCGGGGCTTTGCGCTTGGGCTTCGTTTTAACGGCTTCAGCAGCTTCGGCGGTGAGTTCTTCAGGCATAGGGAATTAGAAAAGGGTTAGCCGAGCTGCTCGGCAATAGCGTCGTCGATCTCGAAGTTGGCGTGGACGTTTTGGGAGTCGTCGTAGTCGTCGAGGATGTCGTAGAGGCGGATGAGTGACTTCGCGGTATCCACGTCGGTGATGGTGACAGTGGTCTGCGGCTGGTAGATGAGTTTTTGGCTGCGCGAATGGAGGTTGTTCTCCCGCAGCGCATTGGCGACTTGAAAGAGCTTGTCGGTGGCGGTGTAAACGACCCAGTCGTCTCCCTCGTCCTGAATGTCATCGGCTCCAGCCTCCAGCGCTACCTCCATGAGTTGATCCTCGCTAGCGACGCTTTTGTCGAGCCGGATCTCTCCCCGACGCTGGAACATGTAAGCCACGCTGCCAGAGTCGGCGAAGGTGCCGTTGTTTTTGGAAAGCAGGACGCGGATGTCGTTGGCGCTGCGGTTGCGGTTGTCCGTGACGATTTCGATCATCATCGCCACGCCACTTGGGCCGTAGGCCTCGTAAAGAATTTCTTCCAGTGCCGCACCTGCGATCTCGCCGGTGCCTTTTTTGATGGCGCGGTCAATGTTGTCATTCGGGACATTCGCGGCACGGGCGGCCAGGATGGCGCTGCGAAGGCGGGCGTTCATGTCGGGGCTGCCGCCGCCGGACTTGGCCGCGAGGGTAATTTCCTTCGCCAGCTTGCTGAAGGCATTGCCACGTTTGGCATCCGTGATGGCTTTGCCACGCTTGATCTTGGACCATTTATTGTGGCCTGCCATGGTGAGGAACGATGTCGGTTAAGAATAACGCATGCGGAGAGGCGGTGACGGCGGCCATCCGTGCGTGGGTTGTTGAGAAATGTCAGAAGGGAAATGAAAAAAGCGGCATCGCCGCGGTGTGCTCCGGGAGGATTGACGGCCGCGCAACGAGTGCGGGGTCACGTTTCATCAGCACGAGGGCTGGGGAAACATCGGCAGGCCTGCCGGGAACATCACCAAGTGTTCACCAAGTTGAGAGAACCTGGAACGGCGGCAAGTGTGCGGGCGGCACAGCGATCTGGCAAGAGCTTTTTCACTCAGGCAGTCAATGACACAGCGCTTGGGTGTTAAATCCACACAGAATCCCCAGGGTGGATGCCAGACCGGACCAAATTTGGTCATTTGGCAAAACAATGGATGGCAAAATGATTTTCAAAATCCCTATCATTCCGCCTTCGTTATTTTGCTTTGTTCGCTCTCAACGCATTGATTTTTTGATGTTCTTGGAGGCGGACTCGGCTGGTTCATCAGGCTTAGCCTCAGCTTCATCTTTTAGCTTCAGCACCTTCGGCGGAGTGGGCGCGGGACCGTCCCAGAGGAAGTGCTCCAGACGAATTTTCGTGGCCCGCTCACGCGCCTCCTGCTCGCGGTCACCACGTCGCTGTGCGACCTGCTCTGCAAGACGTGCCGCAGCCTCCCAATGGTGTGCCGCCTCCAGCAGGTCGATGCCAAAGAAGCCGGTCTTGGCAAACCATACATAGTCCGCCGGACTGGCGGGAGGCGTGATTTCCGCCGCACGTAGCACATTGTAGCAGGCCTCCAGCGCCTCGGTATCTCGTTTGGCATCATGACGCGCCGTGGCCAGGGTGAAACCAGCGCGAGCCTTCCAGAAGAAGGGCAGAGAACTTTCCGCGAGAAACTCATCGAGCAGTGTGATGGCGGCATCAAGACGAGCCGGATCAGTCTTGCCGAGGAGCAGTAGTACCTCGGCTTTTTCGCAGATCGTCATGCGCTGCTGCTCCACATCGAGATTTTTCAAGGCCAGCAGCTTGTCCAACGCGGCAAGCGCCTCGTTCAAGCGGCCCTGGGCGCGCTCAGACAGCGCCTGCTGCCTGCGTGCGGCTACGGCGAGCGGGCCACCTTTCTGCGCTAGCTCCTCCCAGGTGGCCAGTGCCCGGACACGGCCCTCTGCACTCATGACAGAGGAGGCGGACATGGCGGCGAAATAAAGCGCGGTATCGGCATTCGACGTCTCCGGGTAATCGCGAGCGATGATTTCAAACTCCGTCCGCGCACTGGCAAAATCCTCAAGCCGGTAGTGTGCTCCTGCGATTTTCATCCGCACCTCCGGCACAAATGTGCTCTTCGGCCAAGCCTTGAGAAAGGCGGCCCCCTGAACAAGCAGCTCCTTGAGATCCCCCTCAGCATCATGCAGCCACAGCCTTGTGAGATCGATGCGTTGCATCTGAGATTGGCTAAGCGTGGTCGCCGCCGTGGTGGCGTCCAACGTGATCCGCGCATCATGGACACGTGGTGGCACGGCCATGAGCAGCCATTCCGCTAGCGTGACAGAGGCATCTGCGAAACGGGGATGGTCAGGATGAGCACGAATGAAGGCACGAAGCGCCAGTTCTGCCTCCGGCTGGCGTTTCGCGGCGGCAAACAACGCTTTTTCCAGCTCCAGCGTGGCGCCGTTGTCATCCGCGCCCTGCCCATCCCCGGCGGCAGAGGTCACCACCTCAAGATGGCCGAGAAGACTCTGATACAAGGTGAAATCCCCCGCGAGCACCGCCGCGATTGCTGAATTGAACAACGCGCGACGACGATCTGTGAGCGTAGTGGCGATGTTGGCAGCGTTTTGAAACAAGCGCTGCGCCTGACGATGATCCCCACGCCGGAAGAACATGCCGCCCGCGGTGAAATCCACCATGGCAGAGGCACCGCCTGACAACTGCCGCCAAGCCTCAGCCAGCGCGAGCACGCGTTCGCCAGCTCCCTGCGCCGCGTACAGTTCCATCGCCAGACGCATGGCATCTGCGCGGCGCGGGTGGTCCTGCGCCATTTGCAGCAAGGCTTCCAGGAGGCTGACGGCTTCAATGTCACGTTTTTCTGCTACGAGCCATTTCGCGACGATGAAAAGCGCGTGCCCGCGCAGTTCCGAGGTGGCTTTGATCAGCGCCAGTGAAGGCTGCGGTTGCTGCTGCGGGGTGTTGCCGCTGGAAATCCAGCGCAGCACGGCCTCAGGCAGCTCTCTTGGCTCCTGGAGGCGCAGATGGGCCTGATCCAGCAGGTCAAACGCCTCAGTCCAAAGGTCCGTCGTCACCGTGGTGTCGAGAAACTTTATCAACTGATCATGCGCCTCGGCGAACTGCCGCTGTTGCAGCAAAATGTCAGCTTGAAGAAGAATAACCGCATGCTGCACACGCTCCCCGCCTGCGGCGGAGGCCTTCACGGCTTGCAGCAGTTGCTGCGCCGCAACGCTTTGCCCTTGCTGAAGTATCCCACGAGCGCGGAGATACTTCACAGAGGCATCCTGCGAGGCATCCGCCAGCGCGGTGCCGGGTTTGCCATCGCTCAGGTCCAGTTCGGTTTGCAGCCGTGATGCCTGCTGGCGCAGCGGCTCATCCACCCTAGCCAGCAGCGGTGCGATCTCGTCACGAGCGGCGCTATTTTCACCCAGCGCGGCAAAAAACCTCATCATCAAGCTCATGCGCCTCGGCCAGCGCCAGCACACGGTCTGCCTGCTCCTCTCGCGCCCAAGCTTCGGCGGCAAAGGTGGCCAGCCGACGCGTCTCCGCGGATGTCCAGCCTTTCTGATTCAGAAGCCTTTCTGCCTTCACCGCAGCCACACCCGGCAGACCGTCGGATAGCGCCTGCCTCGCATCGGCAAACTCCGACGCATCATCCAAGCCAGCCGAAAAACTGGCGGCGGGGAACAAGACAAGGATGGCAAAAAAAAGGCTGCGAGGCTTGGGCATGCAGCTGGAGCCTATCGCAGCCTTCCAACAGAATCCAGAAGCAGATGCGGCGGATCAAAGTCCCACCCCGGGCTGACGCACCAAAAATCCAGAGAGTCTCACCGCATCAAGCTGCTCTTGAAATCGATATTCCGCTTTCGGCATCCTCAGCTCATCCGGCGGGATGCGTCTAGGTGCTGAATAGTTCCAAGAGCGGTGTTACGTCATTTTCAGTCACGTCTGGCTCATCCCCGGCCTGTGGCACTGGCGGGGCGATAGCGGCGCACACGGCCTCCGTTTTGTTCCGGGCATGATTCGCCAGCGTGGAGACGCGGTAGGCCTCCAGATGCTCACTTTCGTAGGGTTTGAAGAAAGCGCGAAGGTCGTCCGCTCGCAGATCGGGCTGGAGCCAGTCGAGTGCGGCTTTGTTTTCCAGGATGAGCGGGCTGCGGTCATGAAATTTGCCCATGTAGCGCCCAGGCGGCGTCGTGATGACGCTCATGGAGGTGACGACCTCCTCCACACTCTCCCAAACATCGAAAATACCCGCGAGTAGCAACGGCGCGTCGTCATTTAGATGGATGAAATAAGGAGTCCGGCTGTCCGGCCACTCATGCCAGCCACGCACGGGGATGAGGCAGCGCTGCTTCAAAATCGGCCCGCGATAAGACGCCAATTGAAAGACCGATTCGCAGCGAGCATTGAAGGTGTGCAGGAACTTCTTCGCTATATCCGCCTTACTGCCCTTCGCCCACGACGGCACCAGCCCAAAGCGCATGCGCTCCAGCGCCCATTCGCCGTCAGTGAGCGTCATCACATCCGCATAGTCCGTGGGGCAAATGTTGTGCATGATGTGCGCAGCAGCCTTTGGGTCCTCGCGCACCTTCTTGCGCCGCTCGAGGCGCAGCGCCCGTCCCGCGAGAGAGAGCGCGGGCATCTTCGCGAATTGGTTCAATCGGCCACACATGAGTGTTGATCAAAGCGGAGGTGCTTGACTAGCGCAAGACAGAGTAAACACAGAGCCTGCATTCCATGTCACTGCCTGGAGGTGTGATCAGAAATTCAGATCACGAGGATTCGGAATTCATCTTGGCCGATCGGGCCGATCATGCTCTAAATGAGTCATGTCTGACACCCGCGCTCTCATCTCGAATCCTGCCGATCTCAAATCGTCCACCGCCTGGAATGAGACGGTTTGGGCTTACACGAGCGAGGAGGAACTCGTCGATCACAAAACGAAAGCGCGGCTTTGCGTAGCGACACTGCTACCGTTCAAGAACCGGAAGCCCGACTGGGACGGCTTCAACAAAAGCGTGCGCTGGATGCAGCAATGCGGTGCGCATTACGGCGTCGAGTTGGTCTTCGTGCTCAATGCGGACACCGGTTACATCTTCGATCTCGACAACGACCTCTACGCCGAAGTGCTGAAGCGCTTCCGTGCCGAGTTTCCCGAACAACGCTTCATCGCCGGTGTGACCGCACGCGGCGCCGAGAACGACACTGCGTTCAAAGCCGAGCGCTACTGGCCGCTGCTCGACATCGCGCAGGAGCATGACAACTGCGAGATGATGATCATGACCAGCAAGCTGCTCAACACCCTGGAAAACGAGCCGCGGCGGGACGCCTACTTTCAAATTGCCGAGCATTTGATCCGCCCCGGCATCGCGCATGCACTGGAGCCATCCTTCGTGCCGTGGGCCACGCCGTTTGATCCCTGGCTGTTCCATGAGATCGCCCTGCATCCTTCGTATGTCGGCGGAAAAGTCAGCACGCTCGACGAACCTCACTTCCATTACTGGGCGGCGATGTGCAAAGGGCTAAACCTGCCCTTCTCGCCACACAGTGGCGACGACTACGGCATCGCCACTGCCATCAAACTCGGCCTGCCGCTGCTCATCGGCGCGGGCGTCAGCGCCTGTCCGCTGATCTGCGCTGCGCGTGACATGTGGCTACTCGACAGCGTGGCCGACAAAAAATTCAAGAGCGGCACCGGCCGCTTCGATACGCGGGTGTACAAGCTCTTCGAAGCATTCCAGTCCTTCGAAGACCTCGTGTTCCGTCTCGACGAGCGCATGAGCGCATCCCCTTACAAGCACAGCACCGCGCATGTGCTGCATCAGCTCGGGCTGATCGACGCACCAGAGGCGCATCCAGCCTGCAAAGACCTACGGGGCACGGATGAAGACCTGCGCATGAAAGAGGCGATGAGAAGGCCGAAACGACTCGCGAAAAAGCTGGGCATACCATATTTCGGAGAGTGATTCCATGATACGAGACGGTGCCCCCGATTCATAAATCCTAGCGCAGCCCAAACTCAGCGTGCTAAGCTCTCGAATGCAGCAGGCCTCCCCTCCCCCGAACTCCACCCGCGAACGACTTGGTTTCGTGCGTGTGGCGGCAGTGTCACCGGAACTGGCGCTGGGGGATGTGGCGAAGAATGTGGCAATCCTGGCGCGGGAGGCACGTTCTCAGGCGCAGCGTGGATGCAGGCTGGTGGTTTTCCCAGAACTGAGCCTCACTGGCTATTCCTGTGCCGATTTGTTTCATACCGAGGCGCTGCGAGCGGCTGCGGTGCGTGGCTTGAGCGAACTGGCGGAGCAGACGCATGATCTGCCGACGGTTTTAGTCGTGGGACTACCGCTGCTGGTGCAGGATCGGCTGTACAACGTGGCGGCGGTGCTGGCCAAGGGGCGTGTCCTCGGATTGGTGCCAAAATCGTTCCTGCCGAATTCAGCCGAGTTTTATGAACGCCGCTGGTTCTCACCAGCGCACACGCTGGGCACCTCGATGACGACGCTGTATGGCGAAGACGTGCCGATTGGCGCGGAACTGCTGTTTGAGGCACGCGATGTGACCGGATTCGTGCTCGGCATTGAGATTTGTGAGGATTTGTGGACGGTGATTCCGCCGTCGAGTCATCTCGCGTTGGCCGGAGCCACGCTGCTAGCGAATCCATCAGCCAGCACCGAAGTTTTGGGCAAGGCACCGTATCGTCGTCATCTCGTGGCGCAGCAGGCGGCACGTTGCCTGGCGGGGTACGTGTATGCGGGGGCAGGTGCGGGTGAATCGAGCACGGACGTGGTTTATTCGGGCCACTGCCTCGTGGCTGAAAGCGGCATCCTTTTGGGCGAAAGCGAGCGCTTTTCCTTCGAGACACGGCAAATCGTCACCGATGTCGATGTGCAGCATCTGGCGCACGACCGGCTAAAAAGCTCGTCCTTCCGCGATGAGGCCAGCACGCTGCCGATGCATCGCATCACCTTCGATCTCGGCCCCGCTTGGGGCGGCGATGCCCCACTGCTGCGCACGATCTCGGCACATCCCTTCGTGCCTTCGGCCAAAGTGGACCGTGCGGCGGTTTGCGAGGAGATTTTCGCAATTCAAGCGACCGGATTGGCCCGCCGGCTCAAACAGGCTCGCGCGAAGACCGCCGTGCTTGGATTGTCCGGTGGTCTCGACTCAACCCTGGCACTGCTGGTGATGCTGGAGGCGCTGAAACGCACCGGAATGCCCATGAGCGCTGCTTTGACGATCACCATGCC
This sequence comes from Verrucomicrobiaceae bacterium, assembly GCA_021298725.1. Classification (GTDB taxonomy): domain Bacteria; phylum Verrucomicrobiota; class Verrucomicrobiia; order Verrucomicrobiales; family Verrucomicrobiaceae; genus Prosthecobacter. The sequence goes on along the minus strand of JAJTDU010000054.1, from coordinate 9,825 downwards.
CGGATTCGGCACCACGACGCGTACGAAGGGCAACGCGGAGCAACTCGCCGAGGCATTGAACATCGAGCTGCGCACCATTTCGATCAACGAGGCGGTACGACAGCACTTTGCCGACATTGGACACTCCGAACAGCAGCACGACGCGACTTACGAGAACTCGCAAGCGCGTGAGCGCACGCAGATCCTCATGGACATCGCCAACAAGACCGGCGGCATTGTTGTCGGCACGGGTGATCTATCCGAGGCGGCGCTGGGATGGTGCACCTTCAATGGTGACCACATGTCCATGTATCATGTGAACTCCGGCGTGCCGAAGACGCTCGTGCGCTACCTCATCGAATGGTGCGCGGAAGGTCCGTTTGCGGAAAAAGCCGGGGCAGTCCTGCGCGACATCGCCGACACGCCGATCACGCCGGAGCTGCTGCCGCTCGCGGCGGATGAATCGCTGCAACAGAAGACCGAGGACACCATCGGGCCGTATGAGCTGCATGACTTTTTCCTGTTCCATTTCGTGCGTCACGGCAGCAGCGCCGAAAAAATCCGCTGGCTGGCCGCGCAGGCCTTTGCGGGCAAATACGACGACGAAACCATCGCCAAGTGGCTTGCGCTGTTCTTCAAACGCTTCGCGCAAAACCAGTTCAAGCGCTCCAGCGTGCCGGATGGCCCCAAAGTCGGCTCCGTGGCCCTTTCTCCGCGTGGTGACTGGCGCATGCCGAGCGATTTTGCCGGTGATTTAAACTCATGACTCCTCCCATGTTCCGATTCCTTGCCCTGAGCCTGCTCTTCACCCTCTGCGCCTGCTCACGCAGCACCAAACTCATCATCGGCACGGACGCGACGTATCCGCCGTTCGAATATGTGGATGAAAAAGGCCAGATCAGCGGGGTGGACATCGAGGTGGGGCGGGAGATTGCCAAGGCGCTCGGGCGCGAGGTGGAATTTCGCAACATCAACTTCGACGGCCTCATCACCGCACTGCGCACTGGTTCCATTGACCTCGTGATCTCCTCCATGACGGCTACGCCAGAGCGCCGACAGTCGATCGACTTCTCGGAACCGTATGTGAAGACCGGACTGTCCATTTTGGCCGCCAAAGATTCCACCGTGCAAAGCGCCGCCGATCTGAAGACACCCGGACGCAAAATCGTCGTCCGCCTTGGCACCACAGGCGAGCATTGGGTGCGCGAGAATCTCAAGGAGGCCAAAATCATCGCACTCGATGCGGATGTGTCGTGTGTGATGGAGGTCGTGAACGCGAACGTCGATGCGTGGATTTACGACCAACTCTCCATCATGAACTACCACGCCAAGCACGCTGATAAAACCCGCGCCCTGCTGGCCCCGCTGCGGGAGGAAGTCTGGGCCATTGGCCTCAAGCAGGGCGATGACGAACTGAAAGCGAAGGTGAACAATGTCCTCGCTGGCATGCGTAGCGACGGCAGCTTTGGCAAGCTGGCCGAACGCTTCATGGCGAAGGAGAAGCAGATGATGACCGCCCAGGGCCTGCCGTTTGTATTTGAGCTGAAGTGAGCAGGAAAAACAGGCTACTAGCCTGTTCTTTTTGCCACACCTCATCTGAACAGGCTAGCAGCCTGTTTCACATCACTGATTCACTTCCCAAGCACGAAGTCATCCGGCTTCACACCGGTTTTGTTGCCTTTGAAGCCGTACATTGTGGGCTGGTAGTCACCGATGGGTGTCACCTCGGCTTTCTCCGGCACTGCGAGCCCGAGACCCCAAAATGTGGCGTTCACGACGAGGCGGCGGGTGCCTTCGGTGGCGAGATCGGTGGCGGCTCCCATGGNNNNCCATGGTGGTGCAGAAGATTTTGTTTTCACCGCCAGCATCATTCTTCACCACGCGCACCCAGGCGACGGGCATCATGGGCGTGTTCACGTCCTGCTCGATGCCAGCTTTGGTCTTTTTGGTGTAAGCGGCGTGCGGGGTGTCGGCAGTCATGCCTTGAAGGATTTGACCACGAGCAAGGATGACGGAGTCGGCAGGTGGAGCGGCTTCATAGACATCGCTGTTGCCGAAAAGATCGCCCACACCACGCAGGATGGGATGATTGGCATTGGCGGACTCGATGATGCCTTTGGTGGCCTCAACTTTGTGCTTACCCCAGTGACTGACCCAGGTCTCCCCAAGTACTTTGCGGCCCCAGCCACCGTCGGGGTTATTCCAATTCCACGCAGCGAAGGGGCTGTCCTTGGCATAGCCATTGAAGGCGTGCGTGCTGGTGCGCAGGGCGATGATGGGGACACCACGGTTGACCGCGTCGGCAAATTTTTTGCTCGTGGCGTCATCCCAATGGCGGAAACGCAGCAGCATGACAATGGCATCAGCGGAATCGAGTGCTTCGGGATGACTCAAACTGCCGCCAGCGGCCGGGTCGATGATGCCATCGGCCCCGAGGCTGAATAGCACGGTGCATTTAAAGCCGTGGCGCTGACTGAGGATCTTGCCGAGCATGGGCATGGCCTCCTCGCTGCGGTATTCCTCATCGCCGGAGAGCAGAACGATGTGCTTTCCTTTGGCCTCACCGGCGGGTTCATAGACGACATGATCGGCAGCGAGCAGGCTGGACGCGGCGAGGAAAGAAAGGAGGAGTGACTTCATGGAGGTTGAGGGTAGTGAGTACGCTGGAGAAGGTGAGGCGTTTTCGGTGGAAATGGCGAATGGCGAACTCCGGATGATGAACGTAAACTGCTAGCAGCGCTTTTGTCATCATTTTCCAGCCCATGATTTCCAAATTTCCCTTCTTCCTCACGCTGATCCTCGGCGGCTTCTCCGCGTGGCTCTGGCTCAATGATCATGTGATGCGCGCCCTCTCGGTGATGATCCTCCTGCCGTTGTGGTTGCTACTCATGGGGCTGTGGTGGGCGCTGCGGCTCAAAGGGAAGCGTTTGAGTCGGCTGGCTGTCGTGATCGTGTGCATCGCGGTGTTTTTTGGCCTGTTTCGCTACGACGGCTCGGCGGATGGCTCGGCCTTTCCGAGTCTGGCTTGGCGCTGGCAGAAAAAGACGTCGCTGCCAGAGCTGCACAACATCGCAGGCCAAGCCGAAGCTCCCACAGCCTCCCCAGTGGGTGTGGCAGACATGCCCCGCTTTCTTGGCGTGAAGGGGGATGGCGTGCTAAAGGAGCCGAACTGGCAGACGAACTGGAAAACGCACGCCCCACGTGAAGTGTGGCGCATCGAGGTCGGCGATGGCTGGTCAGGCTTCGCCGTGGCGGGCCATCGCGCCATCACCCAGGAGCAACGCGGTGAGGAAGAGTGTGTGACGTGTTATGACATCGCCACGGGCAAGCTGCTGTGGTCACATGCGGATCAAACTCGATTTGATGAGGCCATGGGTGGCATCGGGCCGCGTGCGACTCCGACGATTGACGCGGCGAAGGGCGTGGTTTTCACGCTGGGAGCGAAAGGCTTGCTCAACTGCCTCGATCTCAGCACCGGAGCCATGCGTTGGAAGAGGGAGACGCTCAAAGAGGCCGCTGCGACGTCGAATTTGCAATGGGGGCAAAGTTCCTCGCCCTTGCTGGCGGGTGAAGTGGTGATTTGCAGCGGTGGCGAGGGCGGTACGTCATTGCTCGCTTATCGCCAAGATAGCGGCGAGATCGCTTGGAAAGCCGGTGAGAATGGCGGGAGCTACAGCTCACCCGTATTGATGACTCTGGCAGGGCGTGAGCAGATCGTGAGCGTGAACAATGGCTCCGTGACGGGACATGATCCAGCCAAGGGCAGCCTGCTGTGGAGCTTTGACTGGCCTGGCGCCTTTCCCAAAGTGGGACAACCCGTACAGGTCACGCCCGACCGTTTTCTGGTGACGTCGAGTTACGGTGTTAAGGGCCACCTGATCGAGATCAAAGCGGCGGCGGAAGACAAATTAAGCACCACGTCGATCTGGAGCAGCAGCCATCCGCGCACGAAGTTCAGCAGCGCGAGCGTGTTTGGGACGCACGCCTATGCATCAGACGAAGGAACCTTCTGTTGCGTGGACTTGACCACGGGCGAGCGTGGCTGGCGCGAGGGACGCTACGGCTTTGGCCAACACGTCCGCGTGGGAGAGCAATGGATGCTCGTGCAGGCGGAGAAAGGTTTCGTGGCGCTGGTGAAGGCCAATCCTGAGCAGTTGGAGGAAGTTTCACGCCTGGAAGCGCTGAATTCCAAAACATGGAATCCGCCAACACTGGCCGGACGCTGGCTGCTGGTGCGCAATGACCGCGAGGCTGTGTGCTACGAGATTCCTGCGAAGTGATGGCTGAATCAATTCGAGTAACACTCGTATCCCGAGGGACGTTCGGCTTCGATTACCAACCGAAGCCACTCAATCACCAAAAGCGGTGGAGGAAACGGTCGACATAGCCGCGGGCCGAGTTCGGCTTCGAGTACCGTGTGCCATCATTCGCCACTTCCTGCACCTGAAGCGGGCCTTTGTGATCGAGGATTTTGATGGATTTGACTTCAATGCGAGCCACCGGACAGTCATTGCTATCCACCGGCATGAGGGAAATGTTTTTGACCACATCCAAGCCGGAAATCACCTGACCGAAGACGGTGTGCTTCATGTCGATGCTGGCGTAGTTGCCCAGGGCGAAGTAAAACTGCGAGCCATTGGACCGGCGCTGAGGATTCACCGCGTCAGAGCGCCGTGCCATGGCGACCGCGCCGATGCGATGCGGGTGCTTGATTTCAGCTGGAAGCGTCTTGTCCTCGCCGCCGGTGCCCCAGTTTTCGCGAGCAGACTCGTCGGCGGTAAATGGGTCGCCAGTTTGGACGATGAAACCCTCAATGGCACGATGGAAAGCGAGTCCATTGTAGAAGCCGCTGTCACAACGGTCGATGAAGTTCGCGACCGTCTGTGGAGCGTCGTTGGGGAAGAGTTCGATCATGATCGTCTCCTTCCTGCCGCCAAACGCCACCTCCATGACGGCTAGCTTGTGCTGCGAGTCATTTTCCCACAGCGCCGGATTGCCCGCTACAGGAGAGGGCAGGCGCATGGGGCCGGTGGTGGTGATGGGAGCGTTCGAGGTGGTGGCAGCCGCGCCGCCAGATTGATCTGCGGCTTTGAAGAGGGTTTTCTGCGCCGCTTCGGCCAGATTGTCCACGGTGGCAGTGGAAGGGGTGGCCTCGGGAACAGTCGCAGCCATGCCAGGCCTGAGTGTCTCAGGTGCCTTGACTTGCTGCGCGTTCAAAAGAGCGCCGCAGCCGAGGATAAACAGGCAGGTCAAAAAAGAGGTCTTCACTTCAACAGCGGGTGGATGAAACTAAAACGCGCTCAGCGTAGTGTGGCCGGGATGTTCGGACTGATCGGAGCGACTGGAGCTGACGGAGCTGCGGTTGGAGCCGGTGAAGGAGCAGCGGTCGCGGCTGGCGCAGAGCTGGCTGCTGGCGCGTCATAGGCGTCTTTGCGGTACTGATAATAGTGCTTGGGATTGCCGCGGGATTTACGTGGCGGCAGCCCCCAACTCACATCGAAGGCATCCTGTTCCGAGACAGAGGGGTTACGGGAATCCGTTTTCTCAAAGGATCCACAGGAAATCAGGCCGAACAAAGAAGCGGCCATCAAAAATAGAATGCTAAAGCGCGGAGAAGTCATGGTCTGGCTGGATTGTATAATGGGGAGGGTTTTGATACTAGGCGGTGCGGCTTCCGCTGGCAAGATCGAAGTCGGAGACGAAAATGTCTGGCCGCACGTTGTAGAAAATGCTCGCCATCCGAGTGATCCTCATGGTTGATTCCCACTCAAAAAACACCTTTTCCATGCAAGCACTCATCACCGGCGGAGCCGGTTTCATTGGTTCTCACATCGCCCAAGCCCTTTGCCGCAAGGGGGCCAAAGTGCGCATTCTCGATAATCTGAGCACTGGAACCGAGGAAAACCTCGCTTGGCGCACGGGCGGAGATGATCTGGAACTCATCCAAGGCAGCGCGGATGATGAAGCGCTGCTCTCCAAGATCGTGCCTGGTTGCGACTGGGTGTTTCTTTGCCTCCTCCTCCGCGATCTATGGCGAGTCCGAGGCGGAGTTTAAACATGAGAGCCTGCCACCGCAGCCGATCACCCCTTACGGCCTGCAAAAGTACGCCAGCGAGCGCTACGGGCAGCTTTTCCATCAGCTTTACGGCCTGCCGACGGTGGCGCTGCGCTATTTCAATGTCTTTGGACCTCGGCAGTCCTTCAATTCCCCGTATTCAGGCGTCATCGCCCGTTTCTGCACCGCAGTGCTGCGAGGCGAGACTCCCGTGATCTTTGGAGACGGCACGCAATCACGCGACTTTGTGTTCATTGACAACATCGTGCAGGCCAACCTACTGGCAGCCGAGGCTCCGGCGGAGCGTGTGGCCGGTCGTGTGTTCAACGGCGGCACCGGCGGCAGCATCTCGCTGCGGCAGCTCGTGGCCGATTTGAATGACCTCACCGGGCAAGACATCCAGCCACGCTTTGAACCTGCCCGTGCAGGGGATATTCGACACTCGCAGGCGGATGTCTCAGCGCTGAAAGAGGCCACTGGTTACTTGCCTGCAGTTTCCTGGAAAGACGGACTGGCGCAAACCCTCGACTTCTACCGCCTGCAGCCCTCCTGAGCGGCCATCACGTCGATTTAACCGACTTGGTGATGATCGTCCGACCCAGCAGCATGTCAGTGGTATTCATGGCATGGACCAGCGGTTCGTTGGCCTCGTCGAGTGTTTTGAAGCGCACGCGCTCCTTCCGCATGGCCCAGGCCGCGAAGAGTTTGATGAAAGGATAGAGCAGGATGAGCTTCGGCAAGGCGGAGCGCTGCTTGCGGTCGATGTGGGGCGTCACATGCGGGAAACCCGCGTCCAGAAGCGCATGCGCCACATAGAACCACGACACAGGGTTGATGTGGCCTCCGGTGGAATACAGCGCACTATGCTTCACCGGCAGCGGACCAAAGAGATTCCAGAAGCCAAAGGTGAGAAAGCGTAGGCGCGAGTTCAGGTTCAGGATGTTCGGCGTGCTCAGGATGCAGACGCCACCAGGCTTCAGCACGCGATGAATTTCCCGCACCACACGGCGAAAATCCTCCAAATGCTCGATGACCTCCGTGGCGGTCACGACATCGAAACTGGCGTCAGGATATGGCAGCGGCTCGTGATTCAGATTCGCCACATCGACCTTCTGGCCCGGCAGACGCATCAACTCCTGCGTGTAATCACACACGCTCGTCTCGACATTCAGCTTCGCCTTGACGCGGGAGATCAGCGTGCCGTGTCCTGCGCCGATGTCTAGATAGTGCGTCCAGGAACGCCAGCCGGGTTCGGCGAGGAGGAGGTCGAGGACTTTTTCGTGGATGCGGTCGATGCTCATGGAGAGGGCGTGCTTATCGAAGGGCGCAGTGACGGGCAACCGTTTTCTTCACACTCCGCGCACCACTCGCACGGCCACATGGTCCGTGTCCGGCAGGATGCGCTTGCGCAGGTCGATGGTGACACCCTCAGCTCCGAACTCCCGCAGCACGCATTCCGCCAGTTCGGTGGCCAGCGTTTCGATCAAACAACGCGGCTTCCCGGCAGCGATCTGCTGGAGCCTCGTAGCCACCGCGGCGTAGTCGATCGTCGCGTTGATGTCATCCTGCATGGTCTCAAACCGACCGCTCAGGCGCATGATGACATCGGCTTCGAGCATCTGGCTGCCAGCACGCTCCTCGTCCGGGACACCGATGTGTGTGGTGAGTTTGAGGCAGGAGAGGCGGATTTCGTCGGCGGCAGTCATGATCAGAGCTTAGGGCGGAGGGGCAAGAGTTCAATCCAACAGGCCACGGCGGACACATTCATCGATCAGGACGCGTGTCGGGATGTTCAGGTCGATTTTCAGCGCCTCTGCCAGGGGCAGCCACTGGAATACCTGAGCCTCCTCGTTCAAGACGACATTCGGCGCCACCTCGGCAGACTTGGCGATGTAATTAAGAAGCAGAAAGTGCGCGGAGCGCTGAAACTCTGGCGGCTCGATGCAGTCCTGCACCATCACAAATTCGATGTCTCGCAGAGTAAGCGCGGTTTCCTCCATGATCTCGCGGATCAGGGCCGCCTCGCAGGACTCACCGCGTTTGATCTTGCCACCTGGGATGCCCCAGCGGTGGCTCCATTTGTGCGTGCGGATGAGCAGCATCTCCCCTGCCCCGTTCATGATCAGCGCTCCCACCGTCGCGATGGGAAACACCGCCTCTTTGACATGCCAGCCGCCCAGCAGCTCAGGCAAGCGGGATAAATCGCGCACCAGCAGGTCCGGTTCGGAGGTCAGCAGCGTTTCCGCGCTCTCATAACCCGTACAGGTGGCGATGCTGAGGACTCCCGCAGCTTTTCCTGCGTCGATGTCATGCCGCATGTCGCCGATGAAGGCCGTTTCCTCCGGCCGCATGTCCAGATCAGCAAGCAGTGCGTGGATTTCATCGCGTTTATCGATCACCCCACAGCGCATGACTTCAAACGCATCCCGCACGCCCAAAGCCACCGCCTGTGCCTCCACATGCGGCGTGGGGGCGCTGCTCAGCACCACCATCCGCCTGCCAGTGGCGGCCGCATAGCGGATAAACTCCGCAGCATGCGGCAGCAGCGTCACGCCCTCATGCGCGTGCGGAAAATGCTCCAGGTAAAGCTGCTGCAGCCGCTCCAGCGGGATGCCCGGCAGCATTTCCTTGAAAAAATCGGTGTACGGGAGGCGAAACCGCGTGCGGAACTCCGCTCGCGTCAATTCCTCGCGCCCGCTCGCCCGCAGCATGCCGTTCACCGCGCGCAAAACGCTCGGCAGATCATCTGCCACCGTGCCGGACCAGTCGAAAAGTAGATTGCGGATCATGTGCTCCTCGCAGTAGCCGCAGCCAGCTCCCATTGCAAACCACGATCCCTTCACCTCTCACCTCTCCTACCAGCGCCTCCGCCGCAGCGCCAGCACACCCGCCAGCCCTAAAAAAACGAGACTGCCCGGCTCCGGCACCGGAGCCACCTCGAAGTCGATGCGGTAGGAAACTTGGTCCGATACCTCCTGCACCCAAAACGTGTAGGTGCCAGCTCCAAGGGGAGAAGTGAAGGTCTCGAAAGGAGAACTGCCAAACTCGGGAGTCAGCAGGATGTTCATCAGGTCCGTATGGGTGTTGCCAAACCCGTCGAATGCTTCGGTCCACAAGCCGTTGCTCAGGTGAACGGAGGGGTCGCTCATGTCGATGCTCGTGCCAGTCTGGATGGCCATGAACGAGTCGATGCCCGAGGAAGGAGCGGAGTAAGAAACGAGATTGATGCCCGTCAGGTAATACCCGGCAGCGATGGTGAAGCTCCACACGTCCGCATCCAACGGTCCGGTGCCGTTCAACCTGCCCATCGTGCCTTCGATCAGGTTGGAGCCCTCGGTGAAGGTGAGGAGGGTGGGAAAAGCCCCCGCCCCTGAAAGATCGCCATCGTTGAATTCATTCCAATTCAATGCCTTGACCTCACCCAACGGCAAGGTCACAGCGGCCAGTAGGACCAGGAACAATCGGCGCACCTTCATTTATGTTAATTATAATGAATGTGGCATCAATTGTCAATCGAGCTGGCTTATTTCGCCTCGTGAAGGCTTGCATTGGAAATTCAATCTGGTCTGCCCGCTCATCTCGGTCATGTTGCGCGCATGCGCCTCCTCCTTGCAGCCACCCTTCTGCTCCTGCCCTCCTGCGTTCACCTATTGACCACCCGAGTCGATTACAACGCCTCGGCTAGCACCCCGACCGTCGGTGGCAGCGCCTTCCGGGCTGAATTTATCCCCAAGGGCGCCGAATCCGGCCTCGCCCTCAGTGCCGGAGTCATCGGCGGGGCCACAGTATCT
>JAJTDU010000265.1 GCA_021298725.1 Verrucomicrobiaceae bacterium | reverse complement strand
TCATGCTGAATTCGTCATCAACTCCTAAACACCATTGCAGGCTCCAGTCGGCTCACGCGCCAGATGCCCATCAGCGCTGCCAGCGTGCAAATGCCTAAAACGACCGCAAGCACGGCGAAAGGGACGAATTCCGGCATGTAAAACGGTGGTTGCTCGTTTTTAAGCGCCCCAAACGCAAAGCCCGCCGTGCCTAGCAGACCGATGCCATAGCCGATGAGGCCCACGGTGAATGCCTGCACGATCAGCATCAGGCAAAGCGTGCCGTTGGAAGCTCCCATGGCCTTCAAGGCGCCGAGGTGGCGCATGTTCTCCAGCACGAACGAGTAAAACGTCTGGCAGCTCACGGCCATACCCACCAGCAGGCCGATGATGACCGTGGTGCCGAAGGAAATCGGAATGCCGGTGTTCTTCACATACCACCACACCGTCGAGACATTGAAGTTCGTCGTCGGCTTTTCGGGTGTCTGACTCATGAACTCCTCAAAGGTGGCCTCGCGGTTGATGAAGGCCTTCAATCCCGTTTCCTTGCGGATGTCCGCGATGGCCTGCTCCAGACTCACGCCCTCACGCGGGGCGCAGATCACCGCTTGCAGCATCTTGCGTTGTGACGGGACGTATTGCAGCGCCCGCTCATAGGTTGTCCAAACATACGGACCGCCCGTGAAGGAGTTCACGGCATCCGCGATGCCCACGACACGCGCCTCCTGGTCGTTGATCTCAAACGAGTCGCCGATTTTGACCTTGTCTCCTCGTTTTTTTGCCAACCGCTGCACGCCGAGATCGTCGATGATCACCGAATGTGGCAAGCGCAGCTTCATGAGGTCGCCTTCCAGCATCTTAGCCGGAGCACCGGCCAGCGTGTTCGCGTCGATGCCGATGAGCTGAATGATCTTAAAATTTCCGTTCTCCAAACGCACGCGCTGGATGCCGGAGTAGATCGGCGATGCCCAGGCCACGCTGCTGACGCTGCGCACGCGTGCCACATCGGTATCGAGCAGTGGATTGGTCTCGTTGGCCTGCTCCACCTTCTCTTCCACCACCCAGATCGGAGCGGGGACGTTTTTGAGCGTGGATTTCGTCCAGCTCATCAGTCCGCAAAACACCGCCGTCTGCTGCGCCATCAAAAACGTCGCCACCGCCAGCCCCGCGACGAGCATGAGGTACTTCGCCGTGTCACCAAAGAGCATTTTGAGGGCGAGGCGGAGCATGTAGGAAAGTGTTACGTTGAAAATGCCCCAAACGGCGTTCTGCTTTAACGTTTTCCGCCGCCGAACAAGCCGCCCAAACTGCTGCTGATCAGGCTGGTGAGTACGCTTTGAATCTGGCCGCCGCTCGGGTTGTTGTCGTCGATCTGGCCCTTCGGCGTGAGTTTGTCGATCACCTGGGGCAGAAACTGCGCGAGTAGCGGCAGCACGGTCTGGGTCTGCATGCCCAGCACAGCACTTTGCACCTGCTCGGCGTCGAGGGGCTTGTTTTCACCAGTCCCCACCCAGGAGGCAAACTGCTCGCCGAAACCGGCCTTTTGAAATTGACCCATCAGTCCTTGCAGCCCTCCGGCGTCATTCAATAGGCCGGAAAGCATCGCGGCGGGGTCTTGTTTGGAGGAGCCGCCGAGCAAGCCGCCCAGCGCATTTTTGGCGAGTGAATCGAAGAGTCCCATGAGTGCGCGAAGTGTGGGGGAGAGGGCGGTAAAGTCAAGGCTGCGCCGTCAAGCAGCGTCAAGGTGGTCAAGTGTCAGGCTCCAGTGATCACGACGCTTGATTATTCCTTGACCTTTGACGGCGCAGCCGCCTTGACCACGCACCGCGAACCGCTACTCTCACCTCCCCAAAACTCAATCTAACCACCCACCATGAGCCAAACCCACGAATTCCAGGCCGAAGTCAAACAAGTCCTCGATATCGTTATCCATAGCCTCTACACCGACCGCGAGATCTTCCTGCGCGAGTTGGTGTCCAACGCCGCTGATGCGATGGAAAAGATGCGCCTCACCCAGCTCACGGAGAACGACATCTTCGACGCCTCCGCCGAGCTGCAAATCAGCATCACCACCGACGAGGCCGCGCGCACGCTCACCATTGCCGACTCCGGCATCGGCATGAAGCGCACCGAGTTGGTCGAAAACCTCGGCACCATCGCGCATTCCGGCTCGAAGGCCTTTGCTGCTGCTTTGAAGAACGCGGGCAAGCAAAGCGATGCGCAGCTCATCGGCCAGTTCGGCGTCGGCTTCTACTCCGCCTTCATGGTGGCCGACAAAGTCGAGGTTCATACGCATTCCTGGCGCAACGACGGGGAACACCTCGTTTGGACGAGCGATGGCAGCAGTAGCTACACCATTGATGAATCCACCGATCAGAAGCGCGGCTGCAAAATCGTGCTGCACCTCAAGGAAGACGCCGCCGACTTCGCCAAGGAGCACACCGTGAAGCAGATCATCGAGAAGCACTCGAACTTCGTCAGTTTCCCGCTCCTGCTCAATGGCGAGCGAGTGAACACCGTTGAGGCTCTCTGGCTCAAATCCAAGGAAGGCATCACCGATGAGCAGTACAATGAGTTCTACAAGTTCACCGCCCACGCTTTTGATGATCCCTGCTACCGCCTGCACTTCCAGGCCGAGTCGCCCATCGTGATCAACGCGCTGCTGTTCACACCCACGCAAAACATGGAATCCTTTGGCATGGGCCAGATGGAGCCCGGCGTGTCGCTCTACTGCAAAAAAGTCCTCATCGACTCCAAGCCGAAGAAGCTCCTGCCGGAATGGATGCGGTTTGTTCGTGGCGTGATCGACAGCGAAGACCTGCCGCTGAATATCTCCCGCGAAAGCATGCAGGACAGCGCCCTCGTCCGCAAAATCGGTGACGTGGTGGTAAAACGCCTGCTCAAGCACCTCAACAAGGAAGCTGCCGATGACGCGGCGAAGTACGGCAAATTTTACGCCGACTTCAGCCGCTTCTTCAAGGAAGGCGTGGCCACCGATCACACCAATCGCGACGCCATCGCCAAGTTGCTGCGCTTTGAGTCCAGCATGACCCAGCCCGGCGAGACCGTCGGTCTGGCCGACTATGTAAAGCGCATGACCAGCGACCAGAAGGCCATCTACTACCAAGTGGCCCCATCCCGCGCCGCCATCGAAAGTGGGCCGTATTTGGAGGCCTTTAAGGCCAAGGGCATCGAAGTGCTCTACATGTTCGAACCCATCGACGAATACGTTCTCTCCAGCCTGCACAAATTCGAGGAAAAGGACCTCAAGTCCGTCAATGCCGACGACATCGACCTCGGTGACAGCGACGCCGAAGGCGAAGCGCTCCCTGAAGCCGAAACGACCACGCTTTGCGACTGGATCAAAGAGCGCCTGACCGCCCAAGTCGATACCGTTCGCCCCGGCAAGCGACTCGTTGGCTCACCCGCCCTCGTTTTGACCCCCGAAGGCGAAATGACGCCGCAGATGCGCCAGATGATGAAAGCCCTCGGCAAAGACGGCGGCATGCCAGGCCCGAAAGTCGTCTTCGAAATCAATCCGCGCCACAATCTCGTCAAAGGCCTCTCTAAACTCCACCAAAGCGATCCCGAAACCGCCGGACTCATCTCCGAGCAGATCCTCGACAACGCCTTGCTCAGTGCGGGACTCCTCGATGAACCGCAACGCATCATCGAGCGCACTCAGAAGCTCATGGAGAAGCTGGCGAAGTAAAAATACTCGGGGGCTTCAGCCCACGAACCTGACGAAGGCCGAAACGAATGCGTTTCGGCCTTTTCCATTTTAGACTGCCTGAGATTCAGCCTGTCAAACTCGCTGCACCACCACGACCAGATGCTTCTCTGGCCACTGGTCATATTCCAGATGCCGAATGATACAGGCCGCTTCGGCGATGAGACGGCACAAGGCGCGCAGGCCGGGGGTGGCGTGATACATGGGAACGCCCATGTGGGCGTTTTGAACTTCTCCAGCCTCATCAAGGCCGCCACTACTGAGGATCATCACGCCACCGGGAGACAATGAGCTCAGGAGCTTCGTCCAAACAGCCTCCTGCGAGGCCAGCGGCACATGCCAGACGCTGTCCCAGGCGCTGATAAAGTCGTAGGCCTTGGTTGGCATCCACTCAATGACATCGGCGTGATAGAAAACGACCAACGTATGCCGCTGGCTGGCCAGACGGATCATTTCGGCGGAGATGTCGATTCCTTCGACCTCAAAGCCGCGCTCCATGAGCAAGTCGATGATGCGCCCACTGCTGCCGCAGCCCACATCAAGTGCCTTGCCTGGCTTTGAGATGAATTGCAGCGCCCGTCGATGCTGAGGCATGCCATTGTCACGGTGAAAGTCAGAACCGGCCCAAAGAGCTGCGAGTTGGTCATAGCTGTGAGCGACCACAAATGGGGGCATGGATGAAGAATTGGGCATGTTTGAGTGACTCAATCGGAGCCATTCCCGAACTCCGCTGGAATTGCGAGAATAAATGCTTCCGACTGTTTGACAAAACGCATCACTGGTCTAAAGTCGTGGCCCGCTGCTTCCGAGCAGTGGTTCTGGCGAAAGCCAAACGCACCCGTAGCTCAACGGATTAGAGCATCTGACTACGGATCAGAAGGTTTCAGGTTCGAATCCTGACGGGTGCGCCACTCTACAGCCAAGGAAAATCAAGGCTTCCAGCGTTTTTGGCTATCGTGATTAATGGCGTGAAAAAATCGCTACCTAGCCAAAATCTAGCCAATCTTCTGGCGGACCCCTGCCAGAATGGGCGGTTTTTTCTGGTCTTGAAACCCATTGCAGGGAATACCTTGCTGAACTGCTCCACATCGACATTCAGAGAAGGGCAGGGGGGTGCAATTCGGCAGTCGTCTTAACGGCTCCGCAGAAAACAAAAAGGCTGTGCCGGAGTCACCCAGCACAGCCTTGTGCAAACCTGTCAGCGCCTCTCAGCCTTGCGCTTGGAGTGTT
>JAJTDU010000053.1 GCA_021298725.1 Verrucomicrobiaceae bacterium | reverse complement strand
CTGGAAAGAGCAGTGGATCGCGCAGCATCCAAAGGACTCCACCGAGCTGCTAGGCGCGGGTGAAGTGCGCTATGGAGCCTTCTCCGGCGGCCAGCCTTATGTGGCAACAATCGAGCCGATGCACGGTCACCAGCTGGTGATTTACACCCCACCCTCCGACGGTCCGAAAAACGGCCCTTGGCAGCGCCGGGTGCTTACGAGCGATCTCGTCGATGGTCATGCCATCGCTACTCATGATCTGCTCGGCTTGAACAACCGCCAGATCGTTGTCGGCTGGCGTGCACAGCAGAAGATCGGTAAGGTGGGAGTGAAGCTGTTCTGGACGACCAAAGAGGACGGCAGCGGCTGGAAGAATGCTTTCATCGACGACGGCGGGATGGCCTGCGAGGATGCTGTTTGTGCGGATTTGGATGGGGATCGTGACCTTGAGGTCATCGGTGCGGGTCGCCGCAGTAAGAATCTCAAAATTTACTGGAATCAGCGCAGCCAGTGAAAATAAAATCCATTCACAGGCTCTAGCTGTTGGGTTGCGCAGGCGCGGATTGTGCTTCTAAAATCCGCGCACGCATGAAAATTTTGCGCCTCGCCCCCCTTGCTCTTGGAGCGCTTCTTTTCAGTCAATGCACGCTGCCAGACATGACGCTGCTCTCTTCACGTCGTGAATTGGTGCGTCGTGCTTTGCTGGTCATGCCCGCGGTCACCTCCCAGCCGCCGCTTTATGTCTGGCATGGCAGCGGCAATCCCGGCCCATTGAGTGTGAACATCGACCTGAGCGAGCAGAAGGCTTATTTTTTCAAAGGGGGTCGAAATGTCGGCTGGACCTATGTGGCTTCTGGGCGCAGCGGCTTTGCCTCGCCCACGGGTAGCTTCCGCATCACGGAAAAGATCGTGAACAAGCGCTCCAACCGCTACGGTATGATCGTGAACCGCAGTGGGAATGTGGTGAACCGCAACGCGACCGCTGGCGTGTCGCGTGTTCCTCCTGGCGGTCGCTTTGTCGGTGCCCACATGCCCTACTGGATGCGCATCACCGGCTACGGTGTGGGCCTGCATGCGGGGGCGATCCCGCATCCTGGATCACCCGCGTCCCATGGCTGCATCCGCCTGCCGCGAGACATGGCCGAAACGATCTATCAGCACGCCAGCGTCGGCACCCGGGTGACGATCATGCATTGAGGGGAAGGTTTGCGGTAGTTGGCAATGGTTGGCTGTTGTTTGCCATGGTTGCCGGAACAGCCAACTTCAGCCTTCCGTCCGCATCGCACCCGCCAGAATCTCCTCGAACCGCCGCATCCAGGCCTGCGGATCTGCTTCTCGCAGCAGCCATTGGCGGCCGGCGTGTCCGATGGCTTGACGCGCACCGGCGGGCGTGGTCTCCATCTCCAGCACATCATTCACGAGGCCGCCCACGTCGCCCGGCTCATGCTGCAGACCGGTGACGCCATGCGGCACGATTTCGGTCAATCCGCCGGACTTGGCCGCGAGCACGGGCTTGCCATAATCATACGCCTCATACACCACGAGACCGAGCGGCTCCCACCAAGTGGACGGCACGATCACCGCCCGGCAGCGCCGCAGGGCCTCGCGCTTCGTCTCACCGCCGATATGGCCGAGCTGACCGATGTAAGGGTTCGTGCGCATGCGAAGCTGTACTGCCTGCTCCAGCGGACCCTCGCCCGCGATGTGCAGCAGCGGCGTGCGGTCACCTAGCTTTCCGCGCAGCACATCCCACGCATCCAGTAGCGTGGTGATGCCCTTCGTTTCCGTCAGCCGTCCGAGAAACAAATAATAGCCCGCGTCCTCCGCCTCTGGTGCGCTCGGCATGGCGTGCCAAGCATGCCGCAGTGTGTGAATGCGTGAGGCAGGCAGCGCCCCGGCATCGACAATTTTCTGCCGCATGAAGTCCGACACCGCGATCCACGCCTTCACGCTCTGCAACCACCCGCTGCGGTGCAGCATCTTCAGCATCAGCGCAAACAGGCCGCTCTTCACCACCGAGTTCTGCCACGCCCCGGCGAAAATCTCGTGCCAGTAACTGCCGTACAACGCGTCTGGCAGCAGACGGCCCTTCACCTGCAACGTCCCACCGACAGAGAACGGGCGGTAGTTGTGCAGAAACTGGACGACCGGCAGGTCGCGTTGCAACGCCGAATGATACAGCGCTGCCGAGCCCACCGGGTGAAGGTTGTGAAACACCGCCGCCTGGGCACCGCTCGCATCCAGCGCTGTCTCAAATCGCTCGCGTGCCTCGCGATTGTAGAACAGCCGTACTGCCTGCTGAAACTTCGATGGAGCAGTCTCACCAGTCCATTCCGCGCTCTCAAAACCACACCAAGTCATCGGATGCGTGGCACCAAGATCTTCGTGGATCTGCCCCACGATCATTTCTTCGCCGCCACGGAAGAGGTAGCGGTTAAACACATGCAGCAGGGCGCAAGATGAATGCGGGGGGGAGGAAACCATCGGAAAAGGCAGGCGGGCGCACAACAGACGCCGTCATCAGCGGTTTGCCAAGCAGAACACGGGCCACGCCGCACGTCGGGCTTCATCGCAGAGCTTTCTTGCCTAAATTCACGCCGCGTGATATTCCCGTGCGGTTATGAGAATTTTCACCCGCCGCGCCTTCATCGCTTTGCTTGCCCTTGTGGCGGTCGCGTCTGCGCAGGAGCCCACCATGCGTCCGTGGAAGGACACGCAGGGCCGCATCATTCAGGCTGCCTTCGTCAGCGCCACGGCCGAAAACGTCACCGTGCGCATGGCGGACGGCAAGGAGCATCAGATCGCCCTCACGCGCCTCAGCGCCGAGGATCAGGCCTTTGCGAAAAGCCAAGCCTCATCTCAGCCAGCCGCACTCTTGGCTACCAAGGCCCCCGAGCCAACGAGTCATCGTGTTCCGGTCGAAAAACGTGTCTGGCCGCAGAATGTCATCGTGCCGTCCGGCTCCATCGAAATCCAGCCAGTGCAGGAATCCGCCCCGGCGCGGAAGTTTGTGTACCGTTCCGAGGCCTTCGAGTTCACCTCCCAGGCAAAACTGGCAGGCAGCGTGATGAAGGAAGTCGCCCGCACCTTCGAGTCCACGCGAAAACTCATCACCGACCTGCCCTGGGGCATGGTCTGCCGCCCGCCAGAAGGCCTGGAGCGCTACCAAGCCGCCCTGTATGAGACGCGGAACGATTACATCGCCGCCGGCGGCCCGCCAAACTCCGGCGGTGTCTACATGACCGGAGACAAAATCTTCAAGGTCCCCTTCCCCAGCATCGGCCTCAAGCTCCTCGGCAAGACCTACGCCAAGGACGCCGACTACGACGGCGGCACCCTCATCCACGAGATCACGCATCAGTTGATGCACGATTACCTGCCCTTCCTCCCGGTCTGGGTCATTGAGGGCACGGCCGAATACACCGAGATGATCCCCTACAACGCCGGCACCTTTCGCGCTGATTCCCACAAGTCGGGGCTGCGGGATCACATCCAGGAGATGCTCAAACGCGGCTACAACGCCAGCATCGGCAACCTGGAAACTCACATGACCATGAACCGCGGCCAGTGGTCCGGCATCGCCGACTCCTCCAACCGCGCCATGGGCGAGCTCTACTTCCGCTCCGTGCTCATCGTCTATTTCTTCTGCCACCTCGACGGCCAAGGCGGAGCCAAAAAACTGCCCCAAGGCCTGCGCTTCATGAAGTTCCTCGACGCCGTACATGCCGAGACCGAAGCGCTGCGCACCTTTTTCAAAGATCCCCGCGTCAAACGCAGTCCCGACGGCAGCTTCACCTACCCCACCAGCTTTCCCCCTCCAGACATGAAGCCGGAGACCGGCCCGTTCAAGCACCTCAAACTTCTTCTCGACGAACGCAGCTACTCGCAGGTCGCGGAGGAGATCGTCGAAGGCTACAAGGGCATCGGCCTCAAGGTCTCGGCGAACTGAGTGCGCCCACTTCCTCCGCAACCTTCGCCTCGTGTAGGCCAAGGTGCCCGCATCACGGGCCCCAGTGGCCTCGATTTCACCGCAAAGAGGCCGAGGAACTGAGAGGTCCAGAGTAGCCTCAAACTCACTCTTCCCGTGTCATTCCGCGTGTTCCATAGGCTCCGACCTCCACCGCATGGCTCTTCTGCGGCAAAACGAGTCACTCAGCACCTCCATTTCTCACCAAATCCACCCCTGCATTTGACGCACCTCCGCGACTGTGCAAGATGCCGCGCTTTCCGGCCCGCCAAGCGCGGCGAATCTCTCCGATTCCTCTCCCCGGCCCCCTGCGCGAGGAAGGCTATGAGGTGGTGCTCATCAATTCGAACCCCGCCACGATCATGACCGATCCGGAGTTCGCTTTCCGCACTTACATCGAGCCGATCACACCGGAGATGGTGGAGAAGATCATCATCAAAGAACAGCCGGACGTGCTCCTGCCGACGCTCGGCGGCCAGACGGCGCTGAACACGGCCATGTCGCTGCATTGGGCCGGGACGCTGGAAAAGCACGGCGTGCGCATGATCGGCGCGAAGCCGGAAGCCATCGAAAAGGGCGAGGACCGTCTGCTTTTCAAAAACGCCATGCTCAAAATCGGCCTCGACCTGCCGCAGTCCGGCGTGGCGCACAACATGGAGGAGGCCCGCACCATCGCGGAGCAGATCGGCACGCTGCCGCTCATCATTCGCCCGGCTTACACGCTCGGTGGCACCGGCGGCGGCATCGCTTACAACAAAGAGGAGTTTGAAACCATCACGGCGAACGGACTCGATCTCTCGCCGGTGACGGAAGTGCTCATCGAGGAAAGCTTGCTCGGCTGGAAGGAATTCGAGATGGAGGTCATCCGCGACAAGGCGGACAACTGCGTCATCATCTGCTCCATCGAGAATCTCGACCCCATGGGCGTGCACACCGGCGACTCGATCACCGTCGCGCCGATCCAGACGCTCACGGATCGCGAATACCAAATCATGCGCGACTTCTCCTTCGCTTGCATCCGCGAGATCGGCGTGGAGACCGGCGGATCGAACATCCAGTTCGCCGTGCATCCCGACACGGGCCGCATGATCGTCATCGAGATGAATCCACGCGTCAGCCGCAGCTCCGCACTCGCTTCAAAGGCCACCGGCTTCCCCATCGCGAAGATCGCCGCCAAGCTCGCCGTCGGCTACACGCTCGATGAGCTCAAAAATGACATCACGCGCCACACGCCCGCCGCGTTCGAGCCCACCATCGACTACGTCGTCACCAAGATCCCGCGTTTCACCTTCGAGAAATTCCCCGGTGCCAACGAAACGCTCACCACGCAGATGAAATCCGTCGGCGAGGCCATGGCCATCGGCCGCACCTTCAAAGAGAGCCTGCAAAAGGCCCTGCGCAGCCTGGAGATCAAACGCTTCGGCCTCATCGGCGATGGTGCCGACAAGGAAGTCGATGATGAGACGCTCACCACCAAGCTCACCGTGCCCAACGCCGAGCGCATCTTCTTCCTCGGCCAGGCCTTCGCGAAGGGCTGGGATGTGGAGAAGGTGTTTTCGCTCACCAAGATTGATCGGTGGTTCTTGAGGCAGATTGAGGAAATTGTGAAGGAGCAAGTTCAGCTTGCGTCGTCTGATCTTCGTCGCGCCAAAAAGCTCGGTTTCTCCGATCGTCAGATCGCCATCGCCAAAGGCATCAAGGAAGGTGAAGCGCGCGCTGAACGCAAAGCCGCAGGCATCATCCCCACCTACCGCCTCGTGGACACCTGCGCGGCCGAGTTCGAGGCCTTCACGCCTTACTACTACTCCACCTACGGCATCGAGGACGAAGTGCGCGACAACGACCGCAAGAAAGTCATGATTCTCGGTGGCGGCCCGAACCGCATCGGCCAGGGCATCGAGTTCGACTACTGCTGCGTCCATGCCAGCTTCGCCCTGCGCGAGCTCGGCTTCGAGACCATCATGGTCAATTCCAACCCCGAGACCGTCTCCACCGACTACGACACCTCCGACAAGCTCTACTTTGAGCCTTTGACCCTCGAAGACGTGCTCAACATCTACGAGCGCGAAAACGTCAACGACCAGGTGCTCGGCGTTGTCGTTCAGTTCGGTGGCCAGACCCCGCTGAACCTCGCCAAAGGCCTCGAAGAAAACGGCGTCCGCATCATCGGCACCAGCCCGAAGAACATCGAACTCGCCGAAGACCGCAAACTCTTCGCCGCCCTCCTCGACACGCTCGGCCTCCACCAGGCCCCAAGCGGCACCGCCACCAACCTTGAGGAAGCTCTCGTCGTCGCCAATCGCGTCGGTTTCCCCTGCCTCGTGCGCCCCAGCTTCGTGCTCGGTGGCCGCGCCATGCAGATCGTTTACTCCGAAGCGGAGCTCAGCCACTACATGCTCACCGCCGTCGATTACGCCACCAGTCAATCCGGCCAATCAGGTCAACAAAGCCTCGGCACCCTCACCGCCAACAAACCCATCGTCTCCGAGTCTGCCATCATGGAGCACATCGAAGAAGCCGGCATTCACTCCGGCGACAGCGCCTGCGTCATCCCGCCCTTCAGCCTCAGCAACTCGATGCAGGACCGCATCCGCGACGCCGCCAAAAAGCTCGCCAAAGCCCTCAACGTAAGCGGCTTGATGAACATGCAGCTCGCCGTCAAAGGCGACGACCTCTACGTCATCGAGGTCAATCCCCGTGCCTCCCGCACCGCGCCCTTCGTCAGCAAAGCCATCGGCGTCCCGCTGCCCAAACTCGCCGCCAAAATCATGGCCGGCAAGACCTTGAAAGAACTCGGCTTCACCGAAGAAGTCATTCCGAAGCATCACAGCGTCAAAGAAGCCGTCTTCCCCTTCAGCAAATTCACTGGCGTGGACATCATCCTCGGCCCCGAAATGAAGAGCACCGGCGAAGTCATGGGCATCGACTACGACCTCGGCATGGCCTTCGCCAAAAGCCAAATGGCCGCCGGCGGCACCCTGCCCACCAAAGGCAACGTTTTCATCAGCGTCAAAGAAACCGACCGCCCCAACGTAGTGAGAATCGCCAAAGGCTACGCCGACCTCGGCTTCACCCTCTACGCCACCAGCGGCACCGGCAGCGTCATCTCCGAGGCTGGCATCAAAGTTGAAATCCTCCCCAAACTCGCCAGCGGCCAGCGCCCGAACGTCATCGACCTGATGAAGAACAAGGACATGGCCTTGGTGATCAACACACCGTCAGGCAAGAATCCCCGCGAGGATGAGGTGAAGATCAGAACAGCCGCGATGCAAAACCGCATCCCCATCATGACCACGCTGCGTGGTGCTGATGCGGCCTTGAGAGCGATCAAGTCACTGCAAGGCAGCGAAGTGCAGGTGCGGGCGTTACAGGAGTATCACAAGTAATACCCAATAAGCGAGCCTTCTGACCACAGCATCAAGATCGAACTTCCCCAACTCAAGCGGGAGTTCGTCTTTGAGACTCCTCAGAAGCTCTTGGAGTGGCAGGAACAGCTTCGGGCAGAATGGAACTGGTTGAGCACCTCACCGGCCCGAAACGCATGGTCACAGCAAGAAAACCACCTCAACTCCATCAAGCAGGCTGCGAATGAGTGGATGAGAAATCCACAACATCAGGGGATGCGCGATCAGGCGAGAAATATCGTTCATGGCGCAATCCAGCAGATGTTTAGCAACGATAATTCACTGTTTGGCAAGGCAGCCCACATCGCGTTCATCAAAGATGTTCTTCAGAAGCATGGGCACGCCGAGAGGAGCGCGGACACTCCTGTCCGCCTCTCCTCTTCACGGCTTCGCCGTCATTTCAACATTGCGGGCAAGAGTGCCCGCGCTCCCCTCGATTAGCTGAAGTATGAAGTTCTTCGATCCGCGAGTGGACATCGAAAAGACGGCCCACAAGCTGCCGCATTGGCAGCAGGGCGGGGTGGCGATCTTCGTCACCTTCCGCCTCGCCGATTCGCTGCCGCGTGAACTCCTCGATGACTGGCTTCGCGCCCGCGAGGCCTTCCTGGCCACCAATCCGCCGCCGTGGGACGACATCACCGAAGCCTGCTACCACGGCCAGTTCTCCGACAACGCCGCCAACGGCTCCTGCGCCATGCGTGATCCATGCCTCGCCCAAATCGTCGCCGACCGCCTGCATCACTTCGACGGCCAGCGCTACGACCTCTGGAGCTACGTCATCATGCCCAATCACGTCCACGTCCTCTTCACCCTGCGCGACGACGAATCCCTCCCCGACACACTACAAGGCTGGAAAGGCGTTTCGAGCCGTCTCATCCACAAAACCGGCCTCAGCGCCCTGAATCCCTTCTGGCAGCCCGATTACTTCGACCGCCTCATTCGCAGTCCCGAGCACTTCAGCACGGTGAAGGCTTACATACGCGAGAATCCGGCCAAAGCGGGCTTGAGGACGGGTTTTGTGCTTTGGGAGCGACGCTGAATGAGAGGAGTGCGGGCACTCTTGCCCGCTTCATTCAAATGGCGGCGAAGCCGCGACAACGATGAGGCGGACAGGAGTGTCCGCGCTCCTTTTGGCCACACTCACGCCAGCGCCTCTTGGCAATACTGCACGCATTTCGCCACTTCCTTCACGGCAGTGGAGCCTTCGGGGATCTTGTATTCCAGCTCGATCTCGGCGGGGAAGGTCCACTTCTCCTTTTTCATCAACTGCAGCACTTCCTTGATCGGCGTCTGGCCTTGGCCCCAGGCGACGTTGCCGCCGTCGGCGGTGCGGTCTTTGAGGTGCAGGTTCGTGATGCGGTCGTGATATTTCTCCAGCACGGGGATCGGCGACTTGCCCTTGGTGCCGGCGACGTAGTGACCAATGTCGAGGTTGAAGCCGATGTATTGGCCGAGTTCGAGGATGGAGTCGAACTTGTCCATCTCCGGCAGGTTGTTCGTGTGGTTGTGGAAGCCGACCCAGATCTGGTGCTTGTCCGCAAACGGCGCGACACGCGCAGCGAGGATGGCATTGCGCTCGGTGGTCACGCCGGTGCAGCCCAGCGCCTTCGCCACGAGGAAGCTGAACTCGATCTCCTCATTCGACTGACCAAAGCCCATCTTGTGGATGTGAATGTTCACACCCGCGTCGTTGAACATCTTCCGCATCTCAACGCACTTGGCGATCTGCTGCTCACGCTCCGCATCGGTGATCTTACCGCCTTTGATGCCTGCGAAAAGCTGTGTCGGTCCACCCATGAGCTCGGTTTCGCTGATGCCGCAATCGACGAGCGCCTTGAGCGTCTCCTCCGCCGTCTTCGCCATGCTGCGATAGCTGTAGGTGATGCACCCGATGCGCACCCCATTGAAGACCGAGTTCGGCTTCTCCGCCGCCGAAGCGAACCGTGGAAGCGAAAAACCCGTGGCGGCAGCGAGCGTGGTGCCGAGGAAATGGCGGCGTGAGAGCGAGTGAGTGGTCATGCAAAGGAGGAACGCGCCAGCGTGGCGTTTTTTGCCTGCGGAAACGGGAGCAAGATGAAAAATCTCAGGATTGTCCAAAGCCAATGCACGCACCTTGCATGTTTAGAGCACGTTGGTTTGTTCATGGTGCTCCGCATGACGAAATATCTGATTCTCCTCCTTAGCCTCACCGCTTCCGCCGCAGCGGAGCCGGTAAGTTTTAGTCGCGAGGTGCTGCCGCTGCTCTCCGACAACTGCCTGAGCTGCCACGGCCAGGACGCAGGCCACCGCAAAGCCGATCTGCGGCTCGATACTCAAGAAGGTGCCCGCGAGGTGCTGAAGTCCGGCGATTTCATCGACCGCATCACCTCCGACGATCCCGAGGAGGTCATGCCGCCGCCAAAGTCGCACAAACCGAAGCTCAAAGCCGAGCAAGTGGCTCTCTTGAAGCGATGGATCGCTGAAGGCAGCGTGTGGGGCAAACATTGGTCCTTCGAAAAGCCCATCAAAGCGAAGACCGAAGGCCATCCGGTCGATTTCTTCGTCAAGGCACGCTTGGCGAAAGAAGGGCTGAAGATGTCTCCGAAGGCTCCAGAGCACACGCTGAGGCGCAGACTGGCTTTTGACCTCACGGGGCTGCCGCCGTCGGACAAGTCGGACCTGTCTAACTACATCGACGCGCTCTTGAGTTCACCCCACTACGGCGAACGCATGGCCATGTTCTGGCTCGATGCCGCTCGCTACTCGGATACGGACGGCTTCCAGTCCGATGCCACGCGCACGAACTGGCCTTGGCGGGACTATGTGGTGGAGTCCTTCCATGCCAACAAGCCTTTCGACCAGTTCACGCTGGAGCAGTTCGCGGGTGATTTGCTGCCCAATGCCACGCCGGAGCAAAAACTGGCCACCTGCTTTCACCGCAATCACATGACGAACGGCGAGGGCGGTCGCGAAAAGGAAGAGAGCCGCATCGACTACGTCATCGACCGCGTGAACACCATGGGCACGGTGTGGCTCGGGCTCACACTGGGCTGCACGCAGTGCCACACGCACAAGTTTGATCCCATCTCTCACCACGACTACTACGCGCTGAATGCCTTCTTCAACAGCATCGACGAAGACGGCGCGGCGGGCACCAATGCGAAGCCCTACATGCCCTACCAATCGCCGAACGCGAAGCGAGCCGTCGAGGAATCGCAAAAGCTCGTCGAAGCACGCCAACCCATCGAAGCGAAGGCCAAGGCGGACGCGGAGAAGCCCTTCGCGAAGTGGTTGGATGAGCAGCGGCAGCGCATCAAGCCGGATCACAACGCGTGGCAGGTCGTTCTCGGCGCAGTGGAGTCGCAGGAGGGCACAAAGCTCGCTCAAACGAAGGATGGCATCGTCACCACCAGCGGCCCAAATCCGAAGCAAGATGACTACCGCCTCATCTCCACGATCAAACTGCCGCGCCTCGCCGGTTTGAAGCTGGAAGTGCTGCCGCAAGACGGCGCTCTCTCGCGTGGTAAGTCAGGCGAGTTCATCCTCACCGACATCAAAGTGCAGGTGCGCCGCAAAGGCAGCTCGCAGATCCGCGACGTCCTCGTGAAAAGCGCCGTGGCGGACACGAAGGTCGAAGGCAAGGCCCGCGAGTATGGCGATGTGAAAGGCACGCTCGATGACGATCCGCGCAATGGCTGGACCACGAAGGGATTTCCCCAAGATCAGCCCCACACGGCGCTTTACGGCCTTGCCGAGCCGCTGGTGCTCGAAAACGATGAAGAACTCATTTTCGAGCTGCGGCATCGTTCGACGAATGGCGACGCCAACATCGCGAAATTCCGGCTTTCCGCGACCGATCAGCCCGGACCAGCCGTGCGCGAACTCGGGCCCACGCCGCTCGAAAAGCTCGCGAAGGGTCAAATCGACCGCGAGAAGCTCCTGGCGCAGTTTTTGGAAGATTATGAGCCGTACCAGCTCGCGAATGCGTCGCTGGATCGCGCGAATGCGCAGCTCAAGGAAGTGCAGACCGCCGCAGGCAAATTGAACGTCATGGTGCTGACCGAGCGCAAGCAGCCGCGTGACACGCATGTGCTCCTACGCGGCGTTTGGGACAAAAAAGGCGATGTCGTCCAGCGCGGTGCTCCAGCCGCCATTGCGCCGTGGCCAGAAGGCCTGGCGAAGGATCGCATCGGCCTCGCGAAGTGGATCATGTCGAAGGAGAACCCGCTCACTGCCCGCGTGTTTGTGAATCAGGTGTGGCAGATGCTCTTCGGTGCCGGGTTGGTGCGCACACCGGATGATTTCGGCCTCCAAGGCCAGCGCCCGACGCATCCCGAGCTGCTCGACTGGCTCGCCGTCGATTTCATGGACAACGGCTGGGACGTGAAACGCCTCATCAAAACCATCGTGACGAGTGAGGCGTATCAACAATCGTCCGATCGGACGGATCCGTCTGATCCGACCAATCTTCTTCTGTCACGCGGTCCACGCTTCCGTCTGCCTGCATGGATGATTCGTGATGCAGCACTCGCTTCCTCCGGTTTGCTGAATCCTGCGCTCGGCGGGCCGCCGGTGCGGCCGCATCAGCCGGAGGGCGTGTGGGAAGAGATTTTCATGGGCCGCTTCACCTACGAGCCAAGCCAGGGCACGGCGCAGTATCGACGCACGCTGTATGCCTTCTGGCGGCGCAGCATCGCGCCGACGTTCCTCTTTGACAGCGCCCAGCGTCGCGTGTGCGAGGTGTCGATGTCACGCACCAACACACCACTCCAAGCCCTCACCTTGCTCAATGACCAGACCATCATGGAAGCCTCGCAAGGGCTCTCGAAGCGAATGCTGGCCGCGAAAGCCGAAGAAAGACTCCCCATGCTCTACGAGGCCGTTTTGAGCCGAAAAGCGACGGCAAAAGAGCTTTCGGTGCTCCAACGCGAACTCGACCGCGCTCTGACCCACTACCGCGAACATCCCGAAGACGCCCGCAAACTCAAAACATCCCCTGAACTGGCCGCGCACGCGCTCGTGGCCACTTTGGTGCTCAATCTCGACGAAGCCATCACCCATGAATAGCTGGTAAAAGATTTGGGGTAAAAAATCAGACTCCCCATCTTTGACCAAGAAAAAACGAGCCATGAAAACCCGCCGCCACTTTCTATCAGCCGCTCTTGCAGCGCCCTTTGTCCAAACGCTCGCCAAAACCGCTCCGGAGTTTCACGGCGCGATCATCGGTCATGGTACGCATCGTTATCGCGTGGACAAGCTGTGGAGCCAGGCGGACGCGGCGAAGGCGCCGGTGAAGGATTGCCATGAAATGGTGCAGGTGCCGGATGGTCGCTTGTTTCTGCTCACGAATCACAAGCAGAACAACGTGCTCATCTACGACGTGAAGGGCGCTCTGCTCGGCCAGTGGACGCTCGGCATGAATGGCGCACACGGTTTGACCTTCCACGACGGTCACCTCTACATCTGCGAAACCACGGGGCGTGTGGTGAAGACCACGCTGGACGGCCAGATCGTGCTCGAACTGCCGAATCCGACGAAAGAAGGCCTCTACAAACCGAATGAGGCCTATGCACCCACCGAAAGCGCCGTCGCGCCGAATGGCGACATCTACGTCGCGGATGGATATGGCTCGCAGTATGTGCTGCGCTTCGACAAGGACGGCCAATTCATCTCGAAGTTCGGCGGCAAGAGCACGCAGCCGACGAATCCGGGCAAGTTCATGCAGGCGCATGGTGTCGCCATCGACTCGCGTAGCGGCGAGCCGTTACTCGTCGTCACCGAACGTGTCCGCAACGAGTTCAACTGGTTCAAGCTCGACGGCACGCATGTGCGCGGTGTGTATCTGCCCGGCGCGTATGTGAGCCGTCCGGTCATCCACGGCACGGATCTGTATTCCGGCGTCTGCTTTGGCGCAAAACCGAACGACTACCGCATGTGGCAGAGCCGCGGCTTTGTGACCATCCTGGATGCGAACGACAAGGTGATCTCCAATCCCGGCGGTCACGCACCCGAGTATGAAAACGGCTCCTTAAAGGTGCTGCTGCAAGACCAGCCCATCTTCAACAACTGCCACGACGTCTGCGTGGACACGCAGGGGGACCTGTATGTGTGCCAGTGGAACAGCGGGAATGTATATCCCTACAAATTGCATCGCGAATCATGAACGACGGACCTCTCAACACCACCCGCCGCTACTTTCTCGGCCAATGCACTGGCGTCTCCGTCGGTGCGATGGCGCTGAACTCGATGGCGCAGCAAGACGTGCTCGGCTTGCCCTCACTGCCGCATTTTGCGCCGAAGGCGAAGCGGGTTATTTTCCTCACGCAATCGGGCGGACCGTCGCAGATCGAGCTGTTTGATCACAAGCCGGGCCTGATGCAATGGGCAGGCAAGGAACTGCCGGAAAGCGTTCGTCAGGGTCAGCGGCTGACGACGATGACGGCGAACCAGAAGCAGCTCATCCTGCCGGGCATCACGAAATTTGCGAAGTGCGGCCAGAGCGGCGCGACGATCAGTGAATGGCTGCCGCATTTGCAGGGCGTGGCGGATGACTTGTGCTTCATCAAGTCGATGACGACGGATCAAATCAATCACGCACCGGCGATGACGCAGTTTTTGACCGGTCACCAGCTTCCCGGCCGTCCGAGCATGGGCGCGTGGATCAGCTACGGTCTCGGCAGCGTGAACCGCAACCTGCCGGACTACCTCGTGCTGATCTCGAAGATGCAGCGCCCGAGCGATCAGCCGCTCTACGATCACTACTGGGGCAGTGGTTTCCTGCCGAGCCGCTATCAAGGTGTGAAGCTGCGAAACTCGAAGGACCCCGTTTTGTATCTGACCGATCCCGAAGGCCTGCCGCGTCATTTGCGCCGCGGCATGCTCGATGGGCTTGCTGAGCTGAATCAGATGCGTTTTGAGCAAACGCAGGACCCGGAGATCACCACACGCATCCGCCAGTATGAAATGGCCTACCGCATGCAGGCCAGCGTTCCGGAGCTGACGGACCTCGGCGATGAGCCAGATCATGTGTTCGAGATGTATGGGCCGGATTCGCGGCGTGCAGGCAGTTACGCGGCGAATTGCATCCTCGCACGACGGCTGGCCGAGCGCGGGGTGCGCTTCATTCAGCTCTTTCATCCCGATTGGGATCATCACAGCCGTTTGCCGAGCTGGTGCACCGCGCGTTGTCGCGACACCGACCAGCCGAGCGCGGCGCTGATCAAGGATTTGAAGCAACGCGGCCTGCTCGACGAGACACTGGTGCTCTGGGGCGGTGAATTTGGGCGAGGTGTCGCGGGTCAAGGCAAGTGGGACAGCCCGGAGGCCGGGCGTGATCATCATCCGCGCTGCTTTACCATGTGGATGGCCGGTGGCGGCATCAAACCGGGCATGACTTATGGAGCGACGGACGACTTCAGCTACAACGTGGCCGAGAATCCGGTGCATGTGCATGACCTGCACGCCACGGTGATGAATCAGCTCGGCATTGATCATGAGCGCTTCACCTTCCGTGCGCAGGGCCTGGATTTCAAACTCACCGGCGTGGAACCGGCGAAGGTGGTGAAGGGCATCCTCGCGTGAACTCCGGGGCGCTCAGTGGAAGGCTGTCGCCATCCGCTACGCGAAGCCTCGATATGGCATGCGAAGCGCTTCACCCTCTGCGCATGCTCCTCATCCGCTACCTCCAGAACCTCTCCACCGGCCGCATCATTCTCTGATGCTTCATCTGGTGGGTGGTGAGCATCATCGGCGCGGCGCTGATCCTCAGCACACGATCTTCATCCGGCTATGTGACGAAAATGTACCTGTGGGTGGTGTTCGTCTGTTTCTGATGACGTTTTGCGTCTCCAGCTTCGCAGCACTGGTGAAGCACGCGGGCTACGTGCTCGTGTTTCCGCCATCATGGCGTGAGAACATGATTGGAAATGTTTTGCTATCGTTTTTCCTTCCTGCTGTGTGCTTCCTGAAGAATCATTACGCAGCAAAAGGCACGCCATAAGGCAGCTCATCGGGAATCGGTGAAAACTCACGGATCTTGGCCCAGAGCGAGGTGTAGTCCTTGTTCACGTCGCCGCTGAGGCAGTCAGTGATTTCGCCACCGGCCTCGGGATATTTCACCACTACGTCCTTGAAGGAGAAATTCGGATTGTAGAAGGCATAGATCAACTTGCGCATGTTATCGAGGCCCTGGCGCATGGTGCCCGCATACCCTGCGAAGCGCTGCGGAGAGAGGTCGCCAGCCACCAGCGCCTCGTGCACGGCATCCCCGGCCAGGACGCCACTCTTGAGAGCCAGCAGCACGCCGCTGCTGAAAACGGGGTCAAGGAACGCATACGCATCACCCACGAGCAGTAGGCCCGGTGCTGCGCCATACTTCGCGTAGCGGGTGTACTCGCTGGTGATCCAAAATTCACCAGTGCAACTGCCTTCCGATAGATGCTCCTTGATCCATTGGTTTTCGCCGATCTCACGCTCGAACATCGCCTTCGGGTCCTTCACGCCATCTCGGCTCAAATACTTGCCCTCGGCCACGATGCCGACGCTGACCCTGTCATTGTGCATGGGAATGTGCCAGAACCAGCCCTTGTCTGGCACGAAAGCAATAGTCGTGGAACCTTCGTCGATCCCGGCCTCACGCTTGGACCCTTTGTAGTAGGTCCACACGGCCACCTTGTTCAGATAAGGATCGCCGACGCGCCATCCTTCGCGCACAGAAGCGAAGGCTTCCTTGCCTGACGCGTCGATGACAAGCTTCGTGAGCAAGTGCTCTTTGGTTCCATCCTTGTTCACCACCTCGACACCGATGACTTTGCCACTGTCGTCTTTGAGAAGCTGCGTGACGGATGTCTCCTCGCGCACTTCCGCGCCCTTGCTCCGCGCATGATTCATGAGCATCTGGTCAAACTCGGAACGCATCACCTGCCACGTCTGTGCGACGGTTTCGCGGTCGTAGCGGTTGAAGAAGTAAAAGGGCTGCGACTTTTTGCCGTCTGGCTGCACAAAACTGACACTGTACTTTTTCGTGAAGTGTGACTTCTTCATCGTCGGGATCAATCCCAACCGCTCCAGCGGCCCAAAGGTGAATGGGATGAGCGATTCGCCGACGTGGTAGCGCGGAAACTTTTCCCGCTCAATGACGAGCACCTTGTGGCCGTGTTCGGCGAGGATGGATGCCGTGCTGGTGCCCGCCGGGCCCCCGCCGATGATGATGACTTCGTGATCGCAATTCATGTTCGTGATAACGGTTATACGAGGCCAAGCTGTCCGCTGATACACGCCATCGCCATACCATTTTGGCATCGCTTCCATGCCCAGTGGTGATCAGTCGCGCTCAAAGCAAAAAAACCTCCCCCACTTCAACCGCGTTTATTCACAAACCAGCCATGAACACGGTTCATTCCTCCTGGTCTCGTCGTGAAGTGCCCACCCGCACTGCACCAGCCGTCGCCGCAGGCTTCCTTGGCTCAGCCGAGGCTGGCACTTTCTAAGCCCTCCGTCCAAGCACCGACCTCGACGAACTCGAGTAGGCCTTCAAGTGCGCCCCCGAAGAATGGCGTCAGGGCGAGTCATCGCAACGCGACAGTTATCATCGCAGCTACCTAGCTGAAAAATCGCTGAGAGGCACCCGGGTGCCTCTCTTGGTGTAAAAAAGGCGGGAGCAGACCTTGCAGCTCCCGGTACTGGCCACGGTGCTGCCAAACTTCGCTGGCTGGCTGCTCAACATCTAGCGGGACCGTTTGAGGTTCATCTCCGACGAAAAACGGGTTCGACTGGCAATTCGTGAATTGATCGTTCCACCACTTCACCGGCAGCAATCCCTTCGGTTTCTCCACACCAACCTTGGCAGCCTCTACAAAAGCCTAGTGAACGACACTTCCCCTAACCTCAAGCACCTCCGCCGCAACAAACACACCCAACATGCAAACCTTGCTAGGCAGATGAAGAGTCCGACGGAGCGAAGATTTTGATGAAAGCGTTCATGATAGCTTATCTATGGCTGCAAAACGTCTGGTGGTGATCAAAACAAAAGGTGGTTCGCGAAACTAACCGCGAACCACCAGTTTACTTCAGTAGAGACGTCGAAGCTGAATCACACCCCGGCCAAG
>JAJTDU010000052.1:16846-27923 GCA_021298725.1 Verrucomicrobiaceae bacterium | reverse complement strand
CGTGTCGAACATCATCTGCATCTGGCTGCGGATGTCGTTGGGCGCATAGAGCGGCACCTCGGTCTCCTCCATCAGCTTCAGCAGCGCGGTTTGCACGCCGCGTCCGCTCACATCACGGCCTAGCTTTTCCGGTCCGCTGCTCAGCTTGTCGATTTCATCCAGATAAATAATGCCGTGCTCGGCCAGGTCGATGTCGCCGTTCGCTTTCGCCACGAGATCACGCACCAGATCGTCCACATCCGCGCCGACGTAGCCGGTTTCGCTGAATTTCGTCGCATCGGCCTTCACAAACGGCACGCCGATGAGATCAGCGATGTGTTTGACGAGGTAGGTCTTTCCCACACCTGTGGGGCCGATGATGATGACGTTTTGCTTCGAAAATTCCAGGCGTGGACCAGTGGAGCCGGACTCGCGGTCTTCCCGCAGCATCTGCGCATGGTGGTAATGATCACACACCGCCGTGGCGAGCACTTTTTTGGCCTCATCCTGGCGGATCACGAAGCGGTCGAGGTGTGCCTTGATGTCCGCGGGCTTGTAATGAAATTCAAAGGCCGCGCCATGGTCCGCCACTGGCTCGCCCTCGGCTTTTTCAGCGCCATCCTGTGCTGGTCGCACGCCAGAGCCTTCGATGCGGGTGAAGAGCACCTGACCGCCGAGGGTGTTTTTGATGAAGTCCTCCAGCTTGCGCGTGACCTCCTCCGGCGAGGTCGGGGGCTTGGATTTTTCAGTTTCAGGAGGTTCGGGCGTCAGATCGCTCATGTGGTCGCGGATTGTGCGCGAGGCGAGGCCCGCTGACAAGCGACACGATGCGCTTCGCCGGTCCCCTCCCCTCTCGGTGTCCTTTTTTATGAGGCACTGCGGAGAAGCTGGTTAACCCGAAGGATGGCTTGAAATGACATCTGAACGGCATTTGAAGCAGAGTCATATTTGTCAAAATACTGGTTTTTCTCGCTGAGTTAGCTCTCGCAAACACAAGAACCGGCAAAGCCTGCTGATTTTGAGCACCCTAGCGTTTTCGCGGCATGCCTTGATCTCATGGCGGCTTTGAAGCTGGTGATGGGGAAATAGGTCGGGATTCACGAATGGGAGCGCATGAATCCGCATGAATCGCGGTTTGAAACTCGCTGACTGCCGTCCTAAGTGACGGCATGGCACGCATCGGCACTCCCCTTTCCTCCTCCGCTACCAAAGTCATGCTCCTCGGTTCCGGTGAGCTGGGCAAGGAGGTCGTCATCGAACTCCAACGCCTCGGCTGTGAGGTCATCGCGGTGGACAGCTACGCAAACGCGCCGGCCATGCAGGTGGCGCATCGCAGCCACATCATCTTCATGCTTGATGGCGAGGCGCTGAGCCGCTTGGTCGAATTAGAGAAGCCGGACTGCATCGTGCCGGAGATCGAGGCCATCGCCACGGACACGCTGCTGGATCTCGAAAACGAAGGCTTCCGCGTCGTTCCCACCGCCCGGGCGGCCAAGCTCACGATGAACCGCGAAGGCATCCGCCGCCTCGCCGCCGAGGAGCTGGGTCTCAAGACGTCACCGTATGTGTTTGCCGCCACCGAGGAGGAGTTCCGGGCCGCGATTGAAAAAATCGGCATGCCCTGCGTGGTGAAGCCGATCATGAGTAGCTCTGGCAAAGGCCAGAGCGTGGTGAAAACTGCCTCTGACATCAAGCACTCGTGGCAGTACGCCCAGGAGGGCGGACGTGCGGGCAAGGGCAAGGTGATCGTCGAAGGCTTCGTCGATTTTGACTATGAAATCACGATGCTGACCGTGCGGCATGTCGGAGGCACCTCGTTTTGCGCACCGGTGGGCCACACGCAGATCAAGGGGGACTACCGCGAGTCTTGGCAGCCGCACCCGATGTCGAAAAAAGCGCTCGAATCGGCCGAGCACATGGCCGGAGCCATCACCGAGGCGCTTGGCGGGCGAGGACTCTTCGGCGTCGAGATGTTCATCAAGGGCGATGACGTGATCTTCAGCGAGGTTTCGCCCCGTCCGCATGACACCGGTCTGGTCACGCTCATCTCGCAGGACTTGAGCGAGTTTGCACTGCATGTGCGGGCGATCTTGGGCCTGCCGATTCCGAACATTCATCAGCACGGCCCCAGCGCCAGCTGCGCGGTGCTAGTGGAAGGCGAATCGTCCCAAGTGCAGTTCGGTCGCCTCGATCAAGTGCTCGCCGAACCAGACACGCAGGTGCGCCTGTTTGGCAAACCGAGCGTCAACGGCCAGCGTCGCATGGCGGTGACGCTCGCCCGCGCTGAGAACATCCATGAAGCCCGGGCGAAAGCGCACCGTGCGGCGACGGCGATGGAAATCCGCCTGTAACCATCAGGCGTGGTGTTTGAGCGGGCTGCCTCGTCTCACTCCACCTTTTCACAGCTCAACACCCTGGCGCATTCTGGCTTTGACGCCCACTTCACGCGCCAGCCAGCGATCTCTGTGGCGTAGGCTCGATCACTGTCGTCATGGTAAGCTGGCTGCGGCTGCTGAGCCAGGGATTGGTCGATGATGACTCGCACCTCCTCTGGCACGCTGCTTTGGCATTCCCAGAGCACCGGCACCGGCGGCGGCGGAGTGGTGGCAAAGCTGCTGCGCGCCTCAGGAATCGAATCGGCATAACGAATGTAGGGCTTGATGTCGAAAACCGGGGTGCCATCGACAAGATCGACGCCGGAGACGAACAAACGCGGGGCTGTGTTCCCATCGAGTTCCACGCGATCCAGCTTCACGACACTCAAGGTCAGCCGGTTCGGTCGAAACGGCGAACGTGTGGCAAAAACCCCGCGCCGTTCATTCCCACCCAGCTTCGGCGGGCGCACCGTGAGTGAGGTCGGCTCCTCGTTCACCAGATGAAACTGCGTGATCAGCCACAGATGACTGAACTCCTTTATGCCCCGCACCGCTTCGGCGCGGCGATAAGCAGGCTCAAACTCGATGACACCCCAGGCAGCAGGAACGAGACCTGACTGACGCGGCACGCCGAATTTATCCGTGTAGCAGGTGCGCAGTTTGGCGATGACGTTCAGGGATGACATGGGAATGGAAAATGGGGTGTCCTCAACCCACCATTCGCCACGTCAGTTCCAAACCCATGCCCAGTGGTAGCGGAGTCACCGAACCGGCGGGTGTTTCAAGAATGGGCATCTGTGAGGCGGCTTTCTCGATCTGAAAATGCTGCGGCGATGCCGGGAAGCCGTAGAACGCGGGGCCATTGAGGCTGAGGAAGCGCTCGAAGAGGGCCAGACCTTCGCTTGAGCCGAGATCGACGCCTGCTTCTTCAAAGGCCATCGCATACAGTTGCGGAGCGCAGCCGCCGGTGAAGCAACCCGCAGCACAACCGCAAGCGGTGGCTTTGGTCGTGTGCGGAGCGCTGTCAGTTCCAGCGAAGAACTTGGTTTGGCCAGTGGTCGTCACCGCATGACGCAGCGCGGCGCGATCCTCCTGGAACTTCACGATGGGCAGGCAGTAGAGGTGATACTTCAGCCCCTGAATCAGATGCCCTAGCGTGTAGAGCAGGTGCTGCGGCGTGATCGTCGCTCCGACATGCTCGGGAGCGTTCGCCACAAACTCCGCCGCCGTGCGCGTGGTGATGTGCTCGCACACGATGTGCAGCTTTGGATGCGCGGCGAGCAGTCGCGGCATGCGCTCGGTGTAAAACCGCGTCTCCGCATTCTGCTGCGCGTCGATGTAATCCGGCCCGCTCAAGGCGTGCTGCTCGCCATGGATGCAGAGCACGATGCCGCATTCCTCCATGGCACGGAAGACCTCACCGCCGATGAGATCATCCATCGGCATGCCATGTTCTGAGTTCGTGGTGCCATGCGGCGGGTAGTATTTGCAGGCGCGCAGCAGACCCGATGCCGCGCCTTCGCGAATCATCTCTGCGGTGGTGTGCCGCGTGAGATAGAGCGGTACGATGAGCTGCTCAAAAGCCTCCGCCCCTGCGGCGCGGAGCTCGGCCGAGTAGCTCTCGATGCTCCAGCCATCGCTTTGAGCCGCACCGGAGACCCGAGACACCGGCGGCTGGGTGTTTGGCATGGCCAGAGCGCCTGCGCAGCCCATGTCGAGATGCGCCTTGACATAAGCAGGCACCGCGGAGCCTTGGCGAAAGTGTGTGTGGAGGTCGAACCACTTGGGTAGCGTTAGGATCATGTGTCTCTGTTACCTTGGGGCAGCCAAGGATCAACGCGAAGATGCGCAGCCCCGACGTTGGGATCATTGACTCCGCCTGGACTGGCCTCTGGATGGCTTTGGTTTCACCCGCAGGTGCTCCATCAGTGTCTTCACCGCCTTGCTTTGAAAACGATACGAGTTCCACATCATGGCCACGGTGCGCGTGGGCTTTTCGCCGCTGAAGGAGCGGTAGATGCGGCGGTCGCTGGCATCGGTCTTCCGCGCCATTTCGGGGACGATGGAGACGCCGTGGTTCAGCGTCACCAGCTCCTGCACGGTGGTGAGCTGGCTGGTGCGCTCGATGGTGACGGGCTGTACGGATTTTCGGCGGCAGAATGTGGCGATGTTGTCCGACAGGCAGTGCGCCTCACTCAGCATGACGAAAGGGTAGCCATCCACAGCATCAATGGCGACCGCCTTCGAGGCGGCGAGCGGATGCCCAACCGGCAGCACGAGCAGCAGTTCCTCATCAAAGAGCGGCTCGACCTCCAGATACTTCGCGATGACAGGCATGGCGAGGATGGCGAGGTCGATCTCGCCATGGCTGCACCGTTTGATGAGGTTTTCGGTCGTGTCTTCCTGCACGATGACCGCGATGTCTGGGTGCGCTTTGGCGAAACGGCTCAGCAAGCCGGGCAGGAAGTAAGGCGCGATGGTCGGAATGGCACCGAGCCGGATACGGCCACGACGGCCAGCCTCGGATAGCTCGGCAAAGATGTCCTCCATGAGCTTCAAAATGTACTGGGAGCGCTCCAGCAGCAGTTCACCGTGATCTGTGAGCACGACCTCGCGCGGCTTGCGCTCAAACAGAGGTTGTCCGAGCTGCTCTTCGAGTTTTTGAATGGCGCGGCTCAGCGCGGATTGGGAAAGATTCAGCTCCTCAGCCGCACGGGTGAAGTTTTTGGTCCGTGCCAGAGCCACGAATTGTTCGAGCAGGTGGAAATTCAGTTCGTTGCGCATGCTGCCCCATAGCGATGCGCCGCGTGCATGGCAAGCATTCAGACAATGCATTGGATGCATTCAACATCATCCATCAACCATTGGGAGTTGACCTCCAAACCTGGTCCACACCCCCCAACACACCACCGACCTGAAGCCATGAAACCCTCCAAACACAAGGCCTTGCTTGCCTCGCTGATGCTGACTCCGGCAGTCTTTGCATCAGCTCAAGACAAGCCCGCGCAGCCACTAACCGACAAACCGATGAATGACATCAGTAAGTGCCCGGTGATGGGCGCACCCGCAGCTCCTAGCCGCCACACGGCTGCCGGAGCCATGACGAACAGCGACTGGTGGCCGAACCAGCTCAACCTCAAGATCCTTCATCAAAACTCGCCGAAGGGAAACCCGATGGGCGAGGGCTTCAATTATGCCGAGGAGTTCAAGAAGCTCGATCTCGCTGCGCTGAAAAAGGATCTCAGTGAACTCATGACCACCTCGCAGAAGTGGTGGCCGGCCGATTGGGGTCACTACGGCCCTTTCATGATCCGCATGGCCTGGCACAGCGCCGGCACTTACCGCGTGAGCGATGGTCGCGGCGGAGCGGGCTATGGCACACAGCGCTTTGCCCCGCTGAATAGCTGGCCGGACAATGGGAACCTGGACAAGGCGCGCCGCCTGCTTTGGCCCATCAAACAGAAATATGGCAACCAGATCTCTTGGGCCGACTTGATGATCCTCACCGGCAATGTCGCGCTCGAATCCATGGGCTTCAAAACCTTCGGCTTTGCCGGTGGTCGAGCCGATGTATGGGAGCCGCAGGAAGACATCTACTGGGGGCCAGAGAGCACCTGGCTGGGTGACAAGCGCTACAAGGACGAGCGCATGCTGGAAAAGCCGCTCGCCGCCGTGCAAATGGGCCTCATTTATGTGAATCCCGAAGGACCGAACGGCAAAGCCGACCCGCTGGCTGCTGCCAAGGACATCCGCGATACCTTTGCCCGCATGGCGATGAATGACGAGGAGACCGTCGCGCTCATCGCCGGTGGTCACACCTTTGGCAAGGCGCATGGAGCAGCACCGCCAGAGGGCAACGTCGGCCCCGAACCCGAAGCCGCACCGCTGGAGGAAATGGGTCTCGGTTGGAAAAACAAGTTCGGCAAAGGCAACGCGGAAGACACCATCACCAGCGGTCTCGAAGGTGCCTGGACGACCACGCCGCGAACCTGGTCGCACGGTTACTTCACCAACCTCTTCGCCTATGAATGGGAACTGACCAAAAGCCCCGCTGGCGCTCAACAATGGACACCGAAAGGCGGTGCTGGCAAAGGCACCGTGCCGGATGCGCACGTCGCTAGCAAATCACATGCGCCGATAATGTTCACCACCGACATCGCGCTGCGTGAAGACCCGATCTACCACAAGATCTCCAAGCGCTTCTTGGAGAATCCAGGCGAGTTCGCTGACGCCTTCGCCAAGGCTTGGTTCAAGCTCACGCATCGCGACATGGGGCCGCTGGCACGTTATCTTGGCCCTGAAGTGCCGAAGGAAAAACTCATTTGGCAGGACCCGCTGCCAGACCTGGATCATGAACTCGTCAACGAGCAGGACATCGCCCAGCTCAAAGCGAAGCTGCTCGACTGCGGCCTCACCACCGCCGAACTCGTCTCCACCGCCTGGGCTTCCGCTTCCACCTTCCGTGGCAGTGACAAACGCGGCGGTGCCAATGGTGCCCGCATTCGTCTCGCTCCGCAAAAAGACTGGGAAGTGAACAACCCGGCGCAGCTCGCCAAAGTGCTCGCCGCGCTGGAGAAGATCCAAACCGAGTTCAACACCGGCAAAAAGAAGGTCTCGCTTGCGGATCTGATCGTGCTCGGCGGCAGCGCCGCGGTCGAAGCCGCCGCAAAGAAGGCTGGTCATGAGGTGACGGTGCCCTTCAGCCCCGGCCGCGTGGATGCCACGCAGGACCAGACCGATGTGGAATCCTTCGCCGTGCTCGAACCGAAGCACGATGGCTTCCGCAACTACCTCGGTCACGAGCTTGACCGCCCTGCACCCGAAAATCTCGTGGACCGTGCCCAACTCCTCACGCTCTCCGTTCCTGAGATGACCGTGCTCATCGGCGGCATGCGAGCGCTCGGCACAAACACCGGTCATCCTGATCTCGGGGTGTTGACGAAAAATCGTGGTGCCCTCACCCATGACTTCTTCGTGAACCTGCTCAGCATGGACAACGAATGGAAGGTTTCACCCCGCTGCGAGCACTTCTACGAGGGCACCGACCGCGAAACCGGCGCGATGAAGTGGATGGCCACCTCCATCGATCTCGTCTTCGGCTCGAACTCGCAACTCCGCGCCACCGCCGAGGTCTATGCCAGCGAGGATGCCAAAGCGAAATTCGTCACCGACTTCGTCGCCGCCTGGACCAAAGTCATGAATTTGGATCGCTTCGATTTGAAGAAGTGATCTGAAACCCAAAACCCCCACTGAACCCCGTCTCCGCCGACATCGGTTGGGATGGGGTTTAGTTTTCGGGCATCGTGATGAGCAGCCCAAAGCACGTCTAACCCTGCTCCATCAGGCTTGCGTCACGGGCCAGGAAGCTTCGCAGATGGCACCGAGCCGCATTCACCTCGCCGCATCTCACGCAGGAGCTCGATTTCCTGAACCGAGAGGGAAAAAGCACTTTGGGCAGCCGCATGATCGTT
This sequence comes from Verrucomicrobiaceae bacterium, assembly GCA_021298725.1. Lineage (GTDB taxonomy): Bacteria > Verrucomicrobiota > Verrucomicrobiia > Verrucomicrobiales > Verrucomicrobiaceae > Prosthecobacter. Next base: position 20,098 of record JAJTDU010000052.1, on the reverse strand, counting down.
TTCTCAGCACTTGAGCCTCTTGAAGACTGGCGGCATGCCGAACCCTGCGCTTGGTTGTGACCATGAAAATCGCCTGGGTCGGCGCATCCGGTTATGGCAACGTCGGTGACGACACCTATCCGCTCGTCTTCGCGCAGCAATGGCCGGAGCACGAGTGGGTGATCTACAATTCCGACCTGCCTGCTGCCCTCCCGGAAGATCTCACGCTGCTCGTTCTCGGTGGCGGTGGCATTCTCTACAATAACCCGAAGGAAGGCCAGGCGGACGCGGAATCGCCACACTTCCGTGCCATGAAGTTCTACATGGACGCCGCCATCGCGCGTGGCATTCCGTGGGGCATCTTGTCCTGCGGTTTTCAATTTCAGGTCAACCGCGAGGCCGAGTATGCCGCCGCGCTGAAACCATGGGTGCCCTATTTGAAGTTAGCGGCCTTCATCACGCTGCGCTCACCGAACTGCGTGCGCATCGCACAGGAACTGAGTGGCCGGAATGACGTGCGGTTTTTTCCAGATGCGGCCTATCTGTATCAACCGAAGGTCGAATTGACCGAGGAGGTGCCTCGAGTCATCACACTGATTCCTGCGGGTCTCGTCAATGCACGGAACGTGCTGATCCATCATTACATGCGGCAGTTTGCCGCCAGCGATGCCGCCACTCTCTGGCTGGGCATGGGAGCACCGGTGGACGATGACAAGCTGCTCCTTGAGGTCGCCGCACAGTTTCCCCAGTCGCAGATCATCGCCCGGCCAGGGCCGCAGGAGGCCTTTGCAGCCATCGCACGTTCGCGGTTCGTCATCACGGGCCGTTATCACGGCATGATTTTTGCCCGCGTCTGCCGAGTGCCGTTCATCACGCCTGTCGATTCGCCATACAAGATCCGTATGGAGGATCTGAACACTGACATCAGCGCCGCCACCGGCCATTTCGAAGTGCTGCAACGTTTTCTGCCATGCTGAGGCAACCATCCGCGCCTCGTGAACCGAGCGTTTCGTTTTTCTCCAAGGCGAGCTTTGTGTTCAGCTCCCTGCAGCAACAAAAGCTCCAGCGCTTCGAGCGAGAGGCGGGGGAAATCAGGGTGCGCCGTCCAAAGACTCATTCAATCGTGGATTCACCCGCCGGGCCAAGATGCCGTGATACCAGGGCGAGCGCATTTGCAGCCACACCACGAACAGCGTCACGGGCGTCTGCATGATCAGGGGCGACAGCCAGCCTATGTGGCCCGCAGCCAGATGAATTCCGACCAGCATCACAAAAGCCACCGCCCAGGACAGCTCCAGCCGCCACCACACCCGGAACACATTGCAAAAGAGGAAGAAATGCCCCACGACCATCGGAAGGATCCACCACAACGGAAAATCCTGCGCCCTGAGCCAGAACGTGAGGCCGAGGCTCAGCAGCAGGATCAAGACATCCCAGAGAGACACACGGAATCCGTGACGGCGAGGTGGTGGAGGCGGGTGAGTCATGGCTGAGTCGTGCCGCCTCCGATCAGGGTCTCGTAACGCCGCCGGTCTGAGTCAGAGAAGCGGCAGAAGATCACACTTTGCATGGAGGAAGGATTTTTTCACCGGTGCGGCAACCGTTCAACTCGCGGCACTCGACGAGGAGTTCCGGCCCCGCTGCGCGATGGATCGCGCCATCGACACCACCCCCACCGAGCAACGAGGAGTTGGCCGCGTTGACGATGGCCTCCACGTCGAGCGTGGTGATGTCCGCACAGATGGCCTCAAGGGTGGTCATAATCGATGATTTCAGCCGGTGACAGGCTTTCAGGCAAGCACCTTTCCCGCTCTTGCATCCAGTTCGCAGGCCCGTAGTATCGCTACCCTTTTTCAACCACCCCCCAAACCTGATACCATGAGCACCCTGAAAAACGTCGCCATCGTCGGAGCCACGGGCGCTGTGGGCGCGGAGATGATCCGTTGCCTCGAACAGCGCCAGTTCCCCGTCGGCCAGCTTACCCTCCTCGCCTCCGCACGCAGCGCCGGGAAGAAGCTGAAGTTCAAGGGTGAAGACATCACCATTCAGGAACTCACGCCAGATTCGTTCCAGGGCATCGACATCGCGCTGTTCAGCGCTGGTGGCGGCATCTCACGCGATTTTGCTCCGCATGCCGTCAAAGCGGGCGCGGTGGTCGTGGATAACTCTTCCTACTTCCGCCAAGACCCGAACACGCCGCTCGTCGTGCCGGAAATCAACGCTGCCGACGTGAAGCTGCACAAGGGCATCATCGCGAACCCGAACTGCACCACGGCGATCTCGCTGATGGCGCTGTATCCGCTGCATCAGGCCTTCGGTGTGAAGCGCATCTTTGCCAGCAGCTACCAGGCGGTGTCCGGCACCGGAGCGCAGGCCATTGAGGAGCTGGCGAACCAGTCCCGCGAATGGGCATCTCAAAACCGCGCCTGGGACGCGGCGAAGCTCGACAGCAAGCCGCACGTCTATCCGCATCAGATCGCCTTCAACGCCATCCCGCAGGTCGATTCGTTCCTCGACAGCGGTTACACGAAGGAAGAGATGAAGATGGAAAACGAAGGCCGCAAGATCATGCATCACGACAAGTTCCGCGCTTCCGTGACCTGCGTGCGCATCCCGGTCTTCCGCGCCCACAGCATCGCCATCAGCGCCGAGTTTGAAAAGCCCGTCACGGTCGAAGCCGCTCGCGAGGTGCTCAGCAAGGCCCCCGGTTTGGACATTCTCGACGATCCCGCGAACAAGGTCTATCCGCTCGCCCTCGACATCGCAGGCCGTGACAACTGCGCCGTCGGCCGCCTCCGGATGGACTGCGCCCTCGACAACGGCCTCGCCTTTTGGGTCGTCGGTGACCAGCTCCTCAAGGGAGCCGCGCTCAACGCGGTGCAGATCGCGGAGTGCCTGCTGTAAGCCTTTGCTCACACTCGGATCATGTCCTGTCGCACCTACCAGGAGCCAAGATTCCGACGAAATGCAGGCCATACAAGCCTACTACTGCTGAATCTCGCCTATTTTCGGAATGGCGTAGTCCGGGGAAGGAACCCAGACGTTTGTAAAATGCTCTAAAGAAATCTCGTTTTTAAAATTCTATGATGAAATCACTTCTGCTTGCCGTCCTGCTGCCTTGCCTGTTTGCCTCTACCTCACAAGCGGAGCTGAGCTTGGACTTTGAATCCGGCGCGGTCTGGACCGGCACCAACGATGTGCGCATCCCGGCAGACACGGGCACCTTATTCTCCCTGGCCAGCGATTTGAATGCAGAACCGGCGGTCTTCTTCC
>JAJTDU010000052.1:0-16747 GCA_021298725.1 Verrucomicrobiaceae bacterium | reverse complement strand
CAACCTTCGCCGCGAACACGCCCACCACGGCGCGTTACCGCTTCGACTCCTACCGGCTCACCTACCGCTACAATTTCATCACCACCGACACCCTTACCTTCGGCATGGGTCTGACGGGGAAAATCCGCGACGCCTCCATCCAGGTGGATCAGGGTGGCCTTTCCGCCCGGGATGCCAACCTCGGCTTCGTGCCGCTGATCAATTTCCGCCTCGACTGGCGTTTCGCGCCACGCTTCAGCCTGCTGCTGGAGGGCGACGCGCTCGTGGGCCCCAATGGCCGTGCCGAGGATGTGCTGGCCGCCGTGCAGTTCCATGCCACGAAGAACATCGCCCTGCGTTTGGGCTACCGCATTCTCGAAGGCGGTGTGGACAGCGACAGCACCTACGCCTCCGCCCTCTTCCATTACCTCAGCGCCGGTATCACCTACCGCTTCTGATACGAGTCTGGGGGGCATGCGGTCGTTCGATCCCCCTACCCGCTATTTCACGATCAACGCCGCGCTCACCTCGCCGTTCTCGCCAGCAGTGAAGATGCGGTGTTTGTCATCGCTCTCGTGGACGATGATGAGCGCCTTGTTCCAGCCGGGCGTGGGATCGGCTCCAAGCCAGTTTGGGTTAGCGTAGAAGATCGCGCCAGGCTCGTCGAGCAGGGCTTTCACGCGGTCGGTGACATCGGTGAACGCGGTGCCGGAACCATACACGGCGGAGATGAGTTTCACCGGAATGCGCTTCGGCCTTGGTGCGGGTTTGCCGTTGGGCAGGAGCTTGATGAAGGACGCGTCGCCGATGCCGAGAGTGAGCGATTTCGTGTTCCAAAGGTTTTCATATTTGGCGAGGTCGCACACGCCGCTCATTTCGATGAGATCGCCCTCGCGCAGCGTGGCGAGCTTCGGCAGCATGTTTTCATCCTTCCACTGACTGGTGAAGACGCGGACGTAGTAGCCTTCATCATTCGGCAGGTAGGACCAGACGACGAAGCGCTCCCAGAAATCCACCCCGCGCACTTTGAAGCGCATCTTCGCAGGGCGCTGCGTGTCCACGAGTTTCTTTTTCAGCAGGCCGTTGGCCACTTCCTTCTGCGCCTCGGTCCAGTTCCGTGCGTTCTCGGGTTCCAGGTCCTTCGGGATCACGGCCAGGAAGTCTTGGTAGCGGCGCAGTGGCTTCGGCCCCTTGGGTTGGGTAGGCGCGTCATCGGCCGCGTTCAGGAGGCACACGGCGGCAAGGGCGAACAGGAGCAGAACAGGCGTGAGTTTCATGCGAGGTGGGCGAGTGTCGTGATTCAGATCACGGAATGCAATCAGTGTTCCTTGGGGCCGGATGCGGCCCGTGTTTGTAAAGGAGGCGTCAAAAGCCCGCTTCCTCTGCCATGGGCTGTCACCGTCTTTGATGGCCTTGAATCACGCGGTCGTTTCGGCAGGCGGATTCATCGAAGACGGGCGGATGTAGAGGACCTCTCCGTTTGTGGCGGTAAACCTGCCGCACATGTCACCGCCCATGGCGGAATCCAAGACCACCTGGAATTGTCCGGTGGTTTGCTGGTGCGCGACGGGTGAGAAGGCTAACTCAAAGAGAATGTTGTTAGGGATGAAGTCGTCCAACTCAGCCGTGGCAATGCCTGAAAAGCGAAACCCGATTTCGTGCTTCTTGGTGAGGACGAAGTAGCCACGGGAATCCACCTCCCGAGTCATCTCCCAGGCCTCGACGTGCAGTTCGATGCATTCCGGTGTCCGTGTGAATGCCAGAACGGGAGAATCATGGAAGCTGGGCCAGTAGCCGTATGCCTCCACGACTTGCTCATGTCCGAAAATGTAGATGGGGACCTCACGCATGGGATGACGTTGGAGTTAGATGGACACTTTGTTTGACCGCTGATGGGACGCTCATAAGACGCTGATGATAGGGCTCATGGATGAGCGACTAGTTCAGCAGATTCCAGCTACAGCAGATGCCGCCAGTTCGTGGGATCGCGTTTTTCGGGGACGACACCGATGATCCAGAGGGCGTCTTGCTCGATGCGATAGACCACCAGATAAGGAAAGGTTTTCATCAAGTAGCGCCGGGTGCGGGGCGAGAGCGGCTTGCCGGTGGCAGGGTGCTCGGACAACCAATGAGTGGCGGCTTCGAGGCATTCCAGGAAACGGCGGGCGGCTTGTTCCGAGCGCTCGAAATAGTATTCAAAGGCCTCCAGCGCCTCGGCACGTGCGGCGGCGGCGAACTGGACGTTCATGCGCGGAAGCGGTCGCGCATTTCGGCAAAAACGCTGTCGGCGCTGTGCAGGGCCATGTCGCCACGGTTCACGGCATCCACGCGTTCTTCCATCTCGTGAGCGATCCGGGCCTCCCAGGTGGCATCACAGGAGCTGATGATCAGATCATCGAGTAGGGTGGCCTGTTCCAGGGCAGGCAGTTGCAGGAATGCTTCGCGGAGGACGGCTGCGGACATAGTGGCACCGTAACAATCTCGGTGAAGGTCGCAAGAGCCGGTTGATGGCTCGAAATCGAGGCCACAGGGACGTTCGGGCGGCGGAACCACATGGCGGTTCATGCTCCGGCGGGGTGTGTGGGTGGCGCGGTTCCCAGAAGAGCGCTCTCCCGCTTCGCGGGATCGGCACTGGAGCGCGGGCCTCCGAGCCCGCAGCATGTCGAACGCACGGAGCATGTGGAGATGAGATGGGAGCGTTGTTCGATCTCAGATCTTCGGCTCGAAGTCATCGGAGGGGGTGAGGTGGACGTGGGGTGTCAGCCAATGGCTGCGGACTCGGAGGTCCGCGCTCCTTTGCGACGCTGTCACAGGGACGTTCGGGTGACGGAACCGCGTTGCGGTTCGTGCTCCGGCGGGGTGCGTAGCACCACTTTTCCTTTGGGCGCAGCAGGAAGATTGGGGAAGACATCGTGCTTGAGACGCTCCCGCATGGCGAGGCACTGTTTGGAGCTTTTGTGCCAGACACGTAGCCCGCGCTGGATGAGGAAGCTCTTGTAGTCCTTGGCGAGTTCGTCGTTCAGGCTCGCCCTGGCGACGTTGGTGAGCTTCATCTCCATTTTCTTGGAGGTTGCGGCAGCTCCGCTGCCTTCGGAGATGTTGCGAACGCCGCTGCGCGCGGCCTGCACCATCTGATCGTGGGTGCGGCTGCTTTTGTCGATGAAACGATCACAGAAGACGACCGTGGCGTCATAGACCGCCTCGGCGACAGCGTAGCTGCGAAGGTTCTCGTAACCTCCATGCGGCATCAAGGGACTGTCGGAGTCGGGCGGCATGGTGGGGTTTCGTCTGACGAGTCGGACTGGTCGGCCCCGTCAGACTCGTCCGACGGGCCCGAGGTGTGAAAGGCGCCTTACTGACACGCCTCGCACGTCCCGCCATTCCGCATGGCGTCGATGGAGCAAGCTTGCGCTTCTTCGGCGGTGTAGCGCTTGGCGCCGACGGCTCCGTTGATGACGGCGCTGCTGATTTCCTTTTGGAACTCGACGGTGCTTTTCTCAATGTTGGAGGCGCTGCGGGTGCGGAGGTAGTAGGTGGTTTTGAGACCTTTTCTCCACGCACCACGGTACATGTGGCTGAGGGTGCTCATCTCGGTGCTGCCGAAGAAGAGGTTCACGCTCTGACTTTGATCAATCCATTTCTGACGACGGGCGGCGGCGTCCACAAGCCAGGCCCAGTCGATGCTGAAGGCGGTGGCGTAGCGGCGCTTGAGGTCCACCGGGATTTCCTCGATGGCCTCGATCTCGCCGTCCATGTACTTGAGCTTGTTCTGGATGTCGGCGGTCCACAGGCCGCGCTTTTTGAGGTCGCGGATGAGGTAAGGATTGAGGAGCATGAAGTCGCCGGACAGATTGGCCTTCACGAGCATGTTGCTGAGCAGGGGCTCGATGCAGGGGCTAGAGCCCATGATGTTGGAGATGGTGGCGGTCGGCGCGATGGCGATGACGTTGCTATTCCGCATGCCCTGCTTGGCGATCTTGGCGCGGAGGGCGCTCCAGTCCATCTTGCCGCCGCGTGGCACCTCAACGGGGACGCCGCGCTCGTTTTCGAGGAGATCGACGGTGTCCTGCGGGAGGAGGCCGCGGTCCCACTTGCTGCCTTTGTAGCTGGAATACTGGCCGCGCTCGGCGGCGAGGTCGCTGGACGCCTCATAGGCATAGTAGGCCACGGCTTCCATGAACTCGTCATTGAACTCGACGGCTTCCTTCGAGGCAAAGGGGATGCCTTTGCGGTAGAGGGCATATTGCAGGCCCATGACGCCGAGGCCGATGGGGCGGTGGCGGGTGTTGGAGGTCTTGGCGGCCTCGGTGGGGTAGAAGTTGATGTCGATGACGTTGTCGAGCGCACGGACGGCGACGCGGATGGTCTCGCGCAGCTTGCTGTGGTCAATGCCACCGGAGTCGTCGAGGTGGTTGTCGATGAGGACGGAGCCGAGGTTGCAAACGGCGGTCTCGTCAGCGGAGGTGTTGAGCGTGATCTCGGTGCAGAGATTGGAGCTGTGGATGACGCCGATGTGGTCCTGCGGGCTGCGGACGTTGCAGGGGTCTTTGAAGGTGATCCAGGGATGGCCGGTCTCGAAGATGGACTTGAGCATCTTTTTCCAGAGATCGACGGCCTCGATTTCCTTGCCGAAGATCTTGCCGGTCTTGGCGATGGCCTCGTACTCGACGTAGCGTTTTTCAAAGGCGCTGCCGTAGAGGTTGTGCAGGTCGGGGACTTCGTTGGCGCGGAAGAGGGTCCAGGTTCCACGGGCCTCCATGCGCTTCATGAAGAGGTCGGGAATCCAGTTGGCGGTGTTCAGGTCGTGGGTGCGGCGGCGTTCGTCGCCGGTGTTCACACGGAGCTGGAGGAAGTCCTCGATGTCGTTGTGCCAGACTTCCAGGTAAGCGCAGCCGGAGCCACCATTGGTGCCTTTGATGTAGCCGCCGGTGCCGCGGACGCTGGTCCAGGAGCCACCGAGGCCGCCGGCCCACTTGGAGAGGAAGGCATTCTCCGCGATGCCACGGATCATGATGGACTCGATGCTGTCGTCCACTTTGTACAAGTAGCAGGAGCTGAGCTGGGAGTGCAGCGTGCCGCTGTTGAAGAGCGTCGGAGTGCTAGAGCAGAAGCGGCGGCCTTTGTAGAGCTTGTAGATGGCGATGATCTTGTCCTCGGGATTGCCGTCGCGTTCACCGACATTGAGGCCCATGGCGACGCGCATCCAGAAGAGCTGCGGCGTTTCGAGACGCTTGACGGGCTTGATCTTCTTATCGACGATCAAGTAGCGGTCATAGAGGGTCTGGATGCCGAGGAAGTCGAAGTCCATGTCCGCAGCGGGGTCGAGCGCGTCGGCGAGTTTGTCGAGGTCGAACTGAAGCAGGCGCGGGTTGTAGCGGTCGATCTCGACACCACGGGCGAGATTGCGGCGGAAGGCGCGGCGGTGGAAGTCGCGCAGGGCCTCGATGCCATCACGCACGATGTCCCAGCCGAGGACTTCCTCATAAATGTAGCTGAGCAGGACGCGGGCGGCGAACTTGGCGAAGTCGGCGTCCTTCTGCATCATCGTTTTCGCATTGAGCGTGATGGTCTGCTTCAGATGGTCCAGCGTGATGTCGGAATTGAGCGAGCGGCGCAGCTCCATCTCGATCTCGGCACGGGTGAGGCACAAATCGAGGCCGAGCATGGCGAAGTCGATGCGCTTCTTCAAATCGGCGCCGTCCCAGAGGAAGGAATTGCCGTCGGCGGTCTTGACGACGATGAGCGCCTGCTGGTCCTGGCTCTCGATTTCGTTGGCGATGGCGGCTTCCTGCTCGTCGGTGTCGCGCATGCTGGTGCGCAGCGCACGATACTGGATGTAACCACGGGCGACTTTGAAGAAGCCCTGCTTCATCAGTTCTTCCTCGACGAGGTTCTGTACGTCCTCGATGTGGATGAACTGCTTGTTTTCCTCGGCGATGTAGCGGCTGACCGTCTCGGCGATCTGGACGGCAGGCGAGGAGTCGAGTTCGAGAGAGAGGAAGGCCTTGCGGACGGCAATCTCGATCTTGTTGTGGTTCCAGGGGACGAGTTGGCCGCTGCGGCGGATGACTTTGGTGTTCACGATGAGGGGCTGCGGGATGGCATCGGCGAAGGGATCATGCGGCTCGGTGCGTTTGCGACGTTCAGCCAGAGTACGCGCCACGTCATGCGCATTGTGATGGATCAGGGCCCGCTCAATGCAGTGGTAGATGTCCTTTGCGTTCAGCGTGGCCGCCCGGCCGCTCCCTTCGGCAAGCTGGGCCGTGCGCTGGTGGATCTCCTCGGTGACGGCCTTGGAGATGTTCTGCACGAACTGGCGATTCGTTTCATTGTAGATGTCCCCTTCCTTCTGACGGGCCAGGAACAGGTCCGTCAGGGCGCTGCCCACGGTGTCTGCGATCTCGGCGGAGTCGAAATCACGCTCCTTGCCGCCGATGCTCACCTTGATGGAGGCAGGGACGGTTTCACCGATGGCCGCCACGGCCAGGGCGCTCCACTCAAACTGAGGCTTCTGGTCTTTGGGGGTTTGGGTGACCCTTTTGAGGACTTTGTCTTCTTGGAGCAGGTTGGCGATCATGGCGGGAGGAGCGTTGCGTTTGATGAAGGAGCGAGAGTGAATTGGGAGGATGAAAAAATCTTTGCCGGATCACTCCAGCGAGCATTTTTCGATCTGGGAGGCTTACAGGTCGTCGTCGGAGCTGTGGACGAGGGCGGACGCCTTTTGGTAATCCGTGACCTTGCCCTCAAAGAAGTTCTGCTCCTTGCGCACGTCCATCATCTCCGCCAGCCAAGGCAGCGGATTGGTGACGCCAGGGCTCAGGGCAGGCAGACCGCAGCCAGCCAGGCGGCGGTCAGCGATGAAGTCGATGTATTGCTCAAACTCGGCGGCGCTGAGGCCCACGGCGTTCACCGGCAGGCAGTCGCGGATGAATTCCTTCTCCAATCTGATGGCCTCGCGCATGATGCTGACGAGCTCTTCGCGGAATTCCGGCGTCCACAGGTCCGGATTCTCTTCGATGAGGTCCATGAACAGATTGCGGAAGACCTCGATGTGGTTCGACTCATCCCGCAGCGTGTAGCGGAACATCTGGCCGATGCCGGGGAACTTGTTCTGGCGGTAAAGGCTCAGGATCATGCCAAAGAGGCCGTAGAACTGCGTGCCCTCCATGCACTGGCCGAACATGAAGATGTTCTTGGCCAGGAGCTGCTTGTTCTCCAGATTCGTGAGGTCGATGTCCCGGCGCATGTTGTTGGAGATGCGGGTGACGAACTCGTTTTTCCTCACGATCGTCGGGATCTGCTCAAACATGGACTCGCACTCATGGGGATTGATGCCCAGGGAGGAAATCATATACAGCAGCGAATCGGCGTGGATGTTCTCCTCATGCGCGTGGCGACCCAGCACCAGCTTCAATTCGGGCGCGGTGACCAACTCACGAACGACGTGCTGAATGTTGTCCCCCACGATGCCTTCGGCGGCAGAAAAGTAACCGATGCCCATCATGATGATCCAGCGCTCGTTCTGCGTGATCTCGTTGGAGCGCCATTGTTCCACATCCTTTTGCATCTGGATGTCTTCCGGCTCCCAATGGTTGGCCTTCATCGTGCGATAAAGGTCATAGGCCCACTGGTACTTCAGCGGCAGGAGGTTGAAGGTCATGCTCTTGCGGCCATTGATGACCCGCTTTGCGGTGAAGGCGGCTTCGGCTTTGTCTTGATCGAGAATAAACTCGCGGTTGCCAATCTTGAATGTCTTGTCCATGGCGATTTTGTTGCAGATTGAGGGTGTTTTTGTCGGGGTTTTGAGGAAACAGTAAAGCAACCAAGACGCACTATAAATACCATATATTGCGGGTGCCGAAGCGGATCATGCACAAGATATAGTGTTCTGGCGAGAATTTTTTCCCATCCGTTGTGCTGAAATGCGTTTCTCATCGCAAATTCAAGGGTTCCACGCCGAAAAAAAAGTTCAGGCGTCAAAATGGCGGAGGTGACGACCAAAAATGAGAATTTTTTCACCGCCGCCACAGTTGACTGAAAACCAATGCGAAACCGAAAAAACTCCCAAAAGGCACCGGCCCTTTTGGAGACCGGCCAGATCTTGTCATGCAAACTGCTACCCAGTTTCAAACCATGAATTTCCAGAAAATCGTCGGCTGCGGGCTGCTAGCCTGTGTTTGGGGCTCCTGTTCGGTCATTGTTCCACAGCGCACGCCTCCCGGGGTGAGCGTCGATCTGGTGCCGAAGGGCCGCCACAACGCCATTGGCTATGTTGGCTGGCATTTCACCCTGGATGACCACTCCATCTACCAAAGCCTGCCCACCCACGAGCGCGGTGAGCACGCCGACAACGATGGGCCAGGCAACCGCAGCTCCATCGGCATCGAAATGTGCGAAAATCGCGGTAACGACCGCGCCCGCAGCCTCGACAAAACTGCCCGCCTCACCGCCTGGCTGCTCAACGAGCATGGCATTCCCACTTCCCACGTCCACCAGCGCTGGCTGGCTTGGGAGCAGTTTACGCCACTCTGGACGCCTGCGCCGGCTTGCATCTGCCTTTCGCTGGAGAACTCGGTGCCCTGGTCATGTTCCTCGGCATCGCCACGACCTAGCTGCGCGGACTGGCGTGCTGCATCGCTGAGACTCTGGGCACCCGTCAAACGAACTTCCAAGTGCTCGATCTCGGCACGACGAGCCTGACGGTTCCGCCCATGGGATGGCATCGCTCCTGCTTTGCTCAATGACGTCCCCGCCAGCCGCCATGACTCCCGCCCCGCCTGATACGAGCATCCCCACACTCGGCCCCTGTCTTTTCCCTTCACCCTTGCACCGCATTGGCGGGGTGGACGCCCCGTTCAAAACGGATGCGGCGGACCGCATTCTCTACCACAGCCATCTGCTCGAAGATGGGCGGGATGTCTCAACGCCGAGCTACGAGGAGGCCGGAGCACGGGAGAAGATTTACTTTGATCCGCAGCGCACGACGGCAGGCATCGTGACCTGCGGCGGCCTGTGCCCTGGATTGAACGACATCATCCGCGGTCTCGTGAATCAGTGCCACCTGCAATACGGCATCTCACGCGTCTATGGCTTTCGCTATGGCTACGAGGGGCTGGTGCAGCGCTACGGCCACACGCCCCTTCTGCTCAAGCCCTCCTCCATCGAGCAAGCGCATCACTTTGGCGGCACGCTGCTCGGCAGCTCACGCGGACAGCAGGACATCGGCGAGATGGTGGACACGCTGGAGGACATGAAGGTGGATATTCTCTTCGTCATCGGTGGTGATGGCACGCTGCGCGGCGCGGCGGAGATCGTGAAGGAAATCGAAAGGCGCGGCCTGAAAAAAGCCGTGGTCGGCATCCCGAAGACCATCGACAACGACATCCGCTACCTGGACAAAAGCTTCGGCTTCGAGACCGCCTTCGCAGCGGCGGTGCAGGCCTTGAAATGCGCGTATGTCGAGGCCACCGGCGCGGTGAACGGCGTCGGCCTCGTGAAGCTCATGGGGCGCGATTCAGGCTTCATCGCCTGCTATGCCGCGCTGGCGGGCAGCAACGTCGATTTCGTGCTCATTCCCGAGGTGCCGTTCCAATTGGAAGGCGAAGGCGGCTTCCTCGAATCTCTGAGGCATCGTCTGGCGAAACGTGGCAGCGCCGTGGTCGTCGTGGCGGAGGGAGCCGGGCAACACCTCATGCAGACGGATGATGCCACCGATGCCAGCGGCAACAAGCGCTACGGCGACATCGGCCCGTTCTTGAAGGACCGCATCAACGCCTTCTTCAAGTCCCGCAAAACCGAGGTGAACCTCAAATACATCGATCCCAGCTACATCGTGCGCAGCGTGCCTGCGAACGCTCAGGACAACGTGTATTGCTCCCGCCTTGCCCAGTCCGCCGTGCATGCCGCCATGGCGGGGAAGACCCACATGCTCGTGGGGCGCTGGCACGGCTCTTTTGTGCATCTGCCGCTCGAGCTTGTCATCCAGGGCCGCCGCAAGGTCGATCCCACACAAGAGCTTTGGCGTTCCGTGCTGGAATGTACGGGGCAACCGGCGGTGATGTGAGTTTCGCCGTCATTGACGATCTCAATACAACCCTGGCTTTTATCAATTCGAGGAAGTGAGCTGGCATGAGCACGATGCTGCCATGCATCTGCTCATCCTCGACAAGCCTTATCGTTTCCACTGCTATCCCGGCAGCTACCTCGATACCTCGGAGTCGCCAGAACGCCTGCTGGAAACCGTGGAACGCTTTGAAGAAGACCTCACGCACCCATGCGGGCCGTCGTGATGATCGGTGCAGCGATTGAAGTCTCGTCTGAGCGGCCACGCGGCGTGCCCGCTGATCCTGTCACCCTCCGCATTCGCCTCAGCATCGTCGTGCTAGCACTCGGTGCCTGGCATTGGACGTAAATCCTTATCGCCCGCAATACCACGCCGCGTGGCCTTCTTTTTGCTGCCCAAGGCCGGTGAAGTGCTGGCGGATCCGAATCTGCCGCGCAACGTGAACGACGTCTTGGGCATGGACGACGCGCTCCCGCAGACCTGGATGAGCGCGGAACTTTATCTCGTGACATGGATGGCGCTGCTGATCATCCTTGTGTATCTGCCGACGCATTTCCTGCTGCAGAAAATCTGCCCAACGCCTGAACAAGCCGCCGCCAAACACGCATGAACTCATCCACTCCCGCCATCAACGAGACGAACTGGCAACGCGGTTTCTGGTGTCTGATGGGCACGCAGTTCCAAGGAGCGTTCTCCGACAACGTGCTCAAGTGGCTCGTCATTTACCTGGTGATCGCGCAAAAGATGCCGAAGGAGCAGCTCGACAGTCTGGTGTCCGATTCCGGCATGTATTTCGCTATTCCCTTCCTGCTGCTCTCGATGTTCGGCGGCTGGATGGCGGATCGTTTCAGCAAACGGCATGTGATGATCGGCGTGAAGACGATGGAGATCGGCATCATGATCTTTGCCACGTATGCGCTGACCTCCGGCAAGATGGGGCTGCAACTCGCCAGCATCTGCCTCATGGGTGTTCACAGCGCGTTCTTCGCCGCGTCCAAGTATGGCTCGCTGCCAGAGGTGGTGCCGCCGAAAAAGCTCTCTTGGGCGAATGGCGTGATCGAAATGCTAACGTTCCTCGCCGCGATCTTCGGCACGCTGGCTGCCGCGTGGCTGGCGGAGAGTTTTGCAGGCAAACCGGCATGGTCCGGCGGCATCCTGCTCGCTCTGGCGATGATCGGCTGGCTCATGAGTTTGGGCATCACGCGCGTTCCCGCCGCGAGTCCTGACAAACCGTTGCGACTCAACTTCCTCGGCGATCTGTGGCGTGAGTTTAAGTGGATGCGCACGGATCGCGACCTGTGGCGGGCGAACCTCGGCAACACGGGCTTCTTTTTCATCGCCGTGCTGTTGCAGATGAACCTCGTTTTGTATGCAGAGCAGGTCATGCACATCAAACCGATGGAGAACAGCGCTTTGCAAGTCGCTCTCGCTCTCGGCATGGCCGCAGGCAGTTTATTGGCAGGAAAACTCAGCGGTGATCACGTCGAGTACGGCCTCATCCCACTGGGAGCCTTCCTCATGGCGGCGATGGGCTTTGCACTGGGCATGGCTGACATTTCCAAGTCCGCTTTCACCGTCTGCCTCACGCTGCTCGGCATCGGTGGCGGTATGTTCATCGTGCCACTGGCCGCTGTGCTTCAGCATCGGCCACCGGCGGATCGCAAAGGCTCGGTGCAGGGCGCAGCTTCATGGTTGTCATGGGTCGGCATCAGCGCGGCGGCCTTGCTGCAAAAGGAACTGAACATCCGCCTCGGCTGGACACCGGGAGACATCTTCTGGTTCTGTGGAGCCTGTGCGGCCATCGGCGGCGTCTATGTGACAATGTCGCGCCCAACCGCATTGCCCGCGTTGATTAAGCGCTGGACGCATGGCAGGCTGAACGGCAATCATGGCTGATATTCTACTCCTTCCCTTCGGCAGCGCCGGCGATGTCTTTCCCTTCATCTGGCTAGGGCGACATCTCATGGCACGCGGGCACCGCGTCACGATGATCACGGCGTGTTTGTTTGAGGAGCATGCGCGCAAGGCAGGCCTGAACTTCATGCCCCTCGGCGAAAAAGATGAGTTCGAGGCCATGATTCGTGATCCGCGCATCTGGAAGCTTGGTCACGGCACGAAGGTCGTCTTCGACTTCGCCGCGAAGTCCGTGGAGCCGTATCTCGCGGCTATTGAGAGCTGCGGAAAGGTCGATCTCATGCTCGCCCCCGTCACCGCCTTCGCCGGCAGGCTCGCACGCGAGAAACACGGCACACCGCTCATCACCGTGCATTTGCAACCCGCCGTGTTTCTCAGCGTGCATGAGACCCCGCTGCTGCATCCGGCCATGCGTGTGCTGCGTGCGGTGCCGGCGTGGTTCAAGCGGGCACTATTCTCGCTGCCGAATCCGATCGATCTCTTTGCGCTGCCCAAACTGCGGCGCATGTGCGTAGCCCACGGCGTCAAACCACCGCGAAGCCTCTGGCGCGAGTGGTGGGACTCGCCGGATGGCGTGCTGGCTTTGTTTCCCGACTGGTTTGCCAAACCACAGCCCGACTGGCCGACAAATCTGCTGCAATGGACCTTCCCACTCGAAGATCTCGCGACTGAACAGGCGCTCACACCGGAGTTGCAGGCGTTTTTGTCCGCCGGTGAGCATCCCGTCGTGTTCACACCCGGCAGTGCGAATGTTCAAGCTTCGCGCTTCTTCGCCGTCGCAAGCGATGCCGTGAAACGCCTCGGCTGCCGCGCTGTTTTTGTCACGCGCGAACCGAAACAGGTGCCGCCGAACCTGCCTGCAAACATTCTGACAGTCCATTACGCGCCGTTCAGCACGCTGTTGAAGCATGCGAGTGTGTTTGTGCATCACGGCGGCATTGGAACCATGTCCCAAGCATTCGCCGCTGGTGTGCCACAACTCATCATGCACATGGCGCATGATCAGCCGGACAACGCGGATCGTCTGGAACGCCTCGGCGCTGGAACTGGCCTCACGGTGAGACAATTCACGCCCAAACGAGTGGCGCATGAGCTGCAGCGGCTGCGGGAAGACAAATCCTTCCACGAATTCGCCGCGACATGTGCCGAGCGGATTTCAAAAGCACCGGACAAGGACGTTTTGATGCGCTGGATCGAAGAGCGCATCTCAACAGCGCAATGAGCCGCGCTGAAAGGGCTACCTTTGGGTGATGCTCGTGTGATGCTGCAACGTTGATAACTCCTTTTCGCATATGGAGATAGTACCCTCCATGCCGGGTTGAGTGTAATAAGGTCTGCCATTCGCGATGATCAGGAAATCGTTGGAACGTCGCACCACTAACATGGCGGCGATATGGCCGGCCTGCTTCTGAGGGAAATTAATCACCGCTCGTGTGGCAGGCATGCCGCCATATGTGGTGTGACTTTGCTGAAGAACCACCAGTGACTGACGATTTCTGATTACACGTTGGTTCCATTCCTGCAAAGCCTGGTCTGTGCTCCTGGCCGTAAGAGAGCGGAAGGGAGTCACAAAAGATGTAACGGGAAAATCAGACATGGTTGAACGCAGGGTCACACCACCTGTGGTCGGCAGGTTTCGAGTTGGATACAAACCGTCTTCCGGGCAGCGCAGACTGAATCCGTCTCCGGTCAGTACCGTTCCGATGGGAATCTCACGACTCCGCCGCGCGGTGATACCAATGGCTTCAAAAACTAGTCCGCAGGAGGTGAGTGAGAAAACGCCACCAAGCAGAATCAGACGACGCACAAGGGATGAGAGCAGTGTTGTCATAGGGCCTAAGCTTGAAGCGGAAAATATGGGGCGCTTCATCGAAAAACTCGACGTGCTCGGTAGATCCGCCGCGTTTTGTTCACGGCGTTGAGATCGGTCCAGGTGGTGGTTGAGCTGATGGCGGTGACGATGACGGGGGTCCAGTCGATCAAATTTTCGCTGTATTCGATGCGGTAGTCGTTGCCGCTGACGGAGGGAAACTGAAGCGTGGAGGTGGCGGCGGCGCGGTTGAGGACGGTCTGCGGCTGGCTGAGGGGATCAGTGTCGCTGGTGCCGAACCAGGTTTCGAGGTCGGAGTGGATGCCATCGCCGTCATTGTCGTGATGAATGGCGAAGCGGTCCACCAAGCCGGAATCGAGGCCGGAGGCGGTGAAGTCGTCCTTGATGTAGGCCCACTTCAGCGTGTGCGTGCCGGCGGGAACGAGGAAGCCTTTGCGCGTCCAACCGACTTCGCCGCTGATCGCGTCCTTCTCCACATCGTCGATGTAGAAGCGCAGGAAGTCGTAGTCCTTTTCGGATGAGATGCCCCAATAAAACGTCACCTTGCACGGGCCGGTGACCTCGGTGGTCATGATGCTTTGTTGGAGATTGTCGATGGGGCCGCTGCGAGCGGCGTCCTCACCGTCGCTGGAGTACAACTGCTGCGGCGTCCAGGCAAGATCACCGGAGGTAGTGATGGTTTGCAAGGGTGCGTCGAGCGCGTCGGCAAGACCCTGCGTGATGGTGCCGACGTTGAGGGTGATCGTTTCAGTGCCAATGCCGAAGCTGTTGGTGGCGTGAATGGTCACGGGATAGCTGCCTGCGGCGGCGACGCTGCCGTAAATGAGGCCGGTGGTGGCGTGCAGCGTGAGTCCGGCGGGCAGATTGTCGGCGCTGTAGCTGGATGGCGCGTGGGTGGCTTCGAGCTGATGCCGGAAATACACGCCTTGGTAGGCCTGGATCGTCTGCGTGGTGATGTCAGGAACGGTGGTGGTCTGAGTGATGACGATCTCGTCAATCCAGCCCTTGTCCTGGCCTTTCACCATCTCCTGGTCCTTGGAGTAGTAGATGTCCACGTTGTGCGGCCCGTCGCCGAGATAAGTGGTAGAGGTGGTCCAGTCGGTCTCGCCAGTGATGTAGTCTTTGACATAACCATCCACGGTGAGCACGAGGTAGTCGTAGTTCTTCTCCGAAGAGACCTTCCACTGGAACTCGAGCTTCGCAGGGCCGTTCGCGGTGAACTCGATGCCCGAATACTCCTCATGCGCCACCACCGCAGTCTCGATGGCGTCCACGCCGTCGTGAGTAGTAGCGGTCTGGCTGAAAGGATCGCCGAAACCGAAGGGAATGATCTTCGTGAAGGAAGGCTGCTCCACGGCGGTCGAGAGCAGCGGATCGGCGGCGAGGATCAGGTAATAGGCGAACTCTTCAGTAGTGCCGGTGGCGTTGGTGGCGCTTTGATAACCTTGGAACAGGCCCGTTTCGGTGGGCGTGCCGGTGATGAGGCCGGTCGTGGGGTTGAGCGACAGCCCAGCAGGGAGGCTGCCGGGGAAGTAAGTGCCCGCGCCAAAGCTCGTGGGGAAGTTTGACGCGGCGATCTGGTGCTTCAGCTCCCAGCCTTCGCGACCCACGATGATCCAGTTGGATGTGATGGCTGGTGGGGGTAGCGCCGGACTGGTGGGCGTGCCGTGGAAGGTGAGCGTCACGTCATTCAGCGTGCCGGCGTGGTCGATCATGCGGTCAAAGACCTCCAGCTTCCAGTCGCCCTCGGAGCGTTCGCCCCAGAAATGCGTCGTCATGAAGGTCCAGTCGAGATTCGCGGCGTTGTCGCTGAAGCGTGCGCGTGCCAGTCTCACCTGCACACCGCTGGGAGAGGTGAGACGCCACTCCAGATTGCCCGCATACGGATGCGTGGCCTTCACTTTCACGGTGACGTGCTCCAGCCGCAGATTGTCCATGGCGGGGACGGTGAAAGTGCGGGAGGTGCCGTTTTCATCCGCGTCCGGGATCGCCTGCGCGAGGTTGGTCTGCGTCAGCACGCGGGTTTGCAGCGGCGCGACGCTGGTCCAAGTCTCCGCCATGTTCGTGGCGGCCTGTGCGTTCACCAGGCCTGCGCCGTAGCGGTCGTTGAAGTGAAAGCCGCCGCCGTTTGTCACCCAGCCACCATTGAACTCGTCGTTTTGCGTGGCGGTGCGCACCAGGATCTCCTGCACATCGCGGTAAGTCAGGTTCGGGTTCGCTTGAAGCATGAGCGCCACCACACCTGCGGCGGCGGGCGTGGCGGAGGAGGTGCCGCCAAAGGTGTTCGTGTAGTCCGTATCCGTGAAGTCGGGATACTCGACCGTACCACTTTCCTCATTGTAACCCGTGGTGCCGATACGGTCGGTGGTGGTGATGCCCTGCTTGCCGCCGTTGGAAGGTGCGCACACGAGGATGTTCGTGCCTGGCTCGCTGTACCACGAGGCTCGGCCTTTGTCATTGATGGCAGAAATAGCGATGGCGTGGGGCGAGTTCGCCCAGCCATCGTAGTTCGAGTCGTCACCGCTGTAGTTGCCGTTCCCAGCCGCCCACAGGAAGATCGTGCCTTTGCCGCCGCGACCGTTCGTCACCGCGTCCGCCATCGCCGCGAGACTCAGCGGACCGGGACCGCCCGTGCCGTAGGCATTGTCGTACGGCCCCCAACTGTTGCTCTTGATGTGGATGATGTCCTGCTTGAACGCGAACGCATCCGCCTCGTCTGCGTCCGTGGTCGGTGCAGCGATGAGTTTCAGGCCGACCACGGTCGCCTCTGGCGCGACACCGCTCACACCGATGCCGTTGTTGCCTCGCGCCGCCGCCACGCCCGCACAGGCTGTGCCATGAAAATCCTCTGCCCCAGGGGAGGGATCATCATCGAGGTCGTTGAAGTCATGGTCGTTGAGGAGATCGACATTGGCCGCCAGATCGGGATGCGCGACCTCTAGGCCGTCATCCACGATGCC
>JAJTDU010000051.1 GCA_021298725.1 Verrucomicrobiaceae bacterium | reverse complement strand
ATGCTCCCGAACGACCTCGCCATAAGCGTCGAGATCGCCGTCCATGATGCGCTGTTGAGTGAATGGGTTCATGCCGTCTCCGAAGTAGGGGCTGGAGTGAACTTTGTCACAAAATACATCCTTAACCTCGGAGAGAGGCCCATGCAGGCTTTTCCAAGTCCGGCAACTTGGATTCCAAATGGTAAAGCTTGTCCTGCAGGTTCAGCCCCCAAGAGTTCCACATCAAGACCCGAGTCCTCCCGCCGTGCGCCTCCTCAATGAAACCAGCCCCACCGCCACCGAGATCGCCAGCAAAACCGGCTTCGTCGATGCCAGCAGCTTCGCCGAACAATTCAAACACCGCACAGGTATGCCCCCACCGAGTATCGGGCGCGACAGGCAGTCTAGGCACCGTGGTCCATCCATCGACCGACAGATTAAGCCGCCTTTGATCCTGCCGATGGATTGTCGGCTGATGCCACTCTCATGAGCCAGAATGGACGTGGCTCAAAGCCATCGCTTCCCGGAGTGCCTGCAAGCGCCTCGGCAGACAGCCTGCCAAGCGGTTTTGAAAGGCGTGAAGCGCATGGATTGGGGGAGTCTTGGAGTCATGGGCGCAGCAGGAACGGGCGAGGCTTCTCCGCCATCGTTTGTCTTGCGTCGTGGCAAGCCGCTCACGCCAGGATCTCCCGCACCACTTCGCCATAGACATCGGTGAGGCGGAAATCGCGGCCGAGGTGGCGCCAGGTGAGGCGCTCGTGATCGAGGCCGAGCAGGTGCAGGATGGTGGCGTGGAGGTCGTGAAGGTGGACCTTGCCGGAGACGGGGCGGAAGCCGAACTCATCCGTCTCGCCGTGCATGAGGCCGCCTTTGACCCCGCCGCCGGCCATCCAGGCGCAGAAGCTCTCAGGCTGGTGCTCGCGGCCATGTTTTTCGATGGGCGCAGTGCGGCTGAGGTCCTGGCTCCAAGGGGTGCGGCCAAACTCGCCGCTCCAGACCACGAGTGTGTCCTCCAACAGGCCGCGTGATTTTAAATCGCGGATCAAACCGGCGCAGGGGAGGTCGCTGGCGGCGCAGCTTTTCGGCAGACCGCCGCGGATGTCGCCGTGATGATCCCAGCCATCCATGGTGACCTGCACAAAGCGCACCCCAGCCTCGCTGAGACGACGGGCGAGCAGGCAGGCTCGGCCGTTTTTATCGGTCGTCTTTTCGCCGATGCCGTAGAGCTTTTTCGTGGCCTCGGTTTCCTTCGAGAGATCGACCAGATCCGGCGTGGCGGTCTGCATGCGAAAGGCGGTCTCCAGGCTGTGGATCATGCCCTCCATGCGCGCATCCGTGTCATGTTGCGCAAGCAGGCGGCTGTTCATGCGCTGGATGAAATCAAAGCGCCGCCGCTGGGAGGCGTCATCCGTCGCTGGATCAGTGAGGAAGGCGATGGCGGGATCGCTCACCTTGGCCGGAAGCGTCACGGGCGTGCCCTGGTGCGCAGCGGGCAGGAAGGAGGCGCTGTAGTTCCGCGTGTCGATGCCGGGATGGATGGTGAGAAAGGCGGGCAGGTTCTGGTTTTCGGTGCCGAGGCCGTAGCTGACCCAGGAACCGAGCGAGGGCCGCGCCTCGGCGATGGCTCCGGTGTGCATCTGGAGCAACGCGGGGCCGTGCTGGTTGTTGTCCGCATGCACGGCACGCAGCAGGCAAAGCTCATCGGCGATGGCGGCGGTGTGCGGCAGCAAATCGGAGATCGTGACGCCGGACTGACCACGAGGCCGCACCGGGATGTCGGTGCCGAGGGCGAGGAGTCCCGCTGTGCTGTCGTGACGATGCTGCTCCGGCAGCGGGGCGTTCACAGACTTACCGTGCTTTTGCTGGATGAGCGGCTTCGGATCGAAGAGATCCATCTGCGAGGGGCCGCCGGACATGAAGAGGAAGATGACCCGCTTCGCCCGTGGCTGGAGCATCGGAGCGCGGACTGCGAGTGGATTGGACGCCGCATTCAGCAGACCATGCAGGGCCATCGCGCCAAAGCCCGCGCTGGTTTGGCGCAACCAAGCGCGACGGGTGGTGGTGAAAGGTGAGAGATTCATGGGAAAGGATTAAAAGTTGCTGTGAAGGCGGACGTCAGTCATCATGTCAGACATGAAAGCCAAGCCTGCCGTCAAGAAGCCCGCGCCTCGTCGTGCTGCCAAAAAAACGCCAACTGCCACGGTGCGGCATGACTTCACGGTGCGGGATATGAACCGCCAGCCGCAGTCCTTGCTCGCGGCGGCGCAAAAACTGGGGCGGATCGTCATTCGCAGCCGGAGCGGAGGCAATTTCATCCTCACCCCGGAGACTCCCGCTCCGAACAAGCGGATCGAGGAGGCGGAGGCATTCATGCAGCGCCAGCGCGCCTTCCGCGAAAAACTCTGCCGCATGGGTTTTGTGGCTCCTTCCAAAGATGATTCGGAAAAGATCGCCCGGATGATCGCAGGTGAGGAATCATGATCTACGCGGACACCAACTTCTTCACCAACACGCTGGTGGACATGTCTCACCGCTCCGAGGCGGAGGGTCTTTTGGCGGAGTGCCCCGAAAGGCTTCCTGTGACCTGGCTGCACCGGTTGGAGGTGGTCAACGCCCTGCAACAATGCGTGTTTTTGACCCGGCAGGGGATGCAGCAGATGCGGGTCACGCCGGAGCTTGCTGCAGTGGTGGAGGCCCACTTCTTCGAAGATGTTGAACTGGGGATTCGCTACCACCCTTCGGCGATTTTGCCGGAATCTGTCGAAGCTATGTTCCAAACGCTCTCTCACCGCCACACCGCCAAAGAAGGTTTCCGCACCTATGACCTGCTGCATGTTTCCTCTGCACTGGTGCTGGGTTGCGACACGTTTTGGAGCTTTGACGCGAAGGCGAAAAAGCTGGCGGCCTTGGAAGGCTTGTGGGTGAATTAAACGGATCACGATCAAAAGCGGAGAAGAAACTCGTTTGTGCCGAAGAGGGCGCGGGCCAGCTCGGTCCAGGCCTGGGTTTCACCGGCGGCTTTGGAGGTTTGCAGAAAGGTGAGCGCGTCCTCGCGCTCAGCGGCGGTGATGGGACGGTTCAAGACACGCAGCCATAGCCGCGCGAGGCCGGCCGAGTCGTCTTCTTGGATGGCAAGCAGCATCTTCGCGAGATCTTCACCACGCTCGCGGATGAGATCGGCATTGAGCAGGTAGAGCGACTGCGTGGGCACGGTGGTCTCGCTGCGTTTGCTGGTGAACTGCGCAGGCTGCGGGAAGTCGAACACATCACGCAGCCGCGCTGTGCCGGGCTGCGTGCCGGTGCGCACCACGGGCAGATATAGCGTGCGCTCCACCATTTGAGACTCGCGCTCTTTTTTGAGGCTGAACTGCGGGTGAACGTCCTGCTTCACCTTCAGCGGCAAGCCACTGATGTTCTCCGGGAACTCCAGCGGCAGGCCCGGACCTCCGACCGGCTCAGCAAGTCGTCCGCTCGCCACCAGCATCGCATCGCGGATGGACTCGGCATCAAGACGCTGGCGGTTCATGCGGGTAAGCAGCTTGTTTTCGGGATCCTTTCCTCCCACAGATTCAAGGAAGCCCACAGATTGGGATTCATTTGATTTTAAATCTGTGGGCCTCCCTGCATCTGTGGGAAAACCATCACTGGAAAGTCGGTAAGTGCGGCTGAGCGCGAGCATGCGGATGAGCTTTTTCTGCGACCAACCTTCCCGCATGAAGCGATGCGCGAGGTGATCGAGCAGCTCGGGATGACTCGGCGTATCACCGCGCGTGCCGAAGTAGTCCACGCTGCGCACCAACCCCTCGCCGAAGAGCTTCTGCCAGACGCGGTTGACCGCAATGCGGGCGGTGAGAGGATGACGCGCATCCGCGATCCAATCGGCCAGTTGCAAGCGACCACTCTGCCCGGCGGGAATCGTGGGCTGCGGTCCCCACATCGCCACACGCACCAGACCACGCGGCATGGTGTCGCCCAGCGCATACGGATTGCCTCGGATGGTCACGCGCATGTCGGCGGGCTTTTCCGCATCCTGCACCGCGATGGCTTGCGGTTTGCCAGGATGAAAATACTCGCCGTGACCGATGCGGAGTTCGTGCGCGGTGAGTTCCTTTTTCAACTCGTCGAGGCGCTTTTTGCCTGCCGCATCCGGTTTGTCACCCAGCGCTTTCGACTCGGCCTCCAGTTTCTGTTTTTCCTTTCGCCAGCCCGCTAGCTTTTGCTCGTGCGAGCGGGCGACTGCGCGGTCCTCCTCCAGCTCCGGCAGCGGCACGCGTTGGATATTGCTCCAGATGCCGTGGCCTGTTTTGAACGTCGTCTTCGTGCTGCGGAACATGCCCGCCAGCGCGTAATAGTCCTGCTGGCCGATGGCGTCGAACTTGTGATCATGGCAGCGCACGCAGCCCAACGTCATGCCAAGGAAGGCGGTGCCCACCTTGCTCACCTGACTGTCCACGAAGTCATGTTCCATCTTGAGCTTGTCGATGGCGTTGATGTCCACATCGCCCAGCACGATGAAACCGGTCGCGATGAGGTTTTCTCGGCGCTCCTGTGGTGAGGCGGCAGGCAGCAGATCACCCGCGAGTTGCTCGCGGATGAAGCGGTCGAAGGGTTTATCCTGGTGAAAGGAATCCACGAGGTAGTCGCGATACCGCCACGCATGTTCCGCAAAAACTTTGCCCTCCGTGCCGATCTGCTCGGCATAGCCCACGAGGTCCAGCCAGTGCCGCGCCCAGCGCTCGCCATAGGCTCTGGATGAGAGCAGACGGTCCACGACGCGCTCATGCGCCTTCGGGGAGCGGTCCGTGACGAAGTCGGCAATCTCCGCCTCGGTCGGCGGCAGGCCGGTGAGGTCAAAGGTCACGCGCCGCAGCCAGGCATGCGCCTCGGCCTCTGGTCCTGGCTGGAGACCCGCTGCCTCCTGCTTGGCAAGAATGAAGGCGTCCACCTCATTGAGCGGCCAGGCTTGATCATGCACGGCGGGTGGCGCGGTATCCCGCACCGGTTGATAGGACCAATGCTTGCGACCTTCCTCCACATCCACGCCGGCCTTTTTCACCGCTTTCGCTACCGCCACCGTCTCGCGCGGATCGGGCGCACCGCGCTTCACCCACTCCTCCAGCACGGCGATCTCACTCTGCGGCAGTTTCGCCTTCGGCGGCATCTCCATGTCCGGGTTCGTGTAGCGCACCGCCTCGATGAGGTGGCTCTTTTCCGGCGACCCCGGCACCAGCGCAGCCCCGCTGTCACCACCTGCCTGCCAGCCTGAGCGCGAGTCGAGCACCAGCCCGCCCTTGATCTTGCCTGCGTGCGAATGGCATTCGAAGCATCGCTGCTTGAGCAATGGCTCCACACGCTCGCGGAAAAAAGCATCTCCCTCCGCCGCAGAAGCGGCGAGTGGGATCAAAAACAGGGCGGTGAGTTTCATGCGGGATTCGGAAAGAGTTGGTGCGAGCGACGACGGCGACAGCACCCTTGAAAATACAGGGCCACCACCCTTCTTCTTCATGAGCTTGTGAGACTATTTTCCTAATGGCCGTTACTCTCGGCGCAATGAAACCCAAACGCAGTCCCAAGCCCTCCGATGACCGCCGCTACTTCAAGGAAGTGCGCTTCCGCCAGATCCGCGCCCTGTTTGAGATCGCCAAGCATGGAACCTTCGCGGCGGCGTCACGCAGCCTCGGCATGGCCACGCCCTCGGTCTGGCGGCAAGTGCCTCTTTGTGATGCCTAGCAGCGGGAAGTTTGAGGAGATTGCGAAGGTGGCGCGATGAGCTTGCTGGAACTGCTGAAGGCGATGAAGCTACCTTCGATCCTGCCGATGGATTCCCGACTGATGCCACTTTCACGAGCCAGGGTGGACGTGGCTCAAACCCATCGCTTCCCGGAGTTCCAGCAAGCGCCACGACCGCTCGCGGATGTGCTTGGCGCGTCGTTGGCGTCGTGATTGTTCGGCTCAGCGCGTGCCTACGCTGGGTTGATTGGCGTCTGCCGTCACTTCTTCACCACAGGCACCGGCCAATCATCGGTGCGGAAGGGCGAGGCGGGTAAGCCTGCGCCATTCGCGAGGCTGTAGTCGGGCCAGTCTTTCCAGGCGTAACGAACGGCCACGGGCTGCGCGACCTCGGCACTGCTGATGACGACGGTCTCGCCGACGATCTTGGCTTCAGCAGGTTTCCACTGCTGATCGGCTCCGGCTATTTGGAAGCCGGTGAGAGGGCCGCCTGTGATGGATTTGAGGCCGCCGTTGGTGTGCTTGAATGATACGGTGATGGCGCTGCCGTTGATGGTCGAGCCTGTGGGCAGCGGGCCGCTGATGGCGGGGACGTTTTTGCCATAGACGGTGCCGAGAGCCCAGAAGGAGAGGCGCTTGCCGACGTCTTGCTTGTTCTTCGGATGGATGTCCTTCGCATCGCCGAGGTCGATGGTGATGGCCATGCCGGTCTTTGGCAGCGCGAGCGTCTTCAGCATGGATTCACGCACGCGCGGCCAGCCTTCGCCGGGCGAGGTGAAGTTGGGGAGCTGCACCCAGGCAAAAGGCACTTCGTCCTGCCAAAGCGTGCGCCAACTGGTGACGAGCTGCGTGAGTTGCTTGTGGTAGAGGCCGGGATTGCCGGCGTTGCCTTCGCCCTGATACCACAGCATGCCGCGCAGGGTGTAGGGCACGAGATTGACCACCTTGCCATTGAAGAGACCGCTGGGGCCGCCTTTGAGCTTCCACATGGCGAGCGGATCTTTTGGTGCGGGGACGACGAAGGGCGTGCCGTTGGCTTTCGCCTTTTCGGACGCGGCTTTCCAGATGGCGAGCTGCTTTTGGTGCAATACGGGAGCCTGTGCCGGATCGAACTTCAAAAAGGTATCGAGCCGCGTGTCGTAGTTCGCCTTTGTCTCGGGATCGGAAGACTGCACCTCGGCGGCGACCCATGACTCGATCGGCGTGCCGCCCACCGACGTGTTGATGAGGCCGACGGGCACTCCGACCTCTTTGTGTATCTCGCGACCAAAGAAATACAGCGCGGCGGAGAAGCCGCCGACGTTCTCCTGCGTGCATAGCTGCCATGCACCTTTGCCCTCGGCCTGCGGCTTCTCGGACGGGCCGGAGCTTTCGCGATAATGGCGGATCAGCGGATACTTCGCCGCTGCCTTCTCCGCATCGAAGTGGTAACAACCCGCAACCGTCATCGCCATGTTCGACTGGCCCGAGCCGAGCCACACCTCGCCCACGAGCACGTCCTTGACCTCGACCTTGCGCCCGTCTTTGCCAGTCGCGTGGAGCACACGCGGCTCGGTGGAAGCCGCGATGGCAGCGAGCTTCAGCGACCATTTGCCATCAGCCGCTGCGATGGCCGACTTCGATTGCCCAGCGAAGCAGACGGTCACGGACTCTCCCGGATCAGCCCAGCCCCAAACCGCGACGGGTTTGTCGCGTTGCAAAACCATGTGGTCGGCCAGGACGGAGGCGAGCTTCAATTCCGCTGCGGTGAGCGGGAGGAACGATGCGAGAAAAAGAGCGGAGAGCAGGTTGAGGGTGGGTTTCATGTTCAAAGCATTGTCTGAGTGTTAAAGGCTTACTTCAGCTCAGGCCGCAGGTGGGCACTGATGCAGTCGTTGTCGGGGGTGTGTGCTTCACGTTCGGGCGGCCAGTCATGGCTGCGATTCTACCTTCTGTGAGAGTTCGTCACCCTCAGGCGGCAGTTGCTTGAGCATCCGGTCAAAGTCCGATTCAAAGAGGCGATCTTGCACGATGCGGTATTTTTCGAACTCGCTCAGCGCATGGGCCTCAGCGATCTCGGCACTGACCTTGCCTGCGTCTTGCAGTATCTCACGATCCGTCGCGGCGATGAAGCGGTTGAGGCGGGTTTCCCAGTCCTGCATGGTCATCGGAATCTCACGCAGCGCCATGCTCTCGGCCACATCCAGGTAGGCGGAGACGAGACGCTCGAGTTGCGCCATCTCGTTTTCTGTCAGGTAGTTCTTCGCCACCACGACATCGAACTTCTGGATTTTCCCGCTGGGAGCATCCTTCCACGTCATCAGCCCCATGCGGTCCTTCGTGGCATCGGCGCGGGAGACGATGACCTCGGCCGCAGTCTTCCCGTGAATGGCCCAGTGGAGCTTGTTTTGCACCGTGGCAAAGAACCTCTTCGTCGCCGCTGCCGTGATATCGTAATCAATCGAGGTCCCGTAGATGTCGGTGATCTTCTGGTAGAACTTCCGCTCGCTCAGCCGGATCTCGCGGATGCGTTGGAGCTGTTCCTCGAAGTATTGCTTGGTCAGGATGGAGCCGTCATTTTTCAGCCGCTCGTCATCCATCGCGTAGCCCTTGATCGTGAACGACTCAATGATGCCCGTCGCCCATTTGCGGAACTGCACCGCCTTCTCCGAGTTCACCTTGTAGCCCACGGCGATGATCGCAGCCAGGCTGTAGTGCTGGGTGGCATAGGTTTTGCCGTCTGCGGCAGTTATTCGAAAATTTCGAATAACTGAGTCTTCCTCCAGCTCGCTGTCCGCGAAGACCTTTTTCAGGTGGTAGTTGATCGTGTGAGTCTCCACACCATAGAGCACCCCCATCATCTTCTGGCTGAGCCAGACGTTCTCATCCGCATAAACCGCCTCCACACCGCCCTGCCCGCTACCCGCCACAAAGGTGAGGTATTCCGCCGCTGAGGAGCGCACGAGAGAGACCTCGGCCTTCTTTTTGGCGCGGCTGGCGGTGGAGGGTTTACGTTTGCTCATGGGTTCAGTTCTTGAGGCTACCATGGCGTAAGATGGTGCGCAGCAGGGCGTCAGCGAGGAAACGTTTCATATTCCAGGTGATGACATGGCTCGCCTCACTTCAGCTCAGGCCGCAGGTGCGCCCTGATGTAGTCGTTGTCGTTGGCGTGCTTGACGTTCGGAGCACCGGGATAGACGAGGTCGCAGGGGACTTGGTGGGCATCGCAGTGTTGTTTGAGCTTCACGCCGAAGTTCGCGGTGTGGGTGGGGTCTTTTTCGTCGTGGCCGAGGTTCGGCGGGGCGCTGTAGTAGAGGCCGACGGGCGGGTCGCCGGGGGTGACGAGTTCATAGGGCGAGTATTCTTTGATCCAGGGCAGGAGGCGCTCGCGGGCGTCGTAGAACATCTGGAAGGAGCTGATCTTCTTCTTCGCATCCCACACGATGCCGAAGGCGTGGGAGCCGTATTTGCTGTTGGGTGTCCACTCGCGCATTTGGTGAGGATCGAGCGTGGTCTGCGCACCGGAGACAGCGGCGCAAAGGACGCGAGGGGACTCACGGGCGATGGGATCAGCGCTCGTGGGATCGGCCAGATCATCGTGAAAGGCCAGCCAAAGACTCGTGCAGGCACCGGCGGAGCCGCCGGCGAGGGCGACCATGGTTTTGTCGAGGTTCCACTCCTTGGCCTTGCTGCGGCATAACTGGAGGGCGCGGGCGCAGTCGAGCATCGGTCCCTTCACCGGCGCCACCAGTCCATCGGCGGTGGAGTCTTTGATGGTGCGGTATTCCACGGACGCCACCGAGATGCCGGCCTCCAGCGCGGGCAGGATCATGCTGCGAGCCACGGAGCGATCCCCGCCCTGCCAGCCACCGCCATGGATGTAAACGAGCAGCGGCGTGGGCTGGTCCGACTTGGCCCGCCAGAAGTAAATCACCTGCATCCGATGCGGGCCATACGCGACGTTTTCGTCAGGCTCGACGGGCAGCTCGTATTTCCGGAACTCGGGCGCGGGCTTTTGTTCCTTAGGCGGAGCATCAGCGGCGATAAGCGTCGTCAGTGGGATAAGGAAAAGAGCGGTGAGGAGTGCTTGCATGGATCGGATCACTTCGGTGGTTCGTCGGTTGAAAAAAACGTGGTTAAGCAGCTGGTTCACGGCACCCATTTGAAACCAGCAAAGATCACCTTGCTGAGGTCGGAGCCTGGTTTGGGTAGGAAGTGGATTTTGCCCACGCTGGACCAGTTCGACATCGGCTTCTGGCTGAAGCGGTTGATGAGGCGCTCAGGGGCGATGGTCATCTCTTGCCAGTTATCGGAGGCGGTAATCTCAAGCTCGACCGAGTTGTGATCCGCAGCGGTGAGGACCACGGTCTGCGGCTCGGTGCAGTAGAACTTGAAGCTCAGCCGCGAGTGGGCCGGGGCCTGCCATTTGGGATCGTGAAGTTGCTCGGTGCCGGAGCCGCGACCGTTGTTCGTGGGACGAAATCCCTTGATGCCGCGTGGGCCTTCGAGTTCGGCGATGTGGCTCCAGGCGCTGTAACCACTGTCGGAAAGATCGCTCGATGGTTTGTCGGTGGCCACGGCCTGGCCGAGCTTGGCAGGGATCGCCGCGTTGAAGTCGGTCGAGCGGACGATCGTCGTGTCGTAAGTGATGTTGGCATAGCCGAAGACATAGTCGTTCACATGGAGCACTGGCATCTTGCCGACCCACTGCGGTCCCTGCCGCACGCTAGGAGTGTCGCGCCAGGCACGGGCAAAGCTGCACGGGTTCTTGAGCGCGTAAAAGATCTCGACCTTGCGCATGGCATCGGGTGAAGCCGGCGTGATGACGAGTTCCGGCACGCCGTTGGCATCCAGACGGATTTCCGATTTCGGATGCTCTGGCCAGACCACGTCTTTGCCGAGCACATGCTTTTCGAGCCAGAACTTCGTGTTGTGCCCGATCTTCTCGGTGTCGTGATGTCCGCGAGCTTGAATCGCAAACGACCACGGCACGTTCTTCGGGAACTTCTTGAAGCTCTCCAGCCCGCGTTCATGCCCGCCATGATGATCGTTTGAGCCATTCAAAAACAAGGTCGCCGCCGTGATGAAGGGCACATGGGCCTCAGGCGCGATGGAAGCCAGGATGATCTCTTCACCCGACGACTTCGGCGGCTCGATATAAGGCACATTGTAAAGCCAGACCTGCTTGTCGCGGTAGTAGTCGTTGTAACCGATGCCAAAGTAGGCGGCGACGGCCTTCACGCGTGGATCGGTGGCGAGATTCCACATCAGCGTGCCACCATACGAATAACCCGTCGCTCCGAGCCGGGTGCGATCCACTTCCCTTTGCTGCTCGAGATAGCTCAGCACCCGCCGCTGGATGGCATACCAAACATAGTCGGAGGACTGCTTCGGATCGGTGATTTCCTTTCC
>JAJTDU010000050.1 GCA_021298725.1 Verrucomicrobiaceae bacterium | reverse complement strand
TTCAAAAGCTGGGCGCTGCTGGCTGGGAGGCCGCTTTCTTGGATCAGCTCGATGCCAGCTTTCATGCCGAGGATACCGGAGATGTTCAGAGCTCCGGGTTCGTAGCGGCGGCCGCCGCGTTCGAAGGCGATTTCTTCCTGCGCGATGAAGTTGGGGCTGCGCACGTTCCAGGAGCCGAGCAGGCTGGGGCGGAGCATCTCTTGCAATGCTTCGCGCACAAAGAAGATGCCGGCGCTCATGGGGCCGAGCATCCATTTGTGCGAATCGGCGGATAGGAAATCGACGTGATCGACGCGTGTTTCAAACGCGCCAACGCTTTGAATGGCATCCAGGCAGAACAGCACGCCGCGCTCACGCAGCATGCGGCCGATGCGGTCGATCTCGATGCGGTAGCCGCTTTGGAAGTGGCAGGAGGCAAGGGCGACGAGCTTGGTTTTCGGCGTGAGTGCCGCTTCGACGAGTTCAGGGGTGATTTCGCCGAGAGAGGCCGGTTGGAGCCGTTTCAAGACGACACCGTGGCGTTCCAGATCACTCCACGGATACACATTGGCTGGGTAATCATCGAGATAGCTGACGACTTCATCGCCTGCCTGCCAAGGAAGGCCGTTGGCGACCAAACTCAGGCCGACGGAGGTGGGACCGATGAGCGAGATCTCGCTGGCTTTGGCTCCGATGAGCTGCGCGGCGACGACGCGCGTCTCATTCACCGCATGCCAAGCCTCTGGATACTCCTGCATACGCAGGCTGCATTGTTCGAGGTAATCCTGCATCGTGTGTGTGACACGGCGCGGCAGGATGGTGACCCCCGCATGGGCAAGGAACAGGCTGTCTTTGATGACCGGAAACTCCTGCTGCCGCAGGGATTCGTCGGAAAGCAGGGCGTCGAGAGTGAGCATGGTTGGAAATGACGAATATGGAATGACAGATGCAGAATGATTACGAACAGCCGGGGGCATGCGTCATTCCATCATTCGGAATTCGTCATTTCGGGAGCCTAAGCGACCTTCAAAGTCTTCGCGCCCTCGTCGATGAGCTGCCAGAAGTTCTTGGATTTGCTCAACTCCTCGTCCTCGCCACCGCCGGGCAGGTTGCTGCGGAAGAGGAAGTCGGTGAGGGTGTTTTTGTGCAGCACCCGGTGAACGCGTACGTTCCCTTCGACGATGCCGAAGTAGATGCGGTGGTCACCGGCGCGGCAGCGATAGAGTTTTTTACCGCTGCGCTCCAAGACGCCATAGCGTTTGGCGAGGATTGCTTCGTC
Source organism: Verrucomicrobiaceae bacterium (assembly GCA_021298725.1). Taxonomy (GTDB): domain Bacteria; phylum Verrucomicrobiota; class Verrucomicrobiia; order Verrucomicrobiales; family Verrucomicrobiaceae; genus Prosthecobacter. Next base: position 9,905 of record JAJTDU010000050.1, on the reverse strand, counting down.
GATGTCGGCGGGTTGGATGTTCAGCGCCTCCAGCAGGTGAAACTGGGTCTGTGTTGGGAGCTGTGAGAGCTCCGCGGCGCTGATGTCGTTGAAAACGATCTGGATCACAGGATGGGCTGGCTGGCGGTTTTTTTAGAAACGCTTGATGACATGCTTCTTGCGGATGGACTCCATCCACTTGTCGATGTTGTCCTTGGATTTTTCCTGGTTGATCATTTTTTCGATCTCAGGGCGCATTTTGTCGAGCGGGGGTGCTATGCCGAGTTTTTTCGCGTCGCAGGCGACGATGATGTAACTGGCCTCTTGGTCGAGCACAGGACTGATACCGCCGGTTTTCAAGGCCATGGCCGCGTTGGCGATGGCGGGCATCATGTCTGTCTTGGCCATCCAGTCCCAGGAGCCGCCGTTTTCAGCTCGGCTGTCCTGAGAGTAAGCCTTAGCTGCGGAGGCGAAGCCGCCGCCGTTGAGGATTTTTGATCGCAACTCCTGGGCAAGCTTTTTCTGCTTGTCGGAGGATGAGCCGGCTTCACCACTGAACTTGGGTATGGTGATGGTGGAGATTTTGATCTGGTCGCCCTCGCGCCACTTGTCCACATTCTTGTTGTAGTAGTCCTGGACTTCGCGCGGGGTAGCGGGCGGTTGCTCGCCGGCATTGCGTGCGCGCATGACGTTGGTGATGATCATCTTTTCGCGCTGCTCGCGGAATTTTTTCACGCTCATGCCGGTCTTGGTCAACTCGTCCACGAAGGCGTCGCGGTTGCCCTTGAAGCTCTCCCGGATGATGGTGTTGATGTCGTCATCCACATACTGCGCCTTGATCACGCCACCGATTTTCTTGAACTCGGCCAGCAAAATCTCACGGTCGATGAGGTTTTCGATGGCAGAGGCGCGGATGGCGGCCAGCTCCTGGTTCAGGCGGGCTGGGTCATTCTGATACTGGTAGCGCAGGATCTGCTCTTGGGCGGTGATCGTGTCCCGAACCTCGGAGGCTGCGATGGGCATGCCATCTACGACGGCGATGATGCGGTTCGAGTAGGTCTGGGCCGTGACCGTGGTGAAAGCAACGGAAAGGGGCAGAATTAGGCAGATGCGCGGGAGGAACATGACGAAAGAGCCGTCACCCTAAGGCGTGGGGGCGGCGTAGCAAGGCGAAGTTGACCCGGTGAGCTTCACCTTGCGCAAAAGCGGCTCCGGTCTCTAATCTGCGCCTCCCAATCGCAGAACCATTCCCGCCATGAGCAAGAAAGCCGCCGCCAAGCCCGCCAAAGCCTCCAAGAACAAGAGCCTCCTCGTCGAAAACCGTGTGTTCAAACCGAGCGCCGACTTTGCCAAAAAGGCTCGCATCAAAAGCATGGCGCAGTACAAGACGATGCATGCCGAGTCGCTGAAAAGCCCGGACAAGTTTTTCGGGCGTGAGGCGAAGGAACTGCAATGGACCAAGCCCTTCACCAAAGTGCTCGATTGGAAGTGCCCGAATGCGAAGTGGTTCACCGGTGGCAAGCTCAACGTCAGCGAAAACTGCCTCGACCGCCATCTCAACGGCCCGCGCAAGACCAAGGCCGCGCTGATCTGGGAAGGCGAACCCGGTGAGAAGCGCGTCTATACCTATCAGCAGCTTCACCGCGAGGTCTGCCGCTTCGCCAACGTGTTGAAGCGCCACAAAGTGAAAAAAGGTGACCGTGTCATCATCTACATGCCGATGATCCCGGAGGCCGCGATAGCCATGCTGGCCTGCACACGCATCGGTGCCGTTCACAGCGTCATTTTCGGCGGTTTCAGTGCCGAATCGATCAAGGACCGTGTGCTCGACAGCGGCGCCGCGATCATCATCACCGCCGATGGTGGCTACCGCCGCGGTGCGGTGGTGCCTTTGAAGAAAAACGTCGATGACGCCCTCAAGGCCAACGACACGCCGGTGAAGACCGTGGTGGTGTTTAAGCGCACCGGCCAAGACATCCACATCGAGGAAGGCCGCGACGTGTGGTGGCACCGCGAACTCGAATACGTCGATGCGAAGTGCGCGCCCGTGGCGCTCGATTCCGAGGCGGATTTGTTCATTCTATACACCAGCGGCAGCACCGGCAAACCCAAGGGCATCCTGCACAGCACCGCAGGTTACCTGCTGCATGCGCAGATGACCTGCAAATACGTCTTCGACCTCCGCGATGACGATGTGTACTGGTGCACCGCCGACATCGGCTGGGTCACCGGCCACAGCTACATCGTCTATGGCCCGCTGGCCCTCGGCGCGACTTGCCTCATGTATGAAGGTGCTCCGAACTGGCCGGAGAACGACCGCTTCTGGAAAATCATCGAGGAATACGCCGTCACCGTCTTCTACACCGCACCGACCGCCATCCGCGCCTTCATGAAGTGGGGCGACGAATGGCTCAAGAAGCACGATTTGAGCAGTTTGCGCCTCCTTGGCACCGTCGGCGAGCCGATCAATCCCGAAGCTTGGATGTGGTATCACAACCAAGTCGGCGGTGGCAAATGCCCCATCGTCGATACCTGGTGGCAGACCGAAACCGGCGGCCACATGATCACGCCGATCCCTGGCGCTATTCCAACCAAACCCGGCACCGCCACGCTGCCCTTCTTCGGTGTCGATGTCGGCATCGTCGATGACCTAGGCAAAGAAGTCGGCCCAAATGAGCAAGGTAAGCTCGTCATCAAGAAGCCGTGGCCATCCATGCTGCGCGGCATCTGGGGCGACAAAAAACGCTACCAGGAAACTTATTGGAGCGACTTCAAAGGCTGGTACTTTGCTGGCGACGGAGCACGCCGCGACAAAGATGGCTACATCTGGATCATCGGTCGCATCGACGACGTGCTCAACGTGGCTGGACATCGCCTCGGCACCGCCGAAGTCGAAAGCGCCCTCGTTTCGCACCCATCTGTCGCTGAAGCCGCCGTCGTCGGCCGCCCGGATGAACTCAAAGGCCAGGGCGTCGTCTGCTTCGTCACTGTCAAGGAAGGCATCAAAACCAACCGCGAACTCGGTGAAGAGCTCAAAAAGCACGTCCGCAAAGTCATCGGCCCTGTGGCAACTCCAGACGAAGTCCGCTTCGCCGCCGCGTTGCCGAAAACCCGCTCGGGCAAGATCATGCGCCGTCTTTTGAAGCAGGTCGCTGCCGGTGAGATCATCAAGGGCGACACAACGACCCTCGAAGACATCAACGTCATCGCCGCCCTCGCTGCCAGCAGCGAGGACTGAGGCGGACATTTTTGCATCTGGGGCGGCTTGCGGTCCAACGTGTGTTTGCCCGGCGTGAAAGCTGCGCTTAGCTTTCACGCCTCATCATGACCCACGCCGTCCTCAGCCTCCTCAAAGAAAGCCGTCACCCCATGCGCATCGACCTCATCGGGGTCGCCGGCTCCGGCATGAGCGGGTTGGCGCTGCTGCTGCTGGGCCTGGGGCACAAGGTCAGTGGCTCGGACAAGGCCACGACACTGGAGACGGAGCGGCTGCAGAAGCTTGGTTTGCAGTTCTTCCACGGTCACACCGAGAAGGAGGTCGAGGATTGCGACATGGTTATCTACTCCAGCGCCATCAAGCCGGGGAATGTGGCCTATGAGGCGGCCTATAAGCAGGGCATTCCGTTGATTCGCCGCGCGGAGGCGCTCGCCGCTGTGATGGCGAACAAGAAAGGCGTCGTCGTTTGCGGCACGCATGGGAAAACGACGACTTCAGCGCTCACGGCGCACGTTTTACGTCAGGGTGGCCTCAAACCAAGCCACTACGTCGGCGCGGAGATTCCGATTCTTGGCTCGAACGCGCACTGGGATGCTGAAGGTGAGTTGTTTGTGGCCGAGGGGGATGAAAGCGACGGCACGCTCGTGAATTTCCATCCTGAGCACGCCATCGTGCTCAACATCGAGCCTGAGCATCTCGACTTTTATGATGGCATCGAGGCGATCAAAGCCGTGTTTCGTCAGGTGCTCAGTCAGACGCCCGGACATTGGGTGTATTGCGCTGAAGATCCTGTGGCGAGTGAAGTCTGTGCCGGGGGGCAAGGTGTCAGCTACGGCTGGAGCCGCGATCATGACTTCTCGGCGAACATTCTCTCGATGCGCCCGGATCACTCGGAGTTCGAGGTGTATGCCAAAGACCAGCTTCTCGGCACTGCCACGCTTGGCATTCCCGGCAAGCACAACGTCAGCAACGCCCTTGCCGCCATCGCGCTTGCGACCCATTGTGGCGTGACGTTTGAGGCCATCCAGCACGCGTTGAAGACTTTCCGTGGCGCGAAGCGCCGCTTCGAGATCCGTCACAGCGGCGAGCGCTTCACCGTCGTGGACGACTACGGCCACCATCCGAGTGAAATCGCTGCCACACTGGCTACGGCGAAGGGTTTGAACGCGAAACGCATCGTTTGCCTCTTCCAGCCGCATCGCTACAGCCGCACCCAACTTTTGAAGAAGGAGTTCGGTGCGAGTTTTGGCGATGTGGACGAGCTTTTCGTGACCGACGTTTATCCCGCCAGCGAGAAGCCGCTCCCCGGCGTCACTGGTGAGACCATCCTCGAAGAGGTGAAACTGCAAAACGATCACACCAAGACCGGTAACACTCCCACGATGCCCATCGCACGCAACAAAGTCGGCAACGCGCTGCGCCCCGGTGATCTGCTCATCACACTCGGCGCGGGGAATGTGCATGAGGTCGGACGCTGCATCGCGCGTGACCTGCCCGTGCTCGAAAAAATCTGCGTCATTCTCGAAGCGAACGGTGGCGGCGTGGCACGCCTTTATGAGCCGATGAACCGCCACACCACTTGGCTCATCGGCGGTCCTGCACAGTATTGGGTCGAGCCACGCAATGAGGCTTCCTTCGCCGAAGTCGTGCGTTATTTGCGCTCCGCGTCGATCCCGATCCGCGTGATCGGTCGTGGTTCGAATCTGCTCGTCAAAGACGGCGGCATTCGAGGCGCGGTCATTCACATGAAGGGAGAATTCGAGGACGTGCTCGTGAACGGCAACGAAATCACCGCCGGAGCCGGTGCGCGCCTCAAAAAAATCGCCAGCGCGGCACGCAAGGCCGGGATCGGCGGCTTTGAATGGATGGAAGGCATCCCTGGCAACCTCGGTGGCGCGATTCGCATGAACGCAGGTGCCATGGGCACGGAAACCTTCGATCAAATCGTCAGCGTCCGCTACATCGACACTGACGGCAGCATCAAGGAGAAGCCGCTCGCTGAAATCACCCATCATTACCGTAGCGTACCTGAGTTTGAGGAGCGCTACGTCGTTTCCGCAGTGCTGCAAGGCACGCCAGCGCCACAGGACGAGATCGATGCCAAACTCGCCGCCTCGCATCACAAACGCCGCACCAGCCAGCCTGTCGGTGCCTCTGCTGGTTGCACCTTCAAGAACCCGGAAGTTTGCGGCGCAGGCAAATTGATCGACGATCTCGGTCTCAAAGGCCAAAGCGTCGGCAAGGCGGTCGTTTCCGAGGTTCACGGCAATTTCATCGTCAACCAAGGCGGCGCGACTTCTCGTGAAGTGCTCGACCTCGTCGCTCAGATCAAAGAAAAGGCGCTCCAAGAACGCGGTGTGAACCTGGAGATGGAAGTGAAGGTCATCGGCGAGGACCAACCGTTGCCGCTGTAGCCTCTCACACCTTCAATGCTTCAACGACCTCCCCTTTGCTGAGCGCCATGGGACGACCAATGGGGGTCATGACTTCCTTGCTGTAATCGATCCCGAGCAAGTCCTGCACGGTGGCGTGCAGATCTTCGACGAAGACCGGCTTTTCAGGCTCCTTCTTCACTCCCTCAGGGTCAGTGGCACCGATGACACGACCCCCGGCAAAACCGCCGCCCGCAACGAGCATGCTGAACGCATGCGGCCAGTGGTCGCGCCCGCCGACGTTGTTGATCTTTGGCGTGCGGCCAAATTCGCCGCCGCAGATGACGATGGTGCTGTCCAGCAGACTGAGACGTTTCAAATCGCGGATCAACGAAGCGTAGGCCGCGTCGAGAATTTTCACCTGCGTGGCCTGACCTTCAAAGTTGTTTGCGTGCGTGTCCCAGCCATTCAGCGTGACCTCGACACAGCGCACCCCGGCTTGAATCAAACGCACGGCGGCGAGGCAGCTGCGACCAAACGGTGTGTCGCCATACGCGGCGAGTTCCACGGCCGGAACATCGCTCACGTTGAAGGCATTCAACTGCTCCGAAGTCATCATGCTGCGTGCCCGCTGCATGGAAATTTGGTGCAGTGTCTTGGTTTGATCGATGTCTGACGCACGTCCCTGGGCGAAGGCACGTTCAACGACGTTGAGGCTCTCCAGCCGACGTTCCATGCGTTTGTCATCGACCCGCGCTTTCACATCGGGCACGGGAAATTTGGGGTCGTACATTTGAAAGGCATCAAACTGCGCCCCGAAGAAGCCGCCGCGTGCGGGCCATTGGTTGGGAAGGATGGAAACATGCGTCGGAATCTCGATCTTCGCCGCGGGCAGCTCGTGGCAGACGATGGCACCGATGCTGGGGTGAATCAGCGTCGGATCAGGGCGGTAGCCGGTCTTGATGTTGTAAAAAGCCCGCTCGTGATCGCCCTCCTTGCTCACCATGGAGCGGATCAAAGAGACATCCTGCATCACGCTGGCGGTTTGTTCGAGACCTGAGGCGAATTCGACGCCCTTGATCGCCGTGGGGATCGTTTTGACACCACCGCCGATCTTCGTGGTCGGATGTGGATCAAAAGTATCCAGCTGACTGGCTGCGCCGCCGAGCCAGAGCAAGATCACTGAGCGCGCCGGTTTGCCACTGGGAGCCTCTTTAGCCTCCACGGCCAGCAGATCGCCCAAGGGCGTGAGCCAGGACACGCCAGCGATGCTCGCCCCACGGACGAGTGTGCGACGAGTCCAATGGTCATGGCTTTGGCAAAGTGGAGTGTTCATAAAATGGCGAAGGTGAACAGGCGGCGATGGGATTTTGAAGGGGCATTCGTCATTCCCGCGAACGCGGGCTAGTGGTTCCAGGAAAACTCGGTGGCGTTCATGAGCGTCCAATACAGATCCGTCATCGCGTTGCTGCGTGATTGATGGCTCTTACCAGAGGCCAGCAGGGCGGTGAAATGACTGGCCTCGTCCACACTCGGGCGACGCGTGAAAACGGCGAGGTAGGCGGCTTCCACTGCCGTGGCGTTGTCTGGTGCGAGTATGCCGATGCGGGTGCTTGCGTTTACCAGGGGGTTATTCTTCGTGTTTTCGGTGATCATGTTGCCATTCATGAGTAGCAGCCGTTGCGGGATGGTGCCGCCTGCATCGTCAAAGGTGTCCTCGCCCGAGTCGCCGTAGCGCTTCACGAATTTGTCCACGTCAAGATCACGCTTGATGCGTAGAAGCACATGCGTCTCCGCGTCAATCGTGCTCAAGGACGACGCTTGAATGACGCTGCCCGCCATCTGCTCCGGCCGCAGACGCGTCACGGGAAACGCTGCCCAGGCCTTTTCCGCGTCTTGCGTCACCGGATGCACCGGATCAGCCGACTGGCTCGACTGCTGAAACACCCGCGTGGCAGCGATGACGCGGATCAAGCGCTGCAAATCGTAGTCATGCGCGATCAAATCATCCGCCAGCGCCTCCAGGCCCGCAGGGAACGGTCCTTCGAGTGGGATGTCGTCCACCGGCGCGATGAGCGGGCGGTTGAACAGCAGCGCCCAGATGCGGTTAACGAGCGTGCGGGCGAAGGGCTTGTTTTCCTTCGCCGTTACCCAGTTTGCCAGCCTCGCGCGCGGCGTACCCTTCTCTGGCAACAGTTCTGGCTTCCATGGGACCATCGCGGGCACGCTTTCTTCCTCCGTTTTACCGAGGTAACGAAATTGATAGCTCTGTTGTGGATCGTCTCGCAGTCCATTGAGCGCAAAGTCCGTCTGGCCGAAGTAAGCGGACAGCTTGTGGAAATCCGTCTGCTGCCAGGGGCTGCCGAGCTTGCCGTCATGGCACTGCACACAGTCCATCTGCACACCGAGAAAGGCACGGCTCACACGGGCGGCCAGTTTTGCCTCATCGGGGCCTTTTTTGGCCACGTTCGTCACCGAGATGAAATTCACCTCTGGGCTGGTCGTCCACACGCCCTTTGCATCGATCAACGCGCGAGCGATTTGATCATAGGGCCGGTTTTTCTGCATAGCCTCACTCAGCCACTCCACCAGCCTGCGACGGCGGTAGATCAGAAACGGCCCGGTTTCGATGCCCACATAGACGCGCACGAGTCGCTCGGCGAGATAGTCGCTCGTTCGACGATCCGCGAGCAACTGGGTGAGCCACCATTGCGTGATGTCCACGCCCTGCACCGACTCCAGTGCTCTAATTTCTTGCAACGATGGAATGCTGCCCGTCAGCGCCAGCGACAGGCGACGCATGAGCGTGAGAGCATCCGCTTTCGGCGTCGGCTGGATTTGATTTGGTGCCCATGACTGCTCAAAATCTGCATTCACCTTCCGCGCTGCCTGCAAAACGTCCTCCAGCTTCGCTTGCGGCATACCAACGTCGCTCGCTGCTTTGCCTACTGGCGGTCTGAGCAGTTCCACCACGCCGCAGACCGCGCTAGCCCCGATTCCCGCCAGGATCACAGCATAGCGCAGCCGGAGCAGCCAGCTAGGGGAAGGGGAGGCGGAGTTCATGACGAGGCGTCGTTTGAAGCTGTCTTTAACACACGGCTCCAGCAACGGTTTCCGCGCAAACTTTGCAACAATCCCGAAGCCTGCGACTTTCATAGCCGCACTCTATGTCTGAGCCTCCTCCGCTTCCACCGCCCCTGCCTGTTGAGGCTGTTGCGGTGCCATTAGCTAAGGTGAGGCGTGGATTATTTCAGCGTGTGGCCTCCGCGTTTGACTGGCTGTTTGGTCTCGTGGCCTTGATCGCCCTGCTGGCGGCCTGCTCGGTCATTCCCGGGCTGAATTTCCTCAGCCTCGGCTACCTGCTGCATGTGAGCGGCACCATCGCCCGCACGGGCCGTTTTCGCGATGGCTGCATCGGCGTGCGCAAAGCTTCCGTTCTCGGTAGCATCGCGGCGGGGACGTGGCTCGTCGTGTGGCCTGCACGGCTTGTCTCCGGCTTCTGGAAAGACGCTGAAATCATCGCGCCGGGCAGTTCTACCTCCCAGGCTTGGCATGGGGCACTTGTTCTCGTCACGGTCGTCACACTGGCGCACATCGCCTGGGCCTGTGTTCGCGGTGGCAAGCTGCGCCACTTCCTCTGGCCGCAACCGCTGCGCTTTTTCCGCTGGTTGCGGGCACCTGGGAAATTCACCGGCAGCCAGCGCTTGATCACGGACTATGTCATCGGTCTACGGTTGCCCTTTTACTTCTGGCTCGGCCTGCGTGGTTTTGCGGGGGCGCTGGTGTGGTTGTTCGTGCCAGTGGCCATTTTGCTCGTCGCCACTCGCGTGCCTTTGGGTGGTTCGATTGTGCTCTCGCTGCTTGGTGGCTTCCTTCTGCTACTCGTTGCCATTCATCTGCCCTTTTTGCAGGCTCACTTTGCACAAACGGACCGCTTCACCGCCCTATTCGAGCTGTGTGAGGTGCGCCGCCTCTTTTTGCGCGCACCGTTGGCCTTTTGGTTCGCGCTGCTCATCACGCTGCTGTTTGCCGTGCCACTTTATTTGCTGAAGATCGAACTCACGCCCCGCGAACTGGCCTGGCTGCCGAGTCTGCTCTTTGTGATCTTCATTTTCCCCGCCCGCATCCTCACCGGCTGGGCCATGAATCGTGCATTACGCCAAGAACAGCCGCGCCACTGGTTCCCGCGCTGGCTGGCGCGCCTTGGCATTTTGCCCATCGGCTTGGCCTATGTCCTCGTGGTCTATCTGACGCCCTATCTGTCCTGGAATGGGGCCCTCAGCCTGCTTGAACAGCACGCCTTCCTCGTCCCCGCGCCGTTGATGGCGCTTTGATAA
>JAJTDU010000264.1:1635-5211 GCA_021298725.1 Verrucomicrobiaceae bacterium | reverse complement strand
CGCAGCTCTTCCGCGCTGAGGCGGCGCGGTGCAAAGACGGCGTAGCTGGTGCCGAGGGCGTCTTTCTCCCGCATGGCCTTCAAATCAGGATGCGTAGCGCTGCGGCGATAGGCCTCCGAGGTCATGACGAGGCGGTGCAGTGCTTTAAAGCTCCATCCGCTCTCCACAAACTTCGTCGCGAGCCAGTCCAGCAGCTCGGGGTGGGTGGGCTTTTTGCCGGTGCTGCCGAAGTTGTTCGGATTCCCCGCGAGCGGCTGGCCGAAGTGCCACATCCACACGCGATTCACGATGGCCCTCGTGGTCAGCGGATTGTCCGAGTTGGCGACCCATTCGGCGAAGGCTTTGCGACGGCCTTCGATGGCGTCGGGGATGGGCGTCTTTTGCACGGAGCCGAGCACGCTGAGCACGCCTGGCTTTACCTTGGTGCCGGAGGCAAAGGGATCTCCACCGGTGAGGATGCAGGTCTCTTCCAGCTCGCCCGCGCTCATCCGGTCAGGGGGCATCCGCAGCGGAGCGAAGACGGCCTTGTATTGCCGAGTGCGACCGCCATAGACCGCGAGAGCATAGGGTTCGTAGCGATCAAGCTCCCATCGGATTCGCTCCAAGCCTTTTCGTGCCACTCGTTCCATGCCGAACTGTTCGGGCGTGAAGCCGACCAGCTTGGGAGGGAAGTCCCCTTCCGGCACACTGGCGTTGGTGAGCGCGTTTCGTGCAGCAGCGAACAGGTCCGAATACTTGCCTAGCTTCTTGGCGGGGCCTTGCTTGGGAGCTGCGGGGTTTCGTGCGGCCTCGACGGCGGCATTCCATCGGGTCGGGTCCTTGCCGTTGTCCTTGAACCAGCCAGCGGCGTTCTCCAGCAACACGGCGTCCAGCTTCGTCAGGACGGACTCATATTCCGCAAGGCTCTTTTCCAAATAGGCGCGTTCTTCGAAGCCCTGCGTGTTCTCTTCTGGAAGAAAAGGCGCGGCACGTTCCGAGAGCTGTGTCGTCGCAAACACGGCCTGAATCGAGTAGTAATCATGCGTGGGCACCGGATCGAACTTGTGATCGTGACAGCGGGCGCACTGAAGCGAGTGCGCGAGGAAGGTCTCGCCCACGCTGTTGGTCACGTCATCAAGGAAGCGCTGGCGAGCGATCTTCTCCACCTCCATGCCAGTCAGCTCCCACGGCCCTGTGCGCAGGAAACCCGTGGCGATGATCTTCTCGGGGTCGTTGGCGTCGATCTCATCCCCGGCGATCTGCTCCTTAATGAACTGATCATAGGGCTTGTCGCGGTTGAAGGCGCGCACCACGTAATCGCGATAACGCCAGGCATTCCCACGCTCGTAGTCATTCGAGAAGCCCGACGAATCCGCGTAGCGGGTCACATCCAGCCAGTGCTGTGCCATGCGCTCGCCGTAATGCGGGGAGTCGAGCAGACGGTCGATGAGTGCCTTCACCGCCGCATTCGTGTCTTTCGAGTAACTGCTCTCAAAGGCTGTGACTTCCTCCGGTGTCGGCGGCAGTCCGGTGAGGTCAAACGAGGCGCGACGGATCAACGTGCTGGCGTCGGCGGTGGGCGCGGGCTTCAACCCGGGAGGCATCTTCGCCTTGATGAAGTCATCCAGCACCTTCTCGCCATCCGTCTTCGCGATTGGTTGATAAGCCCACAGCCCCTCCGGTTTGTATTTGCGATTCGCCCACTCGGGCGACAAGGCTCCCGTCGTCTTTACCGTGATGCCATCCTCTGTCGACCACTTCGCTTCGTTCGCTTTCGCAATGGCCTGCACACGTGAATCATCCGGCCACGGCGCACCACCCGCGATCCAGTCTTTGATCCACGCCATCTGCTCCGCATAAAGCTTGTCCGCCTCCTTCGGCGGCATCGCCTCCCAGTCATCGTGCGTCCGCGTCACCGCGAGATACAGCGGACTCTCCTCCGGCTTCCCAGCGATCAACCCCGGTTTCTCACTGTCCCCGCCTTTCAGCGTGGAAGCGAGCGTTCGCATGTCCAGCCCGCCTTTGATCTTCGCCTCATCGTTGCCATGACAGGCGAGACACTTCTCATGAAAGAGCGGCACGATGCGACGCACGAAGAGAAGTTCCGCCGAGTCATCAGCCACTGCGGGCAGTGAAGCAGCAAGGAGGAAAAAAGAGGCGACGAGAAGTCTCATGGGATGGTCGGCAGGTTCATGATTCAGGCACTCACCGCAACGCTGGCTCCGCTTTGTCTGGCGGAGGCGTAGATGGCCTCGACGATGCGGATGTCGCGCAGGCCCATCGCGCCGTCGGCTTTGAAGGGCGTCTTGCTGGTGATGGCCTTGGCGAACTCGTCGAGGAGCACGGCGAGCTGGAGCGTGTCTTCGGCGGGCACTTCCTTTTTGTTCACCACGAGGCGCTTCGGATTGGGTTTGTTGCCACCGCTTTGGCCATAGACACTGCCTTTGTCTCCGGGGAGGATTTCCACGCTGCCTTTCGGGCCGAGCGTGGTGCATTGGTGGAAGCTGTTGCTGTAGCTGGCGCGGCAGAGAGCCTGAAAGCCGTCGTCGAACATCAGTTCGAAGCTCATCGTCTCCTCCACGCCTTCGGGGAAGAGGTCCTTGTGCCGCGTAGCCGGAAAGGCGCGGACGGACACGGGCACCTTGCCGGTGAGGTAACACGCGGCCTGCACGGGATACACGCCCGTGTCGAACATCGCGCCGCCGCCAGCCATCTTCGGGTCTAGGAGCCATTTCTTGATGGTCGCGGCTCTCACCGGGTCGGCGAGGCCGGCGGCATAGCCCCAGGAGAACTCATAGTTGCCATTCGAGAGGTCGCCCACCGCGCCGCCGCGTAACGCCTCGATGGCCTTCACATGATGCGGCTCCCATTGCAGGCGGTAGTTCACACCGAGATAGACATTGGCGGCCTGCGCGGCGGCGATCATCGCCTCACACTGCTCGGCGCTCGTCGCCATGGGCTTTTCGCACATGACGTGTTTGCCTGCTTTCGCTGCGGCGATGCTGTGCTCCGCGTGCAGCGAGTTCGGCGTGACGACATGCACGATGGCGATGTCCTTGCAGTCCGCTAGCTTTGCCATGTCGGCATAGCTAAAGAGGTTTTTCTCCGGGAAGCCGTATTGCGCGGCCCACACGCGCCCTTTGGCGGCATTGCCCGTGATGGCTCCGGCGAAATACACGTTCTTCGCCAGCGGCAGCTCGGGGGCGATAGATTGCTTCGAGAACCCGCCGAGGCCGCAGAGCGCGACACCGAGTTTGCCTTCATTGGCGGCTTGGGCACGGACGATGGAGTTGAGGCCGACGATGGCCGGTGCGGCGAAGGCGGCGGTTTTGAGGAAGGAACGACGAGGGGTGGCGGATGGAGTCATGGTGTCTGAGTGAGATGGGTTACTGAAGTTTGGTGACGTAGCAGGCATCCCGTGTGGTGACGGCGAGGCGGCCTTCGGGGCTGAAGGCGATGCTGGTGGGCTTGCCGAGGGTTTTCAGGAGGCCGAGCGAGTTGCCATCCAGGGCGGTGATGCGGATGCCGTCCTTCGTGCAGACCCAGAGCAGGCCCTGCGGGGACAGAGCGAGGCCGTCGAGGCCTTTTTCGGTGAAG
>JAJTDU010000264.1:0-1606 GCA_021298725.1 Verrucomicrobiaceae bacterium | reverse complement strand
CCGCTGTCGGAGATGAAGAGATGCTTCTCGTCCGGCGAGAAGGCGATGCCGTTTGGCTTGTCGAAGCCCTCGGCGACTTTGGTGAGCGTTTTGGTCTTCGGATCAAATCGGAACACGAACTGGCCGGGCAGCTCTTTTTTGTCATCGGGGCGCTTGCTGAAAAGCCAGTCAGGATCGGTGAACCAGAGCGTGCCGTCGGACTTTACGATGACATCGTTGGGGCGATTGAGCTTTCTGCCCTCAAAGGTATCCGCGAGCACTTCCACAGGCTCTCCTTGGGCGTTCCAGCGGGTGAGCTGCCGCGTGGTCTGCTCCACGACATAAAAGCCGCCCGCGCCATCGGGACGGAAGCTGGTGGCCTCGGGCGAGTCCTTGCGCCAGACGACGAGACCGCTGGTCTCGGACCATTTGAAGGCGAAGCCGTCATGATGCGCGGCGTAGTGCAGCGTGTCGCCGATCCACTGTGCGCCCTCGCAGCCCGCATGGCCGGAGCTGATGGCGCGCCAACTGGCGTGAGGCGGAAAAACGCTGACAAGGTCGCATTCCACCAAGGGTTCACGTGCAGGAGCGAGTAATGGAAGAAGGAGAAGGGATAGGAGCAGCCTCATTTGGGATTGCCGTTTTCAAAGATGGACTGGATTTCCGCCCCGCTAAGCACGGCGGCGTAGATGGCGAACTCGTCGATCGCCCCGTTGAGATTGCGGATGGGGAACGGATGACCTTGCGTTGGTAGTCCCCAGTTGCCCAGTTCGCACGGTCCATAGCTGATCGGGCGTCCGGCGTGATGCAGCTTCGACACCTCACGGCTGACCTCGGCTCCATCGAAGTATTGGATGACCTGCCCGCTTTGATTGTCATAACTCACCGCGATGTGATGCCAGCGCCCCAGGCTGTCTGGACCAAAGACAGGTTTGGAGAAATAGATCTGGTTCCAGTCTCCGCCGCGTGTGATCCCATTAGGTCGATAGATGATGGAGAACATGAGGCTGCCGTCTTCATAGATCTGCCAGTGCGGTTCGCCGTTGTCGTAACCATCGGTGAGCAGCAACGAGTTGTATTTCTTGTCCACGCTGTCCACCTTCACCCAGGCAGACAAGGTGAGCGCCGTGTAACTGCCGTCGAGATTCAAGCGAAGACGGTCGCCCGGTCGCTTGAACTCCAGCGCCTCCTTTCCAGGCCAGCGACCTTGCGTCCACTGAGCGCCCACGGCACCACCAGCGCGCAGCTTTTGCTGAGGGGCTGCCAAGTTGCTCACCAGCCGATCCCAGCGATCATCCGGCTCATGCTGGAAGGTGTAATAAGAGATGAGACGCGGGTCTTTACTCGTCCCTTCTGACCACGCCTGCCATTGCTGAAAACGACGTTGCTCGCGCTGGCGGATCAGCCCTTGCAGTTCGCTGATGGGCAGGAAATCCTGCGGCGATACACCCGCCGTCGTGGAGGCCAATGACATGCCCACTTTCAGACTCGCGGGCGCTTTGTCCTTCGTATGCGCGATGACCTCGCCATCAAAAACATGCACCGCACTGTCCTTGCCCGTCACATTCAGCGCGAACTCCGTGCCGAGGTCCTCCAGCTTCACATCCGGCGCATGCATGAGGAAGCC
>JAJTDU010000263.1 GCA_021298725.1 Verrucomicrobiaceae bacterium | reverse complement strand
AATGGTGATCGGTTTGCCCTCCGGCTGACCGAGGACGGTGATGTGGATTTCACCGTCTTTGTAATAGGAGGCGCGGTAGGGCTCGGCAGCATTCGCAGTTGAACCGCAGTGGACGCTGAGAGCGCAGAGGAGCGCGGCGATGGAGTGGTGGAGTTTTGAAGTCATGGTTGGCGGCTCGGGTTGCGAATGGAATAAAGATGCCGGTCCGTGCGGAGGATGAGGCGGTCGCCGACGAGGGCGGGCGTGCCCATGCACATTTCGCTGTCGAGGGA
Organism: Verrucomicrobiaceae bacterium; assembly: GCA_021298725.1. GTDB lineage: Bacteria > Verrucomicrobiota > Verrucomicrobiia > Verrucomicrobiales > Verrucomicrobiaceae > Prosthecobacter. The sequence continues at coordinate 6,624 of JAJTDU010000263.1, read as the reverse complement.
GGGATTGGTGTGCAGCAGCTCGAACTTGTCTCCGGCGCGGAGGACGTGGGTTTGGCCGTCTTCGTCGAGGCAGTAAATCTTGTCGCCCGCGGCCCAGGGGGACGTGGTGAAGCCGGGGCCGCGTGGCAGGCGCTCTTTGAGGTAAAACGGCTGGCCGGTCTTCGCATCGAAGCAGCTCAGCAGGCCGCGATCATAGAGCACATACAGTTTGCCCGCGTGAACGAGCGTCGTCGGATTGTAGGGCGCGATGTCGGGGTCCCACCACGCGATGAACTCGGTAGAGGGCTTTCAGTTTGTCGCCGACATAACCGGAACTGACGTAGAGCAGCCCGTCCGCCGCATAAGGCATGGAAATGGTGATGCTGGACATGCCGCGCAGGGACCAGAGCAGCTTGCCATCCAGGTCGTAGCTGCGCACCGCGCCGCTGCCTGCGGTGACGATCTCCGTGCGCTGCGCGTGCTGCCACACAAAGGGCGGCGACCAGTTGCTCTTTTCGTCACGCAGTATGCGCCAGACTTCTTTGCCGGTCAGCTTGTCGAGCGCGAGCAGGTAGCTTTGCTCGTCGTTGTCGCACTGGTAAACCAAACGTCCGCCATGCAGCACCGGCGAGGCCGCCGTGCCCCAGCCCGCACGGGTGCGGCGCGGCTCCAGCGGATGCTTCCAGACTTCCTTCCCGTCGAAATCAAAGGCGAATATCCCGACGCCGCCAAAGCAGTCATACACGTGCTCGCCATCCGTGGCGGGCGTCTCGGAGGCGTAACTGTTTTTGACATGAATGGGCGTCTGTGGACGGCCTTGATGCACCGTTTTGTCCCACAGCATCTTTCCCGTGCTGAGATCCAGGCAGAGCACCTTCCACACATGCTCCGTGGTCGGAATCTCGGGGCGATTGCCGCCAAGATAGAGTCCCTTCTTCGGCGCTTCCGTTTCTCCGCGATTGATGACCGTGGTGACAAACACCCGCTCTCCCCAAATCACCGGAGAGGACCATCCGCGCCCCGGAATCTCCGACTTCCACTCCACATTCTCCGTGGCCGACCAACGATCGGGAAGGTTCGTGGTGATGGAAACACCCCGCGCATCCGAGCCGCGAAACTGCGGCCAGTTTTCAGCGGCGTGGGTGCTTGAACCGCAGAGGACACCGACAGCACCGAGGAGAAGCGGAATGATGGAAGGATGGAGTTTTGGAGTCATGATCAAAGGTGAGCGTGTGTTTCATGGGTGCTAGCTCGTGAACGTTACTCCAGCCCCGGCTCCCGCAGTTCCTTCAGTGTCCTGCCGCTCAGCGGCGCATCGGGGTGGAGGCCCATGACGCGCTTGTTGCCATCGCCGCCGCCATTGCCGGGCTGGCGGAAGACGGCCTGCCAGTTGATGGCGTAGGCGGGAGCTTTCCGCTTCATCTGCTCGGCGCGGTCCCAGTTGGCCTGCACTTGGGCTTTGGCGGCGGCGTCCTGGCCTTTGCTGGCTTCGAGCTTTTGCATCGAGGCGCGGGTGTCCACGACGAGCTTGGCGTAGTCGAGTCCGTATTGGATGAAGTCCAGGCGGCGACGGTATTTTTCATCGGCGGTGGTCAGCTTCTTCGCGGCGGCATCGAGATGAGCCTGCGCCTGCGCGAACAGCTCCGGCGTGTATTTCTTCGGCAAATCAAAGGCGCGATGGCGGCTCGGCTCCTCGGCCACGAACTCCATGCGGGTGCGCTCCAGGAGCTGCCAGTAAGCTTTCACCTCGGCTGCGGCGGGGCCGAAACCACGCTGGTAATAGTCGTCCATCACGGCGGCGACATCGGCCTGCGGATTCCACGCCAGATGCGCCAGGGCGTAGTAGTGCGTCCCCTGATTGGCCCAATGCTGCCAGATCAAATCGAAGTAGAGGCCAAGGCAATGCGTGCCGGCGGCAAAGCGGAAGTCTTCACCAGCCTGCGTCATGGCGACATCGGGCATGCCCCAGCTCAGTCCGGCGGGGCTGCCGAGATTCGGCCGCCACATGAGATGCTTCGCCACCTTGGCCCAGCCGGCATGTTGTTGCATGGGCAGCTTGCGCTCGGCTGGCGAGCGCAGGTGAAAGTTCGCCACGCTGGAGATGACGACGTTGTCGTCCGGCACCACGCCGAGCGGTGGATTGCGGGCAAGGCCGTAGGCGTTGAGCTGCACGAACAGCTCGCGGTCGGGAAACCGTTGCTTCAACAGGCGGGCGAGGGTGTTGGCAAAACGCACGTCGCGATCGGTCTGTGACACGCCTTGGATCTTTACGCCGCCGCCGAAGCCCCACTCCACCTTTTCGCCATCGGGATGATCCCAGGCGAGGCAGTTCGCGCAGGTGCAGTGCCCGCTGGTGTAGCCGTCGTTGGGCGAGACATTGATGACGCGCAGCAGCGGATCAGCCTGCACCAGCGCGGCGGTGTCTTCGATCCATTGCTGCCAGACCTTGGGATTGGAGGCGCAGAGCTTGGTGTTGCTGACGCTGGGTTTGACCGCCTTGCGCGTGCCGTCCGGCGCGGCGGCGAAGTAGTCGGGATGCTCCGCACCATACTTCTCCCACCAATCGCCGAAACCATGCCCGCCGGAGATATCCATGGAGTCGAGCTGCACGCGCTGGAACCGCGCCCACAACTCCTCGCCGGACTCTTTGTTGTCGCCCAGCGAAGTTTTGGTCAACATGCCGCCACGCGAGCGGATGGACGGCGCATAACGCCGCTCCATCGGCGCGATGGCGATGCTGTCGCGAGTAATGACGTCCTCCTCCTCCGGCCACAGCCAGCGCACGCCGAGCTGCTCCTGGATGAAGGAATACACGGCGTTCGCGGTGCCATATTCCTGCTGGACGCCGGTCTTCATCGCCAGACGGCCCTTAGCCTCCATGTGCGCGGGGTTCCACCGATCCCGCCCGGCAATGACGAGATGTTTTTCATTCGCGACGATGAGCGTTTCCTCCGGCTGCTTGAAATCGAAGTCGGTTTTCGGAAACAACGATTTCACCACCGGCTGCACGCCGATCCAAATCGCCCGCTCCGGCAACGGCACCGGCTCACCACCCATCACCGTCGGCTTCCGCCCGCTGATCTTCTCGATGTATTCAGCCAACGTCTCCGCCGCATCGAGTGTGCGTGGCGGCGCGTCTTTGAACACGATGATCGGCGCGGGCGGCGTGTCTTTCGAGACTAGCAGGAAGTCGGCAGCGTGCAGCGCGGCCAGCGGCGTGAGCAGCAGGGCGGTGAGGAGGGTAAGGGTGTGTTTCATGTTTTTCACTGAGGCTTGCGGGCCTTGTTCACGGCTTCGATGGAGTTTAGGATGTTCGTTTTCCACACGCCTTGTAGTTTATCGGGCTGGGAGCGGTGCAGGGTCTTCAGGGCTTCGTCAAACTTGCCTTGGCGGGTCAGGATACGGGCGATGCCTTGCAGTGCGGTGAACTCGCTGGCACCTCCGATGTGGGTGCGGGCTTCGACGATGGCGTTATAGGCCGCGAGGGCGGTTTCGTCGTTCTTGAGGTTGTTTTCGCGGTTGTGGCCGATGGCCTCCCAGATCGCGTCGCGTGTGCGCGGCTCGCTGGTGAAATCCAAAGCAGCGGTGAGGTCGGCTTCGGCTTTGTCGCCCGCTTTGGTGATGACATAGGCTCGACCGCGGCGATGCAGTCCGTCGCCGCGCTTCCAGAAGGGCCACTTGCTGATGTCCTCGCTGGCAAACTGCTCGATGACTTGCGGCGCTTTGCTTTGATCGAGCAAGGCCTGCATTTGCGCTGCCTTCTTCACGGACTCGATGGGAATGCGGGCGGTGAGCTGATCGGCGGTGTCCAGCTTGCGGAGATGGCGGGCATAGCCAGCGGCGAGTTCGAGCGCGTGGGACTTTTGCAGGTCCGTGATCTTGCCCTCAGCGGCGGCGGTGTAGGCAGCGAGGGCCTCCTCGCGCTTGCCGGTGCGGGCGAAGTCGGCGGCGATGCGCGTGGCTTCCAGGAAGTCGTCATCCGGCGGTCCGTGATCGAACTCGAAACTGTTGCCGTCGTAGAACGTGGCAAACTTCATCACGTCGTGGAAGTGCTCCGCGCCGGTCGGCGAAAAGGCGGAATATTCCGCGCCATCTTCGCGAATGCGCTGGCGGCAGATGTTGATGTGCCAGGGAAGGCTCTTGTTGGGTCTGCTACCGATGACCTGGTGTAGCGGATCATTCTCATCCTGTGTGATCGGCAGACGGATCTCGATGGTCCAGTGATCGTCGGCGAGGTGCGTGGCGACTTCGGCGTTCGAGTCCCAACTGAACCATTTGTCGCGCGAGGCACCGCGATCGAGGTCCACCACGGCTCCGCTCGGGCTGATGGCGATCTGATAATACGAGCGCGATTCGGTCTCGAGCAGCAGCTCGACGGCATCGCCATACCAGAGTGCGCCGTCGTCTTCCTTGGTGGTGCCGATGTTGGGCTTCTCGCCGAGGCGTTCGTCGCAGCGGATGGCAAAGTAGAGGTCGCGACCGAGCCAGGTGGATTTCACCGTGGTGCCAAAGGTGGGCGGACGTCCCGTTTGCAGCTCACGAAGAGAGCAGGTGGCGGAGGGAAAGGCGTTCTTCCACGCTTCGTCATCGAGCCTGCCATCGATGACGATCTTGCTGCGCGCCTCGCCCACCAGCCGCAGGACGGGCACCGGGCCGCGAACTTTGCCAAGTTGCTGGCTTTTGTTGCGCAGGCCTTTGAGGAAATCGTCGATGAGGGCGATGCGTTTGCCATACACACTCGCGGCGTCAGCCTTCGCCTTCGCTTTCTCGAAAAGGGCGAGCGCTTCGTCGGCTTTGAGTTTGTCCTTTTCCATCTCCTGCCAGTTGGCCTTTTTCCATCTCCTGCCAGTTGGCCTCACAGTATTCAAAGAAGGTGCGCATCTCCGCCTCCGCCGGGCCGTAGAAAAGGCGGCAGTATTCGCGGAACATCGCGTCCACGTCCGCGTCCTTGCCGCCCCAATACATCCGCGCAGTGAAGTAGATCTGGAAGTGATTGAAGCCGATGCCCGCCGTGCTGGGCTCCTGCGGCACAGTGAGCGAGATGTCTTCGCCGTGAGAGATGCCTTTGGTGGCGTTCGTGCTCTCGCCCATCGCGTGCGGGGTGAAGGCGGGCAGATACCAGCCGCGGTCGATGAAGGGATAGTTTTCGAAGTTGATAATCGGATTGTGCGTCTTCGCCACCCAGCTCTCGCGCAACTGCCGAAACGCCGCCTGCTGCTCCGGCTTGTTGTTTCTCGGCACGCGTGCGCCGACGATGGAGACGACGACATTGGGTTCCAGCTTGTCGATCTTCAGCGGTGGCAACGAATAGATGCCGTAGGCGCAGTTGAGCACCTTGCCGTGCGGATGCGTCTTTCTCACTTCCTTCGCCACACGATTCACAAATCCCCACACATAGTCCGAGGCGAGACCGCCCTGGTCGCGCTCCGGCGAGTCTTTGCCGTTGCATTTATCGCATTGGCAGATGGCGGTGTAACCATCCGGTGGCATCACGGAGACCATGCTCATTTTGAAATGATCGAACTGCGCTCGGACATAGCGGACCGATTCCTGAAACAGCTCCTCGTTCGAGTAACAGAGCTGATTGACCGCCCCCGGCTCAAAGCGCCGCCTGCCGCCATACATCTGGGCGTCCTGGATGCCGTAGGGATCGCGCACACCGAGTCGCATGAACCACATGGTATTGTTTCGCCCATGCACGCCACCGTGGTAGCTGAAGCGCCGTTGCTCGAAGTCGGGCCGCACCGTCTCGTCGAGTTTCGGCAGCGGGATCGTTTTCAAAACCGGCAGCACTTCGCCGAGTTCACCCGGCAGATACCACCGCACACCGAGCTTCATGAGGAAACCGCACACCGCATTGAACGAGCCGCGCTCATCTTGATCCCACATCTGCAAAGGCGCGGCCTTTTCCGCAGCCTGGGACGTGGGGCGGCCGATGTCACCAGGTAGCGTGAAGCGGCTCTTATAAATCAGCAGATTGGGCAGGCCCCAAATCGCACCCGTGATCTGGTTCCATTCGCCTTGTGCCTTGCCGTTCACTATCTCCGCATTGTTCTTCGCCCACGGCTCAATGGGCGTGAACTCCGTGTCCTCGCCGATGAGCGCCATCCAGTCCGCACCCGTCGCGATGCGATACGCACCGTCCTTGAGGCCATCCGCCTTGATCGGCGATTGAGCACTGGCCCCGATGAATATCTTCACCGCTTTGCCCGATGGCTCCGTCACGATGGGCAACCGTGCGCCGCTGATCTTCGCCAAATAGTCCTGCAACTCCTGTGCCGCGAGTCGCACCGTGCGCTGCGGCTTATCGCTGATGATGATCTCAGCACGAGGCTGGCCGTTCTCGACCAGCAAAGGCTGCGCGGCGGCAGGAATGGCCAGCCATGCCATCGAAGTGGCGACGAAACGAAGGATGGGTGTTTTCATGGTTGAGTTCTTTGGTGAGGTGGAGTGATGAATAACGGCTATTTCCGCACGAAGATATTGCCCATCACGGTGGGTTCTTTGAAGTCGGTGCCGCTGGGGGAGAGCATGTAGTGCTCGGTGGTGTTGCCGGCTTTGCGCTGTCGGCAGATGTTGACTCCCCAGGGGTAGTAGGGCGTGGGGCGGGCACCGGTTTGTCCGCAAAGCCGATGATGTGCTCGT
>JAJTDU010000049.1 GCA_021298725.1 Verrucomicrobiaceae bacterium | reverse complement strand
GTTCCCGAGCCCTCCCGTGCGCTGCTGGGTGCCCTGGGCTTCCTGGGCCTGGTGCTGCGCCGCCGCCGGAGCTGCTAGCCCGCTGCACTCCCTGGGCCCCGCGCTGCGTGTGCGGGGCCCCTCATGGGACGGCGTGCTGCGTTAACCTTGCCTCTGGCGGGTTTGACTGAGTCCCAAGTGTCTGTCCCTCGATGGTTCTATGATCCGCATGCTTCAGCGCCCTCGAAGCCGCGAACACGAATCAGCAGGCGCGGCAGTGGCCGCAGCGTGAAGGTGGCGGCCCGTGTCGCAGACGGTTTCTAAATACCGGGAAAGCCGAGGTTCCATTCTAGAGAAAATAGTTTTCTGGCAGGAAGGGAAGGTCCCCCAGGCTTGGAAAACTCTTTTCTTGAGAATCCGCCGTCGGCCCACGCCCTGGAAAAGAGTTTTGAAGAGGGACTGAAAAAAGGAAGACAAAGTGTCCGTCCCTCGATTGGGACAGATGAGTGTGTCCCATGCAGAGGCTGAGGGAGCACGGGTGAAGGGCTGGATGCCATTCACCCGTACCGTCGGTTCGTTACTTGGGCCTGAGCACCGTATCGATGGCGTGAATGCCCCCATTGCTGGGGGGGCGGCGTTTCAAGGCCTGCTGGGTCCTGGCTCCTCAGGCTTTGAGTGTGAGTGCCTGGTGCCATCACCGTGACTTGACCCTAGGGGCTGTGGGCCGCCTCAACGATGGGGGGTAGTGCTACTCCGTGGACATGAAATGGGCCAAGGCCGAGCCAGCAGTGGCTCCGGTGATCAATGCGCATGCGCTGGCTGAGGGGCGCGACGGGCGCATCTACCTCGTCACCGATCATCCGCAGAATGACTTCATCGTGTTCGAGAAGGACGGGCGCTACGTGCGGTCGATCCGCCAGGGGCTCGGCGGTGGGCATGGACTGGAGATTTTCGCAAAGGACGGAGTGGAATACCTGCTGCACATCGACTGCGGCTGGCACTTTGCGGCGGAGGGCTGGAATCCGAAGGCCGGTCAAGGACGTGTCACCCTGCTGACCACAGCGGGCGACGTGGTGCGGAAGTTTCCGACACCGCAGGAACTCGGCATCAACGAAGGAAAATTCATGCCTTGTGACGCGGCTTACACGCCCCGTGGCACGCTGCTGATCGCGGACGGTTACGGATCGAACTTCATCTATGAGTTCACGTTGGAGGGAAAGCTCATCAAGCAATGGGGTGGGCCCACGAAAGATGCCGCGAATCTCAGCAACGCGCACGGCATCTCCATCGATGCGACCGATCCGCGCGGTCCGCTCGTGTGGGTGCCATCACGCAGCCAGAGCCAGATCAAAGCCTTCACGCTCGACGGCACGTATGTGGAAAGCATTGACCTGCCGGGTGCCTACGCCGGACAGCTCGTCTTTCGCGATGACAAGATCTACACGGCCGTCTGCTGGAGCCAAGAGAACGGCACTGGCAAGAAGCTCAACCAGTCCGGCTTCGTCCTCGTGCTCGACCGCAAAACCAAACGCGTCCTCAGCGCCCCCGGCGGCAGCCAACCGCTCTACACCGACGGCAAGCTCCAGCCGATGCATCAAACTGAATCCGTCTTCAAACACTGCCACGATCTCTACGTGGACAGCGCCGGCGACATCTACGTCGGCGAATGGAACGCCGACCGCCGCTACCCGTGGAAGCTGAGTCGGGTGAAGTGAAGTGCGGCGCTCTTTCACCACCGTGCGAAGCTGCTTCAGCAGCGTCGTGACGGTGTGGTCGCGGATGCTGATGCTCATGAAGTCCGTCGTTTCGTTGAAGGCGCTCTGCGCTGCTGCGATGAGCCACAACGTGGGGTGAAGACCCCAAGGTTGAATCGAAGGGATGCTGCTAGACTTGGGCCCTATGCCTCAAGAATCTTCCACCCGCCACAGAGGATTCCCATCCCCTCGTGATCCGTAACCCTGCCGAACTTAAAGAGCTGCTAGAGGCACAAGAGCCCAGCCTCGACGTGCGGATTGAGCAGCCGGAGATCCGGACAGCACAAGCGGATGGGCATGATGAGCAGGCGATCCTTGTCTTAGAACAGCGCTACCGGCGTCTGTTTGAAACGGCACCGCATGGCATCCTCAGTTTAAACGGAGACACCGCTCAGGTGATGGACGCCAACCCGTTCATGAAACGATTGCTCGGCTACTCCCTGGAGGAGTTGCTGGGAAAAAAACTTTGGGAAATCGGCCCCTTTAAAGTCCAGGCGGCTTCAAAGGTCACCTTCGCTGAATTGCAGCACACAGACATCCTCCAATACGAGGGCCTGTGCCTGGAGACCAAGGACGGGCGAATGATCGATGTCGAGTTCATCAGCAACTCTTACCTGGTGGACCAACAATGCCTCATCCAATGCAACTTCCGTGACATCACGGAGCGCAGGCACCGTGAAAAGGCAGCGGCACAGGGGGAGCAGGCGATCCGCGCCTCCGAATTAAAGTATCGGAAGCTTTTCGAAACAGCGCAGGATGGAATCTTGATTTTGGAAGCAGACACTGGTCGCATCAGCGAGGTGAATCCATTCCTGCTGAAATTGCTGGGCTTCACCCACGAAGAGGTGGTTGGCCGGTTTATCTGGGAACTCAGCCCATTCGAGGACATCGTCTCGAATCAGGCGAAGCTGATGCAGCTGCAAATAGACGGATATGTCCGTTATGAAAACTTGCCTCTCCTAACGAAGGATGGCCGCATGATCGCGGTGGAGTTTGTCAGCAATGTGTACTCCACCGGAGACTGCAAGGTGATCCAGTGCAACATCCGTGACATCACCATCAGAAAACAGGCAGAGGCCGCTCTCAAGACCTCGCACACGCAATTGCGCTCCCTGCTTGCGCGGCTGCAAACCGTGCGTGAAGACGAGGCCACACGCATCGCCCGGGAGATTCACGACGAACTGGGGCAGCAGTTGACCGGACTCAAGATGGATCTGATCTGGGCGGAGCGGAAGCTCAGAGAGCTGCCTGGCTGCTCCGCAGTCAACGCCATCCTGCAGCGGTTCTCGGACATGCCAAAAATCGTCGATGCCATCACCACCTCCGTTCAAGTGATTGCGACGCAGCTTCGCCCCGTGGTGCTAGACAAACTGGGACTGGGCACCGCATTGCAATATGAAGCCAGACGTTTGCATGAACGCACTCGCATCTCTTGCACGGTGCACCTGCCGGAAACAGAAAAGGAACTGCCATCGGAGCTATCCACCGCGCTATTCCGCATCTTTCAAGAGTGCCTGACCAACATCGCCCGTCACTCAAAGGCTTCCAAGGTCAAAGTAGAACTGAAGACGGAAGACGGATGGGTGACGCTCTGCGTGCAAGACAACGGCCGTGGCATCACCGCAGCAGAACTCGCGAGCCCAGTGTCGCTGGGCCTGCTAGGCATGAAAGAGCGCGCTGCGTTGCTGGGCGGCAAGATCACCATCACCCGTGACGAGGACCAAGGCACGGTCTTAACCGCACGCATCCCAATCCGCGCCATCCCACCCCCAAAAGAGGACCTCGTATGAAACGTGTGATGATCGTCGATGACCACGAAACCGTACGGCGCGGCCTGAAGGAAATCTTTGCTGACGCGTTTCCGAAAATGGAAGCAGGCGAAGCCACCCATTCACGGGAGGCTTTGGAACTCATCTTGACCCAAGACTGGGACATCATCCTTCTGGATATCAGCATTCCCGGTCAAGGCGGGCTGATGGTGCTGGAGGAAATGAAACGTCTGCGTCCTTCCATTCCGGTGCTGGTTTTGAGCGCCTACTCGGAGGAAGAGTTCGCCATCCGTTCGCTTAAACTCGGCGCTTCGGGTTTTCTCAACAAAAGCCAGACCTCTGATGTGTTGGTAGAAGCTGCAAAGAAGGTCATGTCCGGTGGGAAATATGTGAGCTCATCGTTGGCAGAAAAACTGGCTTTCAACCTCGGAGGTAGCGCAGTGCGCGCACCACACGAGGCGCTCTCCATCCGCGAACTCCAAGTTTTGCAGATGATTGCCCAAGGAAAAGCGATCAAGGAAATCGCCGCAGAGCTGGGGCTGAGTGAAAAAACGGTGAGCACCTACCGAAGCCGCATTGCAACCAAGATGGATCTGTCCACCAACGTGGCGTTGACCCGCTATGCTCTCAAGCACCTGCTGGTGGATTGATGGATCGCAGGATGCACGCATGGGTCCTGCCTGGTGTCCATTCTCCCGAGTGACTGTCAGGCGATCTCCTGACAACACTCAAGGCCATAGCTTACAGTGATTTGAGTTTCAGGCCGACTTTTCAAAAAACAAACCTGCAAGAAGATATTTTGGTTAATCCAAAATATGAATGCGCTACTTCAAATCCTGTGTTTTGAGACCGATCCCACCGATGCCGCGCTCATCTCTGCTACCTTGGAGGCTGGGGACATCGCTTGCACGATCACCTGGGTGCAAAACCTGGCCGATTTTGAGTCGCAGCTTGGCCGTGGCTGCTTTGATCTCGTTCTTTTGGACTATTCGATGCCAGTCTTGCACGGCCTCTCCGTCATCGCCCTTGTTCGTGACCACTGGCCCGATCTTCCCGTCATTCATGTATCCAGCACCATGGGGGAGGAATTCGGCGTCGAATCCCTCAAGAGCGGCGCCACTGATTATGTCCTGAAGACCCGGCTGTTTCGCCTCGTCCCTGCGGTGCACCGTGCCGTGCAGGAAGTCGCGGTGCGCAGCGAGCGTCGGCGGCTGGAGGCCCAGTTTATCGAAGCGCAAAAAATGCAGTTAATCGGCCAGCACGCCGCCAGCATTGCGCATGATTTCAACAACATCCTCGGTGTCATCATGGGCTACAGCGACCTGCTGCTGATGAAACTTTCCCGTGCTGACCCATTGTGCTTTTTCGCCGAAGAAATCCTGCGCGCCTCAAAACATGGCTCTGTGCTCACGCATCAGCTCCTGTTCTTTTGTCGCAAACAAACGGTTCAACCCGTCGTCATGGATCTCAATGGTGTGCTGCTTGATTTAGAACAAATGCTGGAGCGGCTCATTGATGAAAACATCACCCTCGCAATCTGTCCCGGAACTCATGCTGGCACCATCCTCGCGGACCCCGGATCCATCGGTCAGGTGCTGATGAACATGGCCGCTAATGCCCGCGATGCCATGCCCGATGGTGGCCGCCTTACCATTGCTACCAGCAGGGTCACCCTTGATGAATTTTCCACACACGCCTATCCCGGCTCTCTTCCCGGAGACTACATCTTGCTCAGTGTCAGTGACACCGGCACCGGCATGAGTGAGGAAGTCAAAGCACGTATCTTTGAGGCTTTTTTTACCACGAAGCCTGTGGGGAAAGGTACTGGTCTGGGTCTGGCTAATTGTAAGACCATCATTCAACAGTCGAGCGGCTGGATGAATGTCTCCAGCGAGTTGGGCCAAGGTGCCACCTTTCAAATACTCTTCCCCTGCGTTGAGCAGTCGCTTGATCTTGCGGCACCGTCCGTGCCTAGCGGGCCGTTGGTGCGCGGCACTGAAACCTTGTTGGTGGTGGAGGATGATCCCGCCGTGCGCCGGTTCGCGGTGGAAGTATTGCAAACCGAGGGCTACAACGTGCTGTCGGCTGTCAACGGCAAGGAGGGACTCAACATGGCTCGCACACATCAAGGCCCACCGATTGAGCTGGTAGTCACGGACGTGATCATGCCCCTGATTGGAGGTCGGGTGATGGTGGAGTGTCTGAAGATGACCTGCCCTGAAGTCAAAGTCCTCTTCACTTCCGGATACACCGACGATACGATTTCAACCCACGGCGTGCTTGAAGCAGATATGGATTTTCTTCCCAAGCCCCATAACTATGCCGCCCTGACCCGTAAAGTGCGCGAGATGCTGGATGCCTGAGATTTTCATGCCAACGCCACTTCCCTCGGCGTAGGATTTTCGGCTTCGTTGGGCAGCGCTTGAACCACAGGCGCGAGAGACTGTGAGCTGAGGGAAGGGCAGGGGAATCGTTCGTTGCATCCCTGTGCTGGTGTCAACCGAACGGCACTGCTCGTTGCGCAGCCGTTACCCTCACGCTGGCAGACCCAGCATTGGTGCACGTTGGATGTAGAACAGTCTCAAAGCCGTGAGTCGGCATCTGGATCGGCAGGAAGCCGAAAGTAGCTTGCCTCCGCCAATAGCTCACTGCTGCCCACCGATCATGCCGGGTATGATCAACCAGCCAGGACAGTGGGAGAAGACGCATGAATGCCTATGAGCTCTGGTTGGCCGCAGGCCGTCCTCCGGGACGCGAATGGGAGTTTTGGCTTCAGGCGGAACGAGATTTTCTGGATCGAGAGGCTGATGAAGAGCGCTCAGCCGATTGATGAGATGCAGAAGGGTTGCCTGCTCATTGGGGCGGCTGCCGACTCATGCCAAACTAAGGCTGTTAGAAATCCATATCACCACACCATGAAAACCCGACTGCTTCTCCTTCTATTGATCTCCGGTCTGCTGTCCTCATGCACGAGTTACGAATTCAAATCGGCGCAAACCGAGGGACACCCCTGTTACAGCACCTGGAATGGGTACCCACCCAACGCCTGAGGCTGTCACAACAGCCGTCAGGAGTCAGTTCCGACCAGCGTGAAAAATGCTGTCGGCACCCACTTCACACATCGCAAACTCACACGCTTATGATCATCCAACTCGACTGGTTCGGCTGCCATCCGCGCCTCAAATGGGAAACTCAAATCCATCAGACGCTAGAGCAGTTCGCAGCGCTCAAGCCGATCTCCCGCGCCTCAGTGCGCGTGGAGCAGCAATCCGAGCAAACACCGCGTTATCACCTCTCAATGATGCTGAGTATTCCTGGACCTGATGTGCTGGGGCGTAGCTCCGGGCACACCTTTGAGGAGGCTCTGCTAAAGCTGCGTACGAACCTGCGCAAAACACTCGCCACACGCCTCCTGAAAGCACGCCGCCTTACCGGCGCGGCGCGGGGTGTGAAGCCGGCGCATCGCGGCTGAATGCGAAATCACTTTTCACCATGTCCAAACCACTCAAATCTCATGATCTCCAACCATTTTTTTCACTGCTCGCATTCTCGTCATCGCTGGCATGACTCTGTCTGTGGGGCTGATACCGGGAAAAGAAACCGTCATTCCATCCAATAGGCTCCCCGCCTCCTCCCAAACGGTTCTTGTTGGTGATAGCAGAGGCGGGCGGGCGCTAAGCCGCGCTGAATTGCTGCCACTTGAAGCCGTCGCCGGGCGGGTGCAATCCATGATGTCGGAGATCGCGTTCACTTTCACCCGGGTTTGGCCGCATGGTGTTCGCGATGAGCAGGGTCGTATCGGCATCTTTCTCAGTAGCGAGCGGCCGTTGTTCAATGATCCAACGCCTGCCATTGTCCAGGCGAAGGAGGACTGGGTGGTCATCGGGCTGGTGGCTGCTGTGAAGTATGCGGAAGGCAGCCAGATCAGACACATTGCCTTTACCGACAGCCGAGGCGAGACCGGTGAGCGCTGGTACTACGATCTCAGTATGGCTGAGGCGCGGGAGATACATGGATTGATGATCCGTGGCGTTTTGCATCCTGAAAATGCCTACAGGGTGATTGAGGCCAGATGGCAAAAAGTGACTCCGCAGCAAAAATACACCATGAATTGAGGTGTCTAGGTTCAGTTTCACCCAAACGAACGAAGAACGAGATTATATGTATTGGACCGAAGTATTCAGCGGGCTAAGCCTGGGGGTTCTGTAGCCATCCGCCGCGAAACGGAGAACAGTCTTTTCAGGTTCACAGCGCACCCATGGAATTCACTCAAGCCATTCAGGCCAATCTTCTCAGCCCCACCGTTTGGTTCTTGGCCCTAGGAGTCTTCGCGGCGGTTTCGAAAAGCGATTTGAAATTTCCTGAGCCCCTCGACACGACGCTCACCCTCGACCTTCTCACCGCCATCGGCTTCAAAGGGGGCGTAGCCATTCACGAGGCTGGTCTTGGCGCTGTTTGGCCGCCAGCGCTCGCGGCTGTGGCGCTTGGGGGTCTGATTGCGTTGTGGACGTGCCCGGTGCTGCAAAAACTGGGCGGGTTCAACTTGGCTGGCGCAGGAGCCCTCGCGGCGCATTACGGCAGCGTCAGCGCGGCAATGTTCCTTGCGGCAACGAATTTTCTGAAGAGCATCCATCAGCCCTACGAGAGCTACGCATCGGCTTTTCTCGCGGTGATGGAGTCACCTGCGATCATCGTCGGCCTCATGCTGGGCAAAGGCGTTCTCGGGGGCGGGAGGTTCTCACTGGCCGACCCTGGGGTGCGGCATGCACGGCGAGATGCGGTTCTGGGTCGAAGAGTGCTGCTGCTGATCGGAGTTCTGAGCGGGCAAACTTCCATGAACTCGGTCGAAGGTTTTTTTGTGACACCATTTCAAGGTGTGCTGGCTTTGGTTCTCCTCGAAATGGGCATGCTCGCCGGGCGCAGACTGGGAGATTTGAAAAAACTCGGTGTACACCTGCTCGCTCACGGCCGACCTCGTCATCACGTTTCCCTTCAACTTCACTGTCGGAGTGCCGCTTTTCTTGAAATCGCCAAATGTGTCCAGCCATGAACCTGCATCCCATGAAACTAGTCACCATCATCTGCCAGACCATCCTTGAGGAGCGTGTGGTGGAACTCCTGCGTGAAGCGGGTGCTTACCTCCACACGGCCTTCAACGTGAGAGGTGGCGGTTACCAAGGAGGCCGCAGCGCCGACATCGTCGAGACGGGCAATGCGCCAATTGAGGTCATCGCGAAGCCTGAGGTGTCGGAGTCATTGCTTGCGAGGTTGCACGCCAAATGGTTTGCTAGCGATGCCAGGGTGGCCTACGAAAATGAGGTCCGCGTGCTTCGCCCCTCGCAATTTTTAGCATGATGACAAGTGACAACGAATCCTGATTATGAACCTGCTCGTAATTTTGTCCGTCTTGAACTGATGACTGATTCTCATTCCCCCGTTGTTAGCACCACAATACTGGCTCAACTCTCGGCAATCATCGGCACAGAGTTTGATCATGATCGGGCGAGAATCGCCGTCCAAAACGCGGTGCGGGCGGATGTGGAGCCCCTGAACCAGCTCGTCAGTGCGGCATCCGAACTCTACATCCATGTCTCCCCTGTGCGCATGCCGCTGGCTGAGGCGGTGTGGCAGGCCCACCATGATATGCCAGTGGTGATATGGTCAGCCAAGGACAAGCGTTGGGTCGTGGTGACTTTTGCTGGTTGGTTTAGCGTTCGAGTGACTGACGGGGATCATCCCAACCACCGACTCACCCTGCGGAGGAAAGAGCTTCTGAACCTGCTTGGCCTGCAAAGTGTGAACGACATGGTGGAGGCTGGAATCGTTCACCCGGAACGTCCGGCGCACGATATGAGCGTGCATGCGGCGGTGGCCCAAGAATCTAACGCGCATGGCCCTGAGCATGGCGGGGATCACAGTCATGGGTCACATGTCACTCCCCAACGACGATTTTTCCGCCTGCTGAAGGCCGAACGCGGAGACATCCTCACCTTGCTTATCTTTTCCGTGTTTGCCGGTTTGCTCTACTTGGCTGCGCCGCTCGCGGTGGATGCCGTAGTAAGCAATTTGGCCTTCGGCGGACAATCGCGGCCTTATGTGCAAGCCATCGTGATTCTCGCTTTCGCGCTTTTTGGTGCACTGGGACTTCAGGCAGTCGTGAACGGCTTTCAATACTACATCTCAGACATCATCCAGCGGCGCATCTTCGTTCGCACGGCTGCGGATCTGGCCTACCGGCTGCCGCGGGTGAAAGCAGAGGCACTTGATGATGTCCATGCACCGGAGTTGGTAAACCGCTTCCTTGATGTGGTCACAGCGCAAAAGAGCACCTCGCTTCTGTTGTTGGATGGTATCAATCTCGTCTTCGGCAGCTTGATCGGCATGCTGTTGCTCGCCCTTTACCATCCCGTGCTGCTGCTATTCGTAGCGGTGCTCCTGCTGCTCATCGTTTGCATCACATGGTTCCTCGGGCGCGGCGCTGTGGACACATCTATTGCCGAATCACGAATGAAATATGACGTGGTGAACTGGTTTGAGGAGATCGCTGCCTTTCCCTTCCTTTTCAAAGGCCCGGGTGGCTACCATCTGGCCTACGATCGTGCCAACCAGCTCGCCACCGAGTATTTGAGCCGCCGCTCCGGCCACTTCCGCATCGTCATGCGGCAGATTATCGGACTTCTAGTGCTGAGTGTGATCGCAAGTGCTGCACTACTCGTGCTAGGCGGCTGGCTCGTCGTGAGCCAGCAGATCACACTCGGGCAGCTCGTAGCCTCTGAGCTCATCATGGGCACCATTGTGGCCTCGATGGCGAAAATGGGCAAAAAACTCGAAGCTTGGTACGATGCCATGGCCGCAATGGATAAGCTCGGACATATTTTCGATCTCGAAATCGAGCCCGAGGACGGCGAGACCCCGCTGGTGCGCGGAGGCGGTGCTGCGGTGAATGCGTGTGACATTTCGTTCGGTTATCACGAGCCACTATTTACCAAGAAGAACTTCACCATCATGCCTGGCAGCCGGGTGGCTGTAGTCGGTCCGCATGGCTCGGGAGCAAGTTCGCTTCTCGACATCCTGTTCGGCCTCCGGCAGCCCACAGAAGGACACATCAGCATCGACGGCCTTGATTTGCGCAGTTGGTATCTGGAGGCGCTCCGAGAGAGCGTCATGCTGTTGCGCCGAAATGAGATCGTCGATGGCACGGTCATTGAAAACCTGCGTCTGGGCCGCGTCGATGTCGGTCTCGATGAAATCCGCGAGGCGCTGCAGCGTGTAGGTCTGCTCGATGTGCTCCTTCACCGTCCCGAGGGTCTCAATCTGCGCATGAAGGTGTCCGGTGCTCCCCTCAGTGGCAACCAACGCACACGTCTCCTCCTCGCCCGGGCTCTCGTCCAGCGTCCGCGGCTTCTCCTCATCGACGAACTTTTCGACAGTCTCGACGACGAATCCTTCAAGCTGCTCGAAACCGCCATCCTTGATCCCGCACTCCCCTGGACCGTCATTCTAGCCACTCGAGATCACGACGTCACGAAGCGCTGCGATCAGATCATCGAACTTGCACCTTGTCATTTGAACGACGGCACCGCCTCTCATTCCGAAACCCAACGCCTCCAAGCCCACTCATGAGTCAGGTCAATCTTTACGCTGCGCCATCACTGCCCGCGCTAAGCCTCGCTGGTAGTGCGAAGTTCACGCGGATATTCAGCCGGTTGCTGGTGGTTGCCTTCATCGCCTTTGTCATTGGCATCCTCTGGCTCCCCTGGAGGCAGTTTGTGTCGGGTGCGGGCCGCGTCATCGCCTTTAATCCTCTGGATCGTCGGATTAACATTGAAGCGCAGGTCGCTGGCCGCGTGAAGCACCTGCACGTTAACGAAGGGCAGCGTGTGAAAAAAGGTGAACTCATCGTCGAGATCCAGGACAACGACCCCAATCTAATCAACAACCTCAAGGCGCAACGTGAGGCGATCGAAAGCCGTCGCGACTTTGCCCTTGGCCGCGTCGAGTCACTCACCGCGCAGATCATGCAGCAGGAACTCGCCAAAGCACAGGCCATTGATGGGGCAGAGCAACGCGTCGCTGCCGCAAAAATCGGCGCTGAGACCTCGCAGTTGAATTACAATCGCACCAAGGACCTTTTTGAGAAGAAACTCGAATCTCAGCGCAATCTGGAACTCGCCACGCTCTCCCGTGATTCCACCATCGCCGAGTTGAGGTCAGCCGAGGCTGCATTGAAGCGCACCAGCAACGATTTTGATGCCACCATCGCCTCCACGCATGCTTCCAAAGGCACCGCATTGAGCGAGGTGGCCACGGCTGAGCGCGATCTCTCGGTCATCGACGTGCAGATCAATCAAAACCTCCGTCAGGTCGTTGAATCACCGCGCGATGGCATCGTCCTCAGCGTCGAAGCGACGGACACGATCAGCCTGGAAGCCCGGTGCGCCTCGCTTTCGAGGGCTGGCCCGCCGTGCAGATGATCGGCTGGCCGCAGCTCGCCATCGGCACTTTTGGCGGCGAAGTCGTCTTCGTCGATGCTACGGATGATGGCACTGGTAAATTCCGTGTCGTCGTTGGCCCTAGCAATGACAGCGTGGATCGTGGTGATGGCCAGGGTCTCGTCACTGTCGGCTGGCCCGACAAAGATCGCTGGCTCCGTCAGGGGGCGCGTGCCAACGGCTGGATCATGCTCAACGAAGTCCCGCTTTGGTTTGAACTTTGGCGTCAGATCAACGGCTTCCCGCCCGTCGTGAACGACCAGGACGGTAAACTCGACCCGACGAAGAAATGAAAACAGTCCGCATTTCTTGGTCCTCAGTGCTCGAAGGTCGCTTCGCGGCCTGTGTGATGTTGGTTTCATCATTCTGCATGCCTCATTCGTCATTGGCGGAAAATCCGCTCCTCCTTGGCGAAGTACTTGCTTCCGTGCAGTCGCAGTATCCGCCCTATCTCGCTGCGCTCATCGAACAAGACATCGCAAACGGTCGTGTCCGGCAGGCACAGGGCGCGTTTGATGTTAACTTGAATGCCGGTGGCTCGATGAACCTCGCGGGTTATTACGACGGCCGCACGGGCTACGCGATGATCGAACAGCCGCTGCCGTTTTGGGGCGGTAGCGTGTATAGTGGCTACCGTTTGAGCAGTGGCTTCCTGCCAAACTACAATAAAGACCGCACCGGCGTCGATGGCGAGGGCGTGCTCGGCTTTCGCATCCCGCTGCTGCGCGATGGCACCATCGACCGCCGCCGTGCCTCGCTCTGGCAGGCGCAGATCGACCAGGAACTCGCCGATCCGATCATCCTGCGCCAGTACCTCGACTTCATCCGTGCCGCGACCATCGGCTACTACACCTGGGTCGCCAGCGGACAGCGTCTCGCGCTTGCTGAAGAGCTCTTTCGTATCGCCAAAGATCGCGACAGCGCCATCGCCGAGCAGGTGAAGAAAGGTGCCAGTGCTCCCATTGTGCAGATCGACAACCAGCGCCTCGTCGTCAGCCGCGAAATCGCCACCGTGCAGGCCTTGAGGCGCTTCCAAGCCTCCGCCATTGAGCTTTCGCTCTTCTTCCGCACCCGCGAAAAAGCCGAGCCCATCATCTCCGATCGCCATCGCGTTCCGAAAGCCTTTCCGCCGCATCCGCGTCTCGATGAAAGCCAACTCACGGCAGATATCGCCAAAGCGGCAGTGTTTCGTCCCGAGATCCGCCGCATCGAGCTGCTCGTCCAGAAGGTCGAAATCGACCGCAAACTCGCCAAGAATCATCTGCTGCCAAATCTCGATCTCGGCGTCGAAGCTGGCCAGTTCTTAGGCGGCAATCGTCCGCGTGACATTGAGCGAAACGAGGTCGAGGCGAAAATGGAGTTCAAACTTCCTCTGCAACGCCGCGAAGCCCTCGGTCGCGTGGACATTGCCGAGGCTACCATCGTGCGGCTGAACAACGACAAGCGTTTCGCACGCGACCGCATCACCGCGGACGTGCGCGATGCCTACAGCGCCCTCATCGCCGCCTATGATGCACTCAAGATGACGCGTGTTAATGTTGAACTCGCTCACCAACTCGAAGCCGCCGAGAATGAGCGACTCAAACAAGGTGCGACGGATTTGCTCGCGCTTCAAATTCGTGAACAGGCCACTTTTGACGGCCAAGTCCTCGAAGTCGAAGCCCAGGCCGATTACTTCCGCGCCCAAGCCAACTACCGCGCCGCCATCGCCGCCGACGCACCGAGCAAGCTGACGAGGTAACCCAAAAGCTGCGCAGACGGCCTGGAAGTCTTTCTTGGCAGGCAGTCGACGGATCAGTGTGGCCCTGATCCTCTGCGCCACCGGCACGCTGACCGAGTTGGAGATGAAGCAGGTGTGGGAGAGGTCAAAAGCACTTCCTCACTCCACCACCTCGACCACGGCGGCGAGTTGATGTGGTTGAGCGCCCAGCTTCACGCGTGTGCCGTCGGTGCATTTGTTCACGAGGGTCGAAGCCATGTCGCGAACGGCTTTTTGCAGTCGTGGCTCGTCAGGATGTTGTTTGGCGAGGGCATGCAGCTCCGGCAGGGCCTCCACCGTGATGCCCATGGCATCAAACTCATCGAGCAAGGCGCGAATCGCCGGCAGCGCGACCGCATCGACCTCCGCTGAGCGACCGAGATCGGCCAGCGCACGCAAAATGATCACATGGTAAACCGTGCGTGCATTGTGCGCATCGAGCCAGCGACCGTTCTTGGCCTGACCAGGCGCGACACCGACACGAAACTTCTTCAACGCGGCCTCCTGCATGCCCGCTCGCGCCAGCAGCGACACGGAGAAGGCATTGTAGTTGAAGTTCGCGCAGCATTTCTCTTTCGCCGCCCATTCCGCCGCTCGGTGACCTGCTGCGAGATAGCTTTCATCCTTCAAAAGCTCACCCGCCCGCAGCAACGCCACGCCGCATAAGCCGGTGTCGAATTGCGAACCGCCAGCCGGATCAGGCGTGATGATCCAGCCGTCTTCAATCGTGATGGAACCGTTTTGGAGCTGTTTCTCCGTCATATCGCCAAAACGGATGTTTTTGCCTCGCAGGTCCGGAAATGGAAAATGGCCATGCAGCTGCTGAAGCCTCAAAAGCACGTTCGCAGAGCCTCGCAGCAGCTTATCAAGGTCCGCGACACGTTCCGGCGCATGCAGCGCCACATGCGGATGCATCGTCACACACGCGTCGAGCATGTAGGCATACACGCGGACCATTTGATCCGGCAAAAGCTCGCCCTTCATCAAGGTGCGCATCGCGCGGCCCTGCGTCTCCAGCGCGGCAAGGAAGAGTTTCACCACCT
>JAJTDU010000048.1 GCA_021298725.1 Verrucomicrobiaceae bacterium | reverse complement strand
AACGCGGCGGGTGCAGGCGATGAATTCCAAAAGCTCGCCGAAAAACTGAATGATCTCGCCTTGCGGGAGCAAACGCGTGAGGAGTTGCAGCAGCTCGCACAGCAGTTGCGTGACTCCGGGAGCAGCATTGCCGGTCAAAACGACAGTGGTTCGATGCAGCCGATGAGCCAGGCGGGCCAGCAAGGACAAAACAGCCAGCAAGGGCAGCAGGGCAGCACGCCCCAGGTCGGACAGACGCAACAACCGCAGCAGATGCTCACACCGCCCGGTCTGGGACAGCAAGGGCAGCAAATGCAGCAAACTCCTCAGCAAGGCAATGGCCAGGGGCAGCCGCAGCAGATGACCATGGGGCAGGGGCAGCAAGGCCAGCCTGGTCAAAACAACCCGCAGCCGGGCGGTCAGCCCATGCTCTTCGCGCCGGTGCCTGGCGCATCGAAATCTGATAACCAAGCGCCCACTCTCATCATGCCGGGTGATCCCGATCAGCCACCCGGTGGCGCGAGCATCGCCATGCCAGGCTCAGGCCCCAAGCCCAGCGTCGGCAAAGCCGATCTCAACAACACGCCCACGCAGAAGCAGGACAGTGGCCATCAAAGCGTCGTGCAGGCCCAGCAGAACAACGAGGGTCGCAGCACCGTGCGCAGCATCGAAGGCGGTCCGCGGACTGAGCAAAGCACCCGCAGCGCCTCTCAGGCTGCCCTGGAGGCCATTCAAGCCGAGGAAGCCGCTCTGGATGAGTCCGCGCTGCCTCCCGCCCGCCGCGAGCAGGTGCGCCGTTATTTCCACGAATTGCGGAAGCGCTTTGAGCAGAAATAGTGTCATGCATCAGAGCTTTGGGCTGCGCTCTGATCTTTTCAGGCAATCAGCAACGAAACACTGGCTTGAACCTTACAGGCATGGCAAGATAACTGCTCTTATCTTTCTCCAATCGCCCTCATGTCGGAGCCGAGTCAATTTAGGCATTATCAAATCATCCAGGACGCCGACGGCAACAACGTCGAGCTCGTGCGCAATGCCGAGCAGGTGGCCGTGCTGGCCTTTGACATGCAGCGGCTCGAATACGTCCACTGCCATGTGCTGCTGGAGCCGCTGGCGAACCGCCCCGCGTTTGAGGAGGCCTGCAAATCCCTGCAAAAGCGTGGCCACCCCGCCCTAGCACGCATGGTTGAGTTTGGGGAGGACGAGGTGAACGCGTTTTACATCACCAGCAACATCGACGGCGAGCCGTTGCGGCCCTACTTGGCGCGGCAGCAGGACATTCCAGGCTGGCTGGCCATCATGCTGGCCTGCCGGGCGCTGGAGACCGCCGTGGCGGTGTGTGAACGCGGCGAATTTCTCACTGAGTCGCCCTTGGATAGCCTGCGCATCGTGCAAAACGGACCGCAAGCCGTGCAGGTTCTGGCGGCCGATTTCCAGGTGCTGGACGACCCGGCAGCAAAAAAGAGGGCGCTGAAGACCAGTTTTGAAAAGCAGGCCAAGTTTCTGCGCTCCTATCTCTCCGAGCAGGGCGGGGGACCGACGCTCCCGGATCAGCCTCTCTCCGCAGCCGATTTTACCGAACTGCTGGGCTCATGCCTCGCCAGCGCCAGCGTGGATGTCATCGCGCCGATGCGTGAGCTGCGCAACGCCCTGCAAAAACTCGCGCCGGATCATCTTTCAGGCGAAATTCCGACTGCGCAGAAGCCTCGCGCCTTGCTGGCCCCATTGCTGGCCAGCTACCAGGATGTCGCTCGCGGTCTGGTCAATCTCGTCCGTGTTCAAAGCCAGCGCCTCGATATGGCGAACCCCTACAGCATGCGCGGCACGCTGACCAAAACGGGGCGCTCGGTGCTGATTGAGCAAGTGCCTCCAATACGCAGTTCCTGCCCACTTGTCCGGGAGGTGGATGATTCCGCCTTTAAGATCACCAAGCAACGTGACAACTCCGGCCTCGTCACCCTGGCGCTGGTCAACGAGGCCGAAGACATTACCTGTCTGGCCGAGGAGATCGTCGAGGGCATCAGTCTGGCGGATTTGCTGCGCGAGCGCCGCTGCCTGGAGGTGCAGGAGGCTTACCTCGTGCTTGCCAGTCTCGACTCCGCGCTGACCCAGCTCGACAAGGCCCAACTGGCGGTCTGCAAGCTGCGTTTGGAGGATATTTTCCTGCTCACCGGTTTTGCGCGTGAGGATTCACGCAGCATGAAGCTCCTCGTTTCAAAACTGAACGAATGGCCGGCTTTCAACATCATCGTTCGTGCGCATCCCACGCTGGCCGCCATGTCTGGACGCGGCACCGATCCTGCCGTGTTGCTGCCTCCGGCGCAGGCCAATCCAGCCACACCCTGGCATGCCGGGTGGCTGGCAGCCTTGTGCAAATTTTTGCTCGGCCTCGAATCTCCGGCCGGTCTGATCGTGCCGCCGGAAGGCCGGGCGCGTGACCTCGAAACGGTCGAGCGTCTGCTCACAGACGAGATTGCGAAGGTGGCGGAGTCGAAACCGGCGACTCGAGGTGATTTTTTGGCTCGCTATGCCAGCATCATTCAGCACTACGACTTGGTGAAGATAGCGCCAGAGCCTATGCGAAACAACGTCACGGAGCCTCCGGCGGACATCGGATTAAAGCCTCGCTCCAAAACGCTTCCTGTCACACAAGCACCCGAAAAGCGTGAGTTTTCTCCTTCTCTGGCCAACCAGAAGCAGGTCGTGCCGCTGACGACAGGTGGCGCGACACGCACAGAAGAGGAGGCCACCATCGGCTTCGCCGAGCTGCTATTTAAAAACTCAGGTGGCGAACCCTCACCGCCCGACGCGCCGGACTGGGCTCGTGCTGCGGGCAGCGCCCCGCCGACAGCGGTAGAATATCTCATGCCTCGTGAGGTCGTGCCGATGTGGCTGAAAGCTGCGGTCTTCTTAGGTGGTTCGATGGTGGTTGGGGCCATGTGCGCTCATCTTACCGGCTCTGCTTTGTGGCAGAAAAAGCGCGCCAGTGTTCCGGTCGAAGTCAAAGCGTCCATCAGCATTGCTCCTGCCGCCAAATTGCCAGAACCCAGCGTGCCGAAAGCCATTCCCGTGATCGAAACCGTGATCGATACGCCACCCGTCGTGACTGCGCCCATCGAGGGTGCACCAACGAACCGTGGCGTCACACTGTCACTGCCGCGTGGCACTGGCGGTCTGCTTGAGCAACTGGCCCCGGAAACAAATCCTCCCAAGCCACCCCCGTGAACGCCCTGCTACTCCGTTTCAATCATACTCGTCTCCATCGGGCTCGATAAGGCCACCAACCATTGTATGGGCTGGAACGACGACGACCCGCTTACGTCTAGTCCGAATTTCTCACCCACCTGAGCTCGTGGGGCGGCGATGTAGCGCGGAATTCCGATTCCGCGAACGTGCCGACTCGGAATCGGAATTCCGAGCTACATGTCACGTCGCATCAGACGGCACGTGTCTTCGAAGAGAGTGTGAGAAATGCGGGCTAGAAGGTCCGGCAGTAGGCTAGTCCTTTTTTGTTCTGGCGAACGAGTCGATGAGGTGCGGAGTCGGCACATTCGACAGAATGTGTTTTTTCAGCAGGCTCTTTCCCGCAAAGAAAAAGGCACGCGACCCAAGACGCGTGCCTTTAAAAAAAGAGTCGTGATGCAGCTTACCTCGCCACCGAGGTGTCCAGCGTGCGGTAGGAGGTCATGAAACTGGCGGCGTCCTCGGAGGAGGTTTCGCTCATCGCGGCAGCCACTTGGTTTTGTAACTCATCGCGCAGGCGACTGACGAGTTCCAAACCACGGGAGGTGATGCGAACAAGCACCTTGCGGCGGTCGTCAATGGCGTGAGTGCGCTCCATGTAGCCGAGTTTTTCAAGGCGGTCCACCAGGCCAGTAGCAGCCGCAGTGGAGTGGCCCATCTTGCGTGCGATGTCCGTCATGGTCAGCTCCTTCGAAGTGGCCAGGTAACCGAGCAGGAAGAACTGAGCGAAGGAGATGTTGTCTCGGTTGAGCTCGCGGGAGAGATTCAGCAGGAACTCACGCTGACTGAACAGAATGAAATCTGCCAGCTTGGCGTGGTCTTTTGCTAATGGTTGGGTTCCGGTGATCATGAATGTGGTTCCTTAGAGCTATGGGTTCCGAGAATGTCTCGAATTATCGGTAATGTAATGAATACCAATGATAGGATCAAGATAAATTCATAGAATCTATAAATTTAGACTGATTGGGGTGAGGTCGTTCTTATTTGTGAGAGGTTAATAATGCTAAATGGTTATCCGCGAAAGGTCTGCAAGGCAAGAAATTTCATTTCAGCCGACTGTTTCCTTATGACAACCTTCAAGCCTATTGCAGCAACCGTCCCTTGGTTTCAGGCGCAAACCAGATGACCACCATACCGACCAGGTACACACAGGAGAGGATCGAGTAGGCGTTCGCCGCTGCTTGCACGGTGCTCACCGTGTCACTGCCAAAAAGGCTCATCAGATTGCCAAGCTGCAAAGCACCAATGGCGGCAATCAGGCGACCAAAATTGAAGCAGAATCCTTGCCCGGTGGCGCGGACGCTGGTGGGGAAGAGTTCCGGGAAATAGAGCGGGAAGAAGCCGTAGAACGAAGCGGTGATGCCTCCCAGCAGGAAGGAGGTGATCAGTAGGGTCGATGGAATGCTGTCCCCCAAAAAGGGCACGTTGACCCTGAAAAAGCCAAGTGAGGCGGCCAAACTGGCCACGCAGAGCAAGGTGTAGGTCACCCGACGACCCAGTTTGTCGGCTACCAGCGGTGTGATGATGGTGACCAGGATGGCCCCCAGGGCGGTGGCAATGACGACATAGTCGATGACCGGCAGTGAGCTGCCTTTGGGGGCCAAATCGGAAGCCCAACGCGCTGCCTGCTGCGTGGAACCCCAAGTGCCCAGCAGCGCCACAGCGGCCAGGCTCGCACCTACGAGAAGATTCCGCATGATGGTGCCGTGCTCAGTGGCATCCGTGCTGCCTGCCGCCATAGAACGGCTCATGTACTGGCGCACCGGGTGCAAATAACCCCACAGGGCGATGCCCAGACCAACAACCGTCACGATTGCAGCAATCCAACCGCCCCATGAGCACATCGGCGACCACACATAAATGATGCCCAGTGCCGCTACGCAGGCGATCAACACGCCCAGCAGATCCATCGTGGCCCAATGGGATGTGCTGCCTGATTTCTTCTCTGCCTCCCATTTATGGGACTCTGGCACAAAGACCAGGATGAAAAAGTTAATCAGTGCGGGCAGGGCGCTGCTGACGGCAATGAACCTCCAGGCGCGATTGTGGAGCAGGTATTCTGTGTTCTCAGGGGATAGGCCAACGGCATGAATCCAGCACTGCCCCTGAACGAGTGCCGATTCTTTGGGCAGAAGATCCTGCAGGGCCGGTTTACCGATCAGCGGAAACAGCCCCATTTCAAAACCATCAAAGAGCCAACCGAGAAACGCGGCGATCAGGGCGGCGACAGCACCTTTGGGAGCAGAAGAGGAGGGAGTGGACATGGTGAAAAAAGAGCTCGAAGCAAACGCCAGCATGAGCGCACTTCTACAGTCATGGCGAGTAAAAAAGCACTCCTTGGCCGCAATCATTGGGTTTGAGCAAGAGTCAGTGCTGCCGCGTGTTCAGCCAAGTGCCCCTCATCCACCAAGCCGCACCACAGCCAGCGTGATGGGAGCCGTGGACAGTCACCACAAGGAGACCATCAACGTTCGCATGCTCGGCAACATCGGCATTTCCAGTTCTTCAAAACATCCTGTGCATGATGCGCAGAAGCATGGATTGACTTCTCACCTCTAACTTCTCAACGCTTCCCTGCGACGCTCCGTAAAACCCCAGCGTCTTCCCGCGTAAACAACCCATGCTCGAAACTCGTCGCTCCATCCTTCACCGCTCCGCCTACGGCATCGGCGGCATTGCCTTGGCCACTCTGTTGCAAGAACAGGGGCTCCTGGCCACTTCGGAACGCGCTGCGGCCCAGCATTTCGACCTCAAGCCGAAGATGCCGCATGGCTTTGGCCAGGCGAAGGCGATGATTTCGATGTTCATGCAGGGCGGCCCGAGCCATATGGACCTGTTTGATCCGAAACCCGAGTTGATGAAGCTCGATGGCAAGGAGTTCCCCGGCGAGGTCAAATACGACGATGCCGCCGGTGCCAGCCGCGAGGTCATGGGGCCGCAGTGGAAGTTCAAAAAGCACGGCCAGTGCGGCATGGATGTCAGTGAACTGCTACCGCACTTCTCCCGCATCGTGGATGACGTCACACTCATTCGCTCCATGCACACCGGTGTGAATAATCACGGCCAGTCCATCTACGCCCTGCTCAACGGCCAGGCCACCGGCGGTCGTCCCACACTCGGAAGCTGGCTGACCTACGGTCTTGGCTCCGAAAACCAGGATCTGCCTGCCTACGTCGCCCTCACCGATCCACGCGGCGTTCCTGTGCTCGGTGTGGACAACTGGAGCAACGGCTGGCTGCCCTCGCTTTTCCAAGGCACCGTGATCCGCCCCAAAGAGCCGCGCATTCCGAATCTCGACGCGCCGTTGAGCCTCAAAGGCGACGCGCAAGCCCGTTACCTCAATTTTGTGCAGCGTCTCAATCGCGAGCACCTCGATGCCCGCCCCGGCGAAGCGGATCTGGAGGCCCGCATCCAGTCCTTTGAACTCGCCGCCCGCATGCAGACTGCCGCGAAGGAGGCGCTCGACATTTCTCAAGAAAGCGCCGCCACCAAGAAGCTCTACGGCATCGACAATCCCGCCGCTGCCGAGTTCGGCACGCGTTGTCTCATCGCCCGGCGTCTCGTCGAGCGCGGCGTGCGCTGCGTGTCCTTGTTCACCGGGAATCAAACCTGGGATCACCACTCCAGCATTCTCTCCTCGCTGCCTGCTTCCTGCCTTTACGTCGATCAAGGTGCTGCCGCCCTCGTCACGGATTTGAAGCAGCGTGGCCTGCTCGATACCACCATCGTCCACTGGGGCGGTGAAATGGGCCGTCTCCCAGTGATTCAAAACCGTGCCGGTGCCAAGGATCGCAAGTCCGTCGGTCGAGATCACAACACCTACGGCTTCAGCATGTGGGTGGCTGGTGGCGGCTTCAAAGCCGGCCACATGCACGGGGAGACCGACGAGTTCGGCCACCATGCCGTCAAAGATGTGGTCAACCACTACGATTACCACGCCACGCTGCTCCATCTCTTCGGTCTGGATGCCAAAAAACTCAGCTACAAGCGCAACGGCGTCGATCAGATCCTCGTGGAAAACCCGCAGGCCAAAGTGGTGAGTGAAATTCTCGCTTGAGTCGGAATGTGATCTTCGATCGAAGATGGTGCGCGGTACAGGGTTCGAACCTGTGACCCCTACCATGTCAAGGTAATGCTCTACCACTGAGCTAACCGCGCTTAATTCCGAGGGGCCGCCTTTATAAGCTGCCCCTTCGTTTTGGGCAAACGTTTTTTGGCGGCTTTCGTCAGGTCATTTGTTCGTCACTTCCCGCCGTACGGTGGTGCCCTGGTTCATGAGGTCGTCGCGTTCCAGGCCGGTGAGGCGGGTGATGGAGCGCAGCAGCCAGAGCAGCAGAGCCAGGGTGACTCCCATGAGCGGGATGCCGATGACCAGAAAGCCGCTCCAGTTTAGGCGACCGATGGCCTTGGTGTATTCCTGGCTGCCGGGTGCTTTATCGCCCAGCAGATAAAAGCATCGTGCCCGCCATGCCCCACGAGGCGCGTTGGAGCAGCACGGCGAAGCTGTGATGCTTCTCTGGCGTGTCGAGCGCCTGATGCAGTGCGGGTTGGTTGATGACCTGCGGATTGAGCAGCATCTCGCTGACCAGCGGTTTCCCCCAGCGGTGGCTCAGCGGGAATGCGATGCCGAGAAAGAGGGGAAACATGGCTTCCTTGGCGGCAAACCACGTCGCATTGAGCTGCAGTAGTCCCAGGCCGCCGGTGACGATCACGGCGATCAAGCCGAGCACCGAGAAAAAGTTCAGCCCGCGCTTGTTCATGAAGCACCAGATGCCAAAGCCCAGCGGCAGCAGCAGCGCCACGACCAGCGCCCAGGCCGGGCCGAGTCGATCTGGCGCGCTGAGCTTTTCGAGCGCGATGGAAGGCAAGATGACAGTGAGAGCGAGATCGAGAAGGGGGTGGGGCTGTTTTTGGGTCACACGAGGAATGTGGAATGCCGAATGAGGAATGTCGAACGACGAATGATTCACCATGACTTGACCGCTCCTCTTGCTTCCGCTCTCGTCTGTTTTACTCCTTTCCCATGGTTGTCTCCACTGCCCCCAGCCTCATCGAAGAAATCAAGCGCCTGAAACAGGCGCGCAACGCCGTGATCCTGGCGCACAATTACCAGGACAAAGCCATCCAGGAGATCGCCGATTATGTCGGCGACTCGCTCGGCCTCGCCTACAAGGCGAAGGAAACCCAAGCGGATGTGATCGTCTTCTGCGGCGTGCATTTCATGGCGGAGACGGCCAAGATCGTGAATCCGGGCAAGATCGTCGTCCTGCCAGACGCGAACGCCGGCTGCTCGCTGGAGCAAAGCTGCCCTGGACCGCAGCTTGAGGCATTCCTGAAGGCGAACGCGGCCAAAAACTACTACGTCATCGCCTACATCAACTGCAGCGGCCATGTGAAGGCGCTGAGCGACTGCATCTGCACCAGCGGCAACGCCGACAAGATCGTCGAAGCGGCACCCCAAGACCGCCCGATCCTCTTTGTGCCGGATCAAAACCTCGGCTCATGGGTCATGGAGCGCACGGGGCGCAAGATGGACCTGTGGAAGGGCGCGTGCTACGTCCACGTCGAGTTCACCCGCGACAGCATTCAAAAGATCAAAGACGAATACCCTGACGCCAAGGTCGTCGCTCACCCCGAATGCACCTATGCGGTGCGCATGCTGGCTGATGAGGTCTGCAGCACGGAAAAAATGGTGGGCTATTGCCGCAACAGCCCCGCCAGCGCCTTCATCATCGTGACCGAAAGCGGCATGCTGCATCGCTTGGAGCGCGAAGTGCCGGGCAAGACCTTCATTCCTGGCCCCACCGGCCACTGCGCCTGCGCTGACTGCCGTTACATGAAGCTCAACACACTGCAAAAGCTCCACGACTGCCTGCGCGATCTCTCTCCGCGGGTCGAGATGCCCGAAGATCTGCGTCAGCGTGCAGAGAAGCCGATCCTGCGCATGCTGGAGCTGAGCCGGTAGGTTCGATGCTCCATCGAAGCTACGGCTCGCAGATGATGCGGAAGCCGACGCTGTCGAGGTGGATGTTGTAGGGATCGGGGCCGCGAAAGGAGGCCAGCAGACGTTTTTCGCCGCCGGTGCGGAAAGCGCCGCCGCGGACGATGCGCAGGCTGTTCTTCGGCGGGTCATACCAGCCTTGCACCCATTCCCAGACATTGCCCGCGAAGTCGAAGAGGCCGTTCGCATCCGCCGGGTAACTGCCCACCGGCGCGGTGTCGGAGTAACCGTCGTCGATTTCCAGCCACTTCGCATCGTAGCTGCCGCGATACTTGCGGCCGAAGGCCTCATCGCAGAAATTCCCAACGTCTTTGGCCAGCGGCCGAGTGCCCCAGTGAAAGTGTCCGCTGCTCGCTGGCTGCTGCGTGGGAAAAACCTCGGGCTTTTCCTTCAAACCGGCCAGCAGGCTCCATTCCTGGTCGGTGGGCAGGCGATACTTGCGGCCCTCTTTTTTGCCGAGCCACGCGCAGAATGCCTCGGCATCCTGCATGCTCACGTTCACGGCGGGATGATCGGGGGCTTGCGTAAAGTCAGGCTTCTTCCATTCGAGGGTGTTGGCCGTGACAAAGGCCTGGTAATCCTTCACCCGCGTCTCGTAGCGGCACACCAGCGCATTGATGCACGCCACACGCACAAACGGCATCTCCAGGCTATTCGTGAGCGCCGTCTCAATCTGGGGGGATTGAGCGATGCTGCACGGGATCAGACCCAGCAGGGAAAAAGCGATCAGCAGGCGTTGCATGGCTTAGTTCTGAGCAGGTGCGGGTTTCCATTCCCAGCTCTCACCGAAAAAGCCGGCATCCACGACACCGCCCGGAGCTTGGCTGGTCTTCGGCTTGGAGAGGTCGATCACCGCCCAATCTGGCAGCTTGGCCACCTGGCGGGCATTGTTGAGGTAATCATACTCGCGGTAGGTGAAGCTGCTGTTGATCACCACATACTTCGCCGGGTTGAGCGGGTTCGGGTAGATCAGCACGGGCGCGTTCGTCGTAGCATCGTAGGTCTTGCCGTTGGCAACGAGTTTGTCCTTCGACCACTGAATCGGCAGCTTGTCAGCGATCTTGGCGAGGATCGCGTTGCTCTGCGGATCGCCCCAGAGCACCAGGTTGCTCGCGGCGATGTCGGCGTCGCTGATGGCCGCATCGTCTTTGGTCGGCGCATCGCCGCGGAATTGACGACGCCATTCAAACTGGGCGCGTTCCAGCTCCGCTTTGGCCCAGGCATCGACTTTTTCGCTGAAGCCCGGCTTGGTCGGCTTCACCAACAGGAATGTGTCCATGAACGCATCGTCGATCGGGCCTTGCAGGCCATGTTTCTTGGCGAGCTTGCCGGCTTCGTCGTTGCCGAGTGTCTGCGTCCACTTGCTGTTCTTGAGTTGGAAATGCACACGCCAGGAACGGTCCAATTTCGGGCGGGTGACCTCCAAAACCTGACCGTCGATGATCACGGTGGGTTTGTGCAGCAAAGACAGCGAGCAGTGACCGCTGGGCATGTCGAGCGTGAAGGCGGTGATGTTTTGCAGCTTGATCGTGACTTCGGACTGACCCGTGATGCGGGCATGGATGCGGCCGCGTGCCCAATGTTCCTGCAAGGCGTCCACGATGACCCAGTGCATGCGGTTGTAGCGTAGGAACCAGGTGGCGAGGTGAATCTCGTTCGGCGCACGAGTGCGTCCGATGGCGGCGATGCTGGCAAGTCGCTTCTCGATCTCGAGGAGCGAGTCAGGATGAATCTTGTGTCCGGTCTGCGGGCCGATGATGTGCAGCAGATCGACGTTTTCGCCGCGCAGGGTGCGTTCCATCACATCGGCGGCCTGCTTCTGTTTGTCGAGCTCCCCGCTGTAGGCCACGGTGGGGCAGTTTTCGAGGTTCAGCGCATTGTCCGTGGCGTTGTACCAGTGCCAGAGCTTTTGCTGATACCACGGTGCCCCGCTGACATCCTCACTCTGGAAGCCACCGAGGAATTCGGGTGTTTCGGCAAAGCCAGCCCCCGGATTCGCCGCGCACCACTTCTCCGCATAGTTCACCGCAAACTGCCACGCCGCCGCACCGCCCATGCTGAAGCCGCGCACGATGACGCGGTCTTCGTCGATGGCATAAAACTTGTTCGCGTGGTCGATGGCTTCGAGCAGGTCGATCTCGCCCGCGAATTTGTTCGCGCAGCAGTAGCGGCCATAGGGATGCAGCACCAGCGTGTTCTTCGGTGCGATCTGGCCGGCCTGTTTGCGGCGCTGATCCAGGAAAGACATCTCGCTCAGCGTCTCGCCACGTCCATGACACCAGAGGTCGAGGCGGGAAGGGGCACCGACGTAGCTGTCAGGAATCACCATGCCGTAAGGCTGCACCGAACCGTCGATCTTCGAGCGGTAGCCGCGCACGACGAGTCCCTTCTGCTTCGTCCACGGCGTCTGGCCGGTTTTGAACTGCTCCGCGCGCAGCAAGCCTTCGGCGATGAGTTCATCCGCGCTTTTCAGCTCGGTGAGCTTGTGGACTTCGTGGTAGCGCAGCGCCCAATCGACTGCCTTGTGATAAATTTCGAGATCGGGCAGCAGATCGGCCAGCAGCGGGTTCTTGGCTTGGGCTTTGGCGGCTGCGTCGATTGCGGCACGCAGTTGGGTCAATCCATCAGTCAAACGCGCACGGTCCGCCTCTGGCACCGCCACCCCCGGAGGCGGCACCGGGCGCACGTTGTCGGCTTGATTGTCCTTGGGGCCATCGGCAAAGACAGAGGTGACGGCGATGAGTGAGAAAACGAGACGCTTCATGGTTGGATCGGAGAAGAAGGATGAAAGGGGTTACTTCTTGCGCTTGGCTTTGGGTTTCTCGGCGGTGAGCAGCGGCACGTTGTGGATTTCAAAAGGGGCGCTGGTCGCGCTGTCGAATTCGGCGGCGGCTTCGAGACCGGCGCGGGCGATTTCCTCCGCCGTCTTGGCTTGGTCATACGCGGCCTGCATCGCGCCCAGGGCGTAGTCGCGGCCCGAACCTGCGGCCCAAAACTTGTGGAACTGCTGCGCCGAGCGATACGAGTAAATCGCGAAGATACCGTGCGGATTGGCGGCCAGGCCGTAGAACTGCGTGGTCTCGTATTCCTCGCCCTTGTCCGGCATGGCGGCCATGAAGTACTCGGCCTTCAGCCAGTGATGCGCGTGGCGGAAGGTCTCAAAGATGGCCTCGCAGGAGGAGAAATCACGCGGGCGCTCCGGATTGGCGAAGTAGCTGTTCATCACCACCAAACTCGCCGAGGTGCCCGTGAGGCCGATGAAGGTGTCACTGATCTTGGTGATCTTGGTTTTGTTCACGACATGCTGCGCCTTTTGACGCAGCGAGCCGAGACAACTGAGCGTGTCAGCGCCAATGCAAGCGACGCCGTTTTTCTGAGTGACAACGATGGTGGACATGAGGGCGCATGACTAGCGGGGAGCAAGCCAAGGCGCAAGATCAGGATCAAACAGGTCCGCACCAAGCGCAGGGCTGACGCCGCAAAAATCCACCCTCGGTCTCAAGACCGTCGGCAGATGATTTCCGGCAGATTCGGCTCATCCGGGAAGTGGGTGCGCCGTTTTTGTCCTGCCTGACGAATGCGGCATCCGCCCCCTCACCTAACCTCTCCCCGCGTCATATGGCAGATCATGGGAGCACCCACCGCGGGGAGAGGGACTGAAAAAGAGAGAGGCTTCGATGCAAGAAAGTCCCTGACAGCGCTGCCTAGCAGCGCTTTGGCTCTTTGGCCTGCCTTGCAGTGGAAAACCACGCTCGCCACTGCGCTTCGCGATCACTTCCGTCGTCAAAAAATCGTCCCGTCATCCTCCTCGACGGTGATGACGGGCCTTCGAAGAGAGTGTGAGTAAAAGATGTGCAGCGTGTCCTGAGCTTGAGCAGCGGTGATGTAGCGCGGAATTCCGATTCCGCGAAGGTGCCGACTCGGAATCGGAATTCCGAGCGACATATCACGTCGCATCAGACGACACGGGCCTTCGAAGAGAGTGTGAGAAATGCGGGCTAGCTGCGCGAGGAAACCCCGTGATCTGCGCTTTTGTCACCACCCAGGGAAGCATGCCGAACTCGGCGGTGCCTCACTGCAGGTGGCTTAAAAATCAATGCAAGGACATCCATGCGTGAAGTCCTCCGCCTTCATGCCGGATGCCGCTGCTCGTAAAATCAGGTCCGGCTTTGGCCGTTCTTCATCCTTCGCGAGGCTCCAGCTCAAGCCATGGCAGAAACGTGATTTCCAAGCTCCGCGATGCAGGATCGTGTCCGCTGCTCCATGGCGCAGCCAGGGGAAGATTTTCTTGTGGGTCAAAGCAAGTCGCAGGGCATCCAGAGCTTCGATGGCCGACAAAGCCGCCGCGCCAGCTCCAAGGCCGTCATCCAAGACAATCACCGGCGTCTCGTCTTTGGCCTTCAGCAGCCTCACAAGCTCTGGAATCTCCTCGCGGATCGTGGCGGGCAGCACGGCACCGGTTTCAAGCTGGCGGATTGATGAACCATGAAGCTCGTAGCGGCCGATTTCGCTCACCCAAGTCGTGCTGCCGCGTTTGGGGGGGGTGACGGGATGATCAAGGTCTTCATCGGCCAGCGTGGCCCGCTTCTCATGGTAGAGCGGCAGAAAGCGATCTTCGAGAATGCTCGTGCGGATCTCACGCATGAGCTGGTGGTAAAAGTGGATGTTGTGCTGGCCGATGAGCGTCCAGCCGAGCGTCTCCTGGGTCTTCGTGAGGTGATGCAGATACGCCCGCGAGTGCGTGGCGCACACCGGGCAGGTGCAGGCCGCATCCAGCGGCACGTCGGCGAATTTATACACACTGCGCCGTAGCTCGACGATGCCGCGCGAGGTGAAGGCGGTGCCGCGTTTCGCCACCTGGGTGGGAATGATGCAGTCAAACATATCCATGCCGCGATGCACCGCCTCCAGCAGGTCGATCGGCATGCCCACGCCCATCAGATAACGCGGCCGATCCTCCGGTAGCAGCGCGGCGGTGAGCTCGCATACATCTTCACGCTGATGTTTTTCCTCCCCCACGGCCAGTCCACCGATGGCGAAGCCATCAAACGGCATCGTCACCAGCCCGGCGGCGCTTTCTTTCCTCAAATGCGGATACAGCGCCCCCT
Source organism: Verrucomicrobiaceae bacterium (assembly GCA_021298725.1). GTDB lineage: Bacteria > Verrucomicrobiota > Verrucomicrobiia > Verrucomicrobiales > Verrucomicrobiaceae > Prosthecobacter. The sequence goes on along the minus strand of JAJTDU010000048.1, from coordinate 16,503 downwards.
GCACGATGGCGAACAGCGATTGTGGCGAGTCCTCACGGGCCGCCAAGCTGCGGGCGGCCCAGCGTTGCGTGACTTGCAGAGCCTTCCGCGCCGTGGCTTCATCCGCCGTGCTCGGGATGCACTGGTCGAGCACCATCATGATGTCACTGCCGATGCTGCGCTGGGTTTGAATGCTCAGCTCCGGACTGAGCAGGATGCGGCGGTTATCGACATAGCTTTGAAACACCGCGCCCTTCTCCGTCATCGACCGCGAATGCGGCAGCGAGAAGATCTGATAGCCGCCCGAGTCCGTGAGCACCGAGCCGGGCCATTTCATGAAGCGATGAATGCCGCCCATCTTCTCAAACACCTCTGGCCCCGGCCGCAGCAGCAGATGGTAGGTGTTCGCCAGCAAAATCTGCGATCCCGAAGCCGCCAGCGCCTCCGGCGTCTGCGCCTTCACCGTCGCCTGAGTGCCCACCGGCATGAACAGCGGCGTTTGAATCACCCCATGCAGCGTCCGAAACGTCGCCGCACGCGCCCGCGAGTCGCTGGCACGAGCTTGCAGTTGAAAATCGAGACGGGAGGGAGGCATCACGCCATGTGCTCGTTCAAGGATCGGGACTTGCCAAGTCCCGGCTTGATCAGACACACCTGTAAACCAGCGCATACGCACCCAAAATCCACCCTCGGTCTCAAGATCGCAGGCCGATGATCTCCCGCAGATTCAGAGCGGCCCACGGAGGATGTCGGAAAAAAATGCGGGAGAAAACATGAGCTGCTGGATTCAGTTTTCGATTTCATGCGTAGGCCCTGCCTATAAACGGCCGCTGTTTCGGAACCGGATCCCTGGTTGACCTCATCCAGACCATGGAGGCGGGGGGCACCCGCTCCCTCTAACCGGCGAATGTTTTGCTATCGATCGGGGCCGTTTGCGAATCACGTCCGCAGGGAAGTGATTCGTAAGGAGCAATGGCCCGCTGCTGTGGGGGCCTCATTTCCCAGAGCGGCGAAGGCCCACCAGGGGCAAAGAACAGAGCCAAATCCCCCGAAATACCAACTTTCGGACAGGCCCTAATGTGGCAGAATGTTAGAGGTGCGGAGCCTCATAGTAGCTGTTGTGCCGTCATGAGCACAAGGATCAACACTCGCCGAGATGCTGACGATAAATGGCATCCAGTTGATCGAGCATTGCATCGAGGGTGCAACGAGTCGTCACAAATTGCTGCCCAACGCGGCACATGGCCTGAGTTTGGAGCTTTTGTTCCAAAGTTTCACGGATGCCGGCGGCAAGTGCGGCAGCATCATGAGGTGGCACGAGCCGACCTGTTTCACCATGCCTGATAATGCTGGGAATGCCGCCGACGTCGCTGGCTACGACTGGCACTCCCATTGCCAGTGCCTGCAAGCCAGACTGGGGTATGGCTTCGTGGAATGAGGGGATCGCGATGATGCCAAGGGACCGCATGATATCGGGCACATCTTCCCGATGGCCTAAAAAGGTGAATTGTGTCTCAACCGAGAACTGTGTAACCACGGACTTCACATATTCGAGCGCCGGTCCCTCCCCCGCGATGATGCAGTGCACTTCAATGCCGTGCTGATTTTTGAGCAAATGAACAGCCTCCGCCAGTACCTGAATGCCTTTGGCGGCACGAATCACCGTGATCATGCCAATGAGCGGTCTCTGAGGGGGGATCGCATATGCGGAAAAATCTGCTTTTGGCCCCTCTGGCTTGAAGCGTTCGAGATCGACCCCGGTAGGCAGGGTGGTGATTTCATCAGCGGCCAGATCAAAGGTGGAAATCAGTGAACTTGTGATCTTGGGACTGGTGGTAAGGATGTGATGACTCCATTCTTTGTACATCAGGCGGCTGAGCGATTTGTTCGGAATGGGTACGTCGAAATGGCGGCTGCGGATGATCAGCGGCACTCGTGCGATGCGCGCAGCGATGGTGAGCATCCAGCCATCCCGTGAACTGTGTGGATTCACGATCTCAATGCGCTGGCGATGCAGCCACCAGGCAAGTCTGAGGATGTGAAACGGCAGCCAGGAGCGTTGATCAAAGCGCTGGGCCAGCACAGGCACCCCGGCCTGACTGGCGCGTTGAAAAATCTGGCTGTCCATAGGAGCGATCAGCCAGACTTGGCTGCCGCGACTGCGAAATCCGTTTATTTCCGCCAGAATTCGGTGTTCCTGCCCCCCCCAACCAAGGGAGGCTTCTGAGTGAGCGATGCGCCAGGTGCGTTTGAAAGAAATTAAATCAGCCATGAAATCTACCCTGCTCTATTACTCAAGCAGCGTGGAGCCAACAGGTTTTTTGGAGCGGAGTTTCAGGCAAACACCGTACCTGCTGGGGATGCTGTATTTTCACCTTGTAGGCTGGTTAGTTAGTCTGGCTCGTATGGAGGTCACTGAGGCGATCCAGCATGGTGCCGAGGCTATGCTGGTTCTCCACCTGTTCACGTCCAGCACGGCACATCTGATGCGTCTTTTTATGCTCGTCGACTGCTTCTGCAATGCGTGATGCGAAAGCCGTGGAATCTTTCATCGGGAAAATGAGTCCTACCCGAGGGAGGCTTTTGAATGGAGAATACCCCAGGGGAGGTTATTAGCCTATTATGGTTAATGAATAGCGGTCCGCCTAATATTAAAAACTATGAATTAGCAACGAATGGCGTTTCAAAAAAACTGTGGCGCGGTTTATTTATTTAAAATGGTTGCGAAAATTATAATTGGATAATTAACTCAACTGAGATTCATCGACTAGTTCATCAATCCAGGTGGTCGTCCTTTTTTGAAAAAAGTTATCGCATGCCTCCTGTCTTGCCTTCATATCCAATTTTCTACATTTCTGCTTCATACATGACGTCATCAACCATAGGTATCATCGGCTTGGGCTATGTGGGCCTGCCTCTGTGCCTTCAGTTTGCCCGAACAGGCAACACAGTGCTGGGCTTCGATATTGATCCGGCGAAAATTAAAGCCCTGGAGGTAGGGGAGACCTACATCCTGCACATCTCCTCGGCAATCGTTCGTGAGCAGCGTGATGCAGAACGCTTTTCCGTCACCACGGACTTTTCTCGTGTTTGCGAATGTGAGGCCATCATCATCTGCGTACCCACACCACTGGCGAAACACCGCGAACCTGATCTCAGCTATGTGCTGAACACCGCTCGCGCCATCGCCCCCCACCTGCAAAACGGCCAATTGGTGGTATTGGAGTCCACCACTTATCCTGGAACGACAGATACTGAACTGCGCGGGGTGCTGGAAGCAGGCTCCACCCTCAAAGCTGGGGTGGATTTCCACCTCGCCTTCTCGCCAGAGCGCGAGGATCCTGGTAATCCGCAGAGTGATGTCGCCTTGATTCCGAAAATTGTCGGTGGCTTTACTCCTGAATGCCTGAAGCATGCACTGAGCGTGTATGGCCGGGCGATCAAGACACTCGTGCCGGTGGAGTCCTGCCGCGTGGCAGAGGCGGTGAAACTGACGGAAAACATTTTTCGGGCTGTGAACATCGCCATGGTGAACGAACTCAAGGTCGTCTATGCCGCAATGGGCATTGACATCTGGGATGTGATTGAGGCGGCAAAGACGAAACCCTTTGGCTTCATGCCCTTCTATCCTGGCCCCGGGCTAGGCGGTCATTGCATACCGATCGATCCTTTTTACCTGACTTGGAAGGCACGTGAATATGGCCAAGAGACGCGTTTCATCGAGCTCGCAGGCGACGTCAACACCGCTATGCCTGCCTACGTGATTCAGCGCGTGGGGGAGGCGCTGGCCTCGCTGCACCTGACCATCCGCGACAGCCGCATCCTAATGATTGGCATCGCCTATAAGTCCAACGTCGATGATGACCGCGAAAGCCCCGCCTACGTGCTGTGGGATATGCTTGAGCGGCAGGGGGCGAAAGTGGATTACCATGACCCGCATGTGCCGGTGATCCGCCCGTCACGCGAGCATGCGTATTTCGCTGGACGCAACAGCGTGGCGCTGACGGCAGCAATGCTGGCAGTTTACGATTTGGTGCTGGTGGCCACGAATCACAAAGCCGTGGATGTGGCGCTCATCGCAGAGAACGCGCGTCTGGTGGTGGATTCGCGCAATGCGCTCAGCGCCTTGATGAAAGGCAGATCAAACTATTTTAAAGCATGAAAGCACTCGTTACCGGTGGTGCAGGTTTTATCGGTTCACACATTTCCGAGGCACTCTGTCGCAGAGGGGCCGAAGTCATCGTGTTGGACAATCTTTCGCTCGGGAATTCCGCCAATCTTCATTGGAAACAACCAGGGGACAAGATTGACCTTGTGGAGGGGGACATACGCGATCAGGCGCTGCTGGCAAAACTGATGCCTGGCATAGACTGGGTGTTTCACCAGGGAGCGCTGGCTTCGGTGCCGCGTTCAGTTGCCGAGCCAATGGAGACCCATGCGAATAATCTCGACGGCACCCTGAATGTGCTCGTTGCAGCTAGAGATGCAGGCGTGAAACGTTTGATGTTTGCGTCTTCTTCCTCAATCTACGGAAACGCCGACGTTCCTGAAAAACATGAAAGTCTGCCGGTGCAGCCGCTCTCTCCCTACGCGCTGCAAAAATACGGTGGCGAGCGTTACTGCCAGCTCTTCCATCAACTCTATGGTTTTGAGGCCATCGCGCTGCGCTACTTCAACATCTTCGGGCCGCGCCAGGCTTTTGATTCGCCGTATTCCGGGGTGATCGCGAAGTTCTGCACCTTTATGCTGCAGGGCCAGCCGCCAGTGATCTTTGGTGACGGCAGTCAGGCCCGTGATTTCACTTTTGTTGACAACGCCGTATCCGCAAATCTGCTCGCAGCCGAGGCCCCCGCACATCGTGCCGCAGGCAAGGTCTTCAACGTGGCCGCCGGGCATTCCATTGATCTGCTCCGCCTCGTGAAGGACATCAACCAACTGACCGGCCAGCAGCTACAGCCACGGTTTGAACCGGCACGTGCAGGAGACGTGCTGCATTCCCTGGCAGACATTAGCGCAGCTCGTTCCTGCTTGGGCTATGAAGTGAAAGTCGGCTGGGATGAAGGTCTTCGCCAGACTCTGGAGTTTTACCGCCAGGAAGCAAAAAAACTAGCCACCACTGCCTAAATTTGCGCTAATCAGTCTCATAAAAAAGGGTCGCCTCGCTGAATTGAGTGGGGCGCTGGCGAGGTGAAGAGCTGGCGGCATCTCAACTTCTGGTAGCATTCCACCTAACTTAGCGCCCGGGTGCTGCGCATTCAGTGTCCGCACTAACCGATCACGTGTTCGACCGCTTTCATGTCATGCCTCTTGCGGGCAGAGCAGTGGATGAAGTGCGCAAAGATTTGCGAGGGGCTGGTGCCGATGTGAAGAGCGGGCTATGGGCCTTGCGTGGCAACGAGAACAATCTTAGAGAGCTTGCATGAGACCTGGGAGTGGCCGGAAAAGAAACAAGCACTGTGGCGCCTCAAGACCTGCTGTTCATGGGCCATGCGTAGCCGCCAGGCCACCTTCAAAAAACTGGCTCAAAGCATCCGCAGCCATTGTCAGGGAATGCTTCTTACTACCCCCAATCGCATCACAGCAGCAGCCATCGAATCGATCAATGGCATCATTCAAACAGCCCGAGGTCGTGCACGCGGCTTCCACAACGTCGAAAACCTCAAAATCCCTGCTGCTTTTACCCAGCTAGTTCAGCGAAGCGCCGTTTTTTGCATGCACAGATTTGATTTGCCAATGTGCCACCGCACTCAGTTGTCATTTTACGCAGGAGTCCTTTCAAACCAACATCAACCTCGGCTCACCTTGAAGAAGTGGGCGAGCCTTTGGAGCGATTCAAAGATGGACGACGATCCGCCTATTCCTTTGCAACGCCGTTATTCCAGGCAGCAAACATTTCTTCCACGGTGGGGATTTCCAGCGGACGCACGATGCGGAAGCCCAGCCAAGTCGCGTCAGTCAGGTACCAGATGCTTTTCGGAAGCTGCGGATCCTGCTGCTTCCAAAGTGGATCAGACGACTTGCGGGCTGCACTGCGGCAAAGCTCGGGATCGTCGTCATAGGTGCCTCCACGGGCGACGTGAGGGTAGGGGGTCTTTGAGGGTACCCAGGCATTGCCGAGGATCGCGGCACCCGGTGTGGTAGGGGTGTATTGGTCCAGGCACCACTCGCAGACGTTGCCATAGATGTCGTACAGCCCCCAAGGATTGGGTTTTTTTGCTCCGATCTTCGAGTACTGGAAGTTGGGCGCGTTATCGAAATACCACGCGTATTCTTTGAGCTGTGAGACATCGTCTCCGAAGAAATACGCGGTCGTTGTCCCGGCCCGGGCGGCATATTCCCACTCGGCCTCCGTTGGCATGCGGTAGAAATGGCCGGTCTGGGCACTGAGCCACTGGCAGTATTTGTTTGCTGCGTGCTGCGTCATGCAGATGGCCGGGAATTTCTCGCGGCCCATGCCGAAATCCATCGGCTGGTAAGGAGGCGTCGGCTGGGAGATCAGATCTTCCGGCTTGTCGGTTGGTTTCCACACTTGGCGGGAGCCGTCCTTGTTGCGGCCTAAGCTGGTGAGCTGGAAAGGCTCGTACTCATCCCAGGTCACCTCATATTTGCCCATCCAGAACGGTTTGATCGTCTTTTTCACCTGCGGACCTTCGTCATCGCTGCGATCCGCCTCGCCGCCTGGGCTGCCCATCATGAATTCGCCGCCCTTGATTGACACCATGCTGTAAGGTGAGCCCGTCTTCGGAATCTTAGAGTCGTACGGCTTCATTTCACCTTCCGTCTTCTCCTTGGATGTTTGCACGATGAATGCGTGGATCTTCTTCACAAGTTCCAGGTTGTCCGGGTTGGTTGAGGCCGGGCCTTTTTTCTCTTTCGCCGTCAGTTTAAGATTGTCTGGCCAAGGTGCGCCCTGCTCGATCCACAGTTTCAGGAAGTTGATGTCTTCTTTGTTCAACGGGCCGCCGCTTTTCTTCGGTGGCATCAAATCATCGTCATCCGCCGCCAGCACCGTCAGATGATAAATCGCGCTCTGTTTCAGATCAAATGGTACAATGTTCGGCGCGTTTTCGCCACTCTCGAAGGCTTCCTTCTTCGTGGTAATGATCCAGTCGCCCTTCGCCTTGTCCGCATTGTGGCAGGACACACAGTTCTGCTCCAGGATCGGCTGGATGTGCTTCTCGAACTTGATGCGCGGCGTCTGCTCCAGCACCACGCCAGCAGGCCAGTCGGCGCCTTGCTCGATCCAACTCTTGATCACTTCAATTTGAGATTTTTCGAGCAGCCCTTCTTTTTTCGGCGGCATGACCATGTCATCTTCCGCATCCAGTAGCAGCGTCGTGTAGATCGCGCTCTTTTTCAAATCACCGGGAACGAGTCCGGGGCCGTTCTCATTGCCCTTTTTGAGGTCTTCCAGCGTGTGCATGCGGAAGTCGCCTTTGTCCTCTTTCTCACCGTGACAATGTGTGCAGGCACCTTCGAGCAGCGGCTTCACTTGTTTAACGAAATCCACTTTCTCCGCGCCATAAAGGAACACGGGAGCCAGGGCGAGTGCGGAAATGAGAGGGCGGGCGGAAAACATGGGTTGTGCGGATAGCATAGGCGGCGACGCTTGTCCAATACGAGGAAATGCCTTCGGGGGCTGCACCCAAGCACCGCCAGCGCCTCCCGTTGCCCTGCTTCCGACTACTCATCATCAGCGCGTCGGTGCTTTCAGTCGCCGATGCCGTTCCTCATCACCGAGCTTTTCCATCGAAGCTACTTCGCGATGGAAGGATTCGAGGTCGCCGTGGTGCTGTTTTAGCAGGCGTTCAAAGCAGGGAACGAGGGTGTAATAAGTGGCAATGGTGTTGAGTCGCGCATTGTTCCATGATTCTAGCCCGCTTTGGCTGCGCAGCTTGGTCTGCGGGCCATGGGCTCCAGCGCGGCGCAGCATCTCCTCGAACACTTGTCGCTTGGCGAGGCGCTCAGCTTCTGTGCTGGCATGATCTTGCGCATAAACGTCTTTGAGACGGCTCCGGGTGTCGAGTAGCAGCTTGATGGTTTCGTGGCTGCGCTGCAACCTGGCCGCGTAGGATCGCAGGCCTGCTAGATCGTTTTTCGAGCGCAGCCAGCGTTTTACGCCGTCTTCAGCGTTCGCGGTGGCGAAGGCCTCGTTGAAGTCGGTGTCGCCAGAAATGAAGACCTTGGCGTGCGTCAGTTCATGGAAGATGAGTTCGGCCAACTCGTGGTCGCTACGGTGTAGGAAGGTGTTTAGCACTGGGTCTTTGAAGTAGCCGAGCGTGGAGTAGGCCTCGACGCCACCGACGAAGACATCGAGTCCTTGCTGACGCAGGCGCTCACCTTCCTCCTGGGCGTCTTTCTTTGTGAAGAAGCCGCGATACTTCAGGTTTCCGACGAAGGGATACCACCAGCGCTTCGCCTCGATGGAAAACTCCGGGGCGGCAAACACCACCCACACGACGTAGGACCGTTTTAGATCGCAGTACTTGCCAAAGCTCTTGGTCGGCAGCCGCAGGTCACTGGCAGCAAAGGCGCGCAACTCCTCAATGAGTCGCAGTCGCTGTTTCACACGGTTATCCACGCGCGAGTCAGCCAGGACTTGATCGTTCGGACGCGATTTTCGCCAGATTTCCATCTGTCCGCCCACCGCCTGGGTGTAAAACTTGACGGTTCCGCACGAGCATACCAGCAGGGCCGGGAGGAGCGCGAACCAGTTGCGTGCGATCATCATCGCTCCAGTTTAGCGTTTCATTCATAACCGCAAACCGCAATGTCCTTCATCCACGACGATTTCCTGCTCAGCACCAAGGCCGCCAGCCGCCTCTACCACACTTTTGCCAAGGATGAGCCGATCCTGGACTATCACAATCATCTGCCGCCGAAAGACATCGCGCAGAACCGGCAGTTCAAGAACCTGTTTGAGATCTGGCTTGAGGGCGACCACTACAAATGGCGCGCACTGCGCTGCAACGGCGTGCCAGAGGAGTTCATCACCGGCAATGCGAGTCCGCGTGACAAATTCATGGCCTGGGCCAAGACCGTGCCGCACACGCTGCGCAATCCGCTCTATCACTGGACCCACCTCGAACTGAAGCGCTACTTTGGCATCGACACCTTGCTCAACGAGGAGACTGCGCCCGCGATCTGGGAGCAAACTGAGGCGGCGCTGGCAAGCCCTGAGATGAGTGCGCGTGGCATTCTGCGCACGCAGAAGGTGAAAGCGCTCTGCACGACCGACGATCCCATCGATAATCTCGCTTGGCATCAAAAGTGCGCCGCCGACGGCTTTGAAGTCGGAGTGTATCCGACCTTCCGCCCAGACAAGGCGCTGGCTGTGCATCAGCCCGAGGCCTGGAATGCATGGTGTGACAAGCTCAGCGCCGCCAGCGGCATTGAGGTGAAGACCTTCGACACGCTGTTGCGTGCGCTGGAGAGACGCCATGATTACTTCCATGACATCGGCTGCCGTCTGTCCGACCATGGGCTTAATACCGCGCACAGCCGCTTCATCCCGGACATCCGCGCAGAGAACATCTTCAGCAAGGCTCGGCGTGGAAAGGCGGCCAGCGAGCAGGAACACGATGAGTTTGCCAGCAACATCATGCTGCATGTGGGGCGTCTCAACGCCGCCAAAGGCTGGACGATGCAGCTCCACCTCGGCCCGGTGCGCAACAACAACAGCCGACTAGCCCGCGAGATCGGCGCAGATGTGGGCTGCGACAGCATCGGCGACTGGCCGCAGGCGGAGCCGCTGTCCCGCTTCCTCGACCAGCTCGACACCGAGAACGCGCTGCCGAATACCGTGCTCTACAACGTCAATCCGACGGCCAACTACGTCTTTGGCACCATGGCAGGAAACTTTGCTGACGGCACCACGCCAGGGAAGGTGCAATTCGGCTCCGGCTGGTGGTTTGTGGACCAAAAAGAAGGCATGGAGTGGCAGATCAACGCCCTGAGCAATCTCGGCCTCCTCAGCCGCTTCATCGGCATGCTCACGGACAGCCGTAGCTTCATGAGCTTCCCCCGCCACGAATACTTCCGCCGCACGCTCTGCAACCTGCTCGGCAGCGACATTGAAGGCGGTCTCATCCCGAACGACGACGCGCTCGTGGGCAGCATGGTGAAGAACATCTGCTACGCGAACGCAAAGGCCTATCTGGGGCTGAAAGTGGCCTGATGCCGACTGGCCGGCATCAGGCTTGGTCTTGATGAAGCTGCATCAAGCCTGCTTGGGCGCTGATTTCACCGGCTCCCGGAAAAAGATCATGAACAATATCAGCACCGCTACGGCGATCCAAGCCGGAGTGGCCCAGATGGCGGACCAGTCGTGGGTGATGTCACCTTTCGGCGCGGCCAGTTTGTGCTGATCCATGAAGTAGCCGGCCAAATAAGTCCCCACGAGCGAGCCGAAGCCCCAAAGGATGATCGCGATCAGGCCCTGCGCCGCGCCACGGATGCGTTCGTTCGCTTCGTCATCGACGTAGAGCTGACCGGCGATGAACAGGAAGTCATAGCAGATGCCGTGCAGCAGAATGGCACCAAAGATAAGCACGGTGCCCGTGCTGGCGGCGCTGGAACTGAGCATGAAGTAGCGTGCGGCCCAGGCCAGGATGCCGAGAAAAATGGTTTTCTTGTAACCGAGCTTTTTGAGCATCAGCGGCAGCAGCACCAGAAAAACGATGTCGGAGACCTGCGCCAGCGTCATCTTCTGCGCCATGTCCTCCCACTTCAACTGGGTGAGGTAGGTGCCCATGTTCACGAAGTAGAAATAGAGTGGGATGCAGATGAGGAACATGCACAGGATGAAGATGGCAAAGGTGGGCTTCTTCAGCAGCGCCAGCGCGTCAAGACCGAGAACTTCGCTCAGCGGCACATTCTGCCCCTTCTTCTTTGGTGGTGTGTGCGGCAGCGTGAGAGCGAAGAGGCCAAAGACCATCGACGTGCCGCCTGCCAGGTAGTATTGCAGTGCTGACTGCTCGCCCTTCAACTGGCTGAGCACCACACCACCGGCGATCCAGCCCACAGCGGAGAAAATCTTCACGAAGGGGAAATCTTTCTTCGCATCGGCCAGATGGGTCATGGAGATCGAATTGCCCAGAGCCAGCGTCGGTGCGTACAGCGTGCAGTAGAGAATGAGCGTGGGATAGACGCTGCCGAAGGTCTTCAACTGCGGGATGTAGAGCATCACCAGTCCACCGGCGATGCCGAGCACCGCGATGATTTTCTCTGAGGCAAAGAAGCGGTCCGCGATCAACCCGACGATGAAGGGCGAAAGAATCGCCCCCCAGGCGAAAGCGCCATAAGACGCGCCAATCTGCGTGCCGGTGAAGTTCAGCGTTCCGAGGTACGCGCCCAGCGTCATGTACCAACTGCTCCAGATGAAGTACTGGAGGAACATGAAGATGGAGAGCTTGAACTTGAGCTGGGTTTGCATGGTAGTGTGTGGTTGAGATTATTTCATGCCATCGGCGGCGGTCCAGGGCTCGATGAGTTGGAGTTTTTGGCTTTGCAGTGCTTTGTAGCAGTCAGGGAGGTCGAAATGATGCAGCACCTGCGGCAGCATGAAGGCGGTGGGCCACTGCTGGTCATCGTGAACGGCCAGTTCATGAAAAGAAGTGAGCGCATGTTTCAACGTGACCTGTTTGACCTCACGGCTAAGCAGGGCAGCGAATGCGGCGGGTAGCGCACCCCAGCCTTGACCGGCCAGATGGATCTCCGTGTGCCCGGCGGCCTTGAGAAGCTGAATGACACGCAGCACATCAAAGCTGCGCTGGCCGAGCAGCGGACGGTCGAGCATTTGGCTGTAGGCGGCGTAGAAGTAGTGGCTGCCGTAGCGTCCGTTGAATTGATTCGCACCGCAGGTGTCAGGCTGCGAGTCGCCGATGCCGCGCACGTCGCAGGCAAAGAAGGCCGCGTCGGGCGCGGAGGCGATGAGTTCCTGAACGAAGGGATCGCTGCGCAGTTCGGCATCGGCGGAGCGATTCGAGATGTAGAGCACGGCCTTGCGCAAGCCGCGTGGCAGGCGCGAGGTGAGCGCTTCATTGCTCAAGCGCGTGACCAACGCGTGAATCAGCGGCTCCGTTTCGACGGCGTAGGTGCAGTAAGCCTTGGTTGGATACTTGCGCACACCCACGCTGCGCAGGATGCGGTAGTCAGGCGGTGAATCCGCCAGCGCTGGCAGTTTTAAGGTTTCACGCACCGCTTTCTGCAAGGCTTCACCGCTCAGATGCTTGCGTTTGGCAGCCAGATCATCCGCTTTTTCTCGCGTGAACGACATCAGCGTGCGCGAACCGGCTTCGGCCACCTGACCGCGTGGTGTGCAGAGCAGATCCGCGTCTTTTTCGACGGTGATCGTAGGCTCGGTGGCAGCGGCGGGAATGCCGGTGACTTTGCCGAAGAAGCGATACATCGCCTCGCGGTTCGACTGCGTGTAGCCATGTGGATCAGGGCCGATGTGGAGCTGGATGTTCTCCGGCTTACCGAGCAGCGTGTAGAGCTTCTTCAGGCGTTCGTAAGTCTCGGTGGAGCCACGGGCATCGAAGTAATCCTTCTCCTGTGCCATGATGATGACCGGCTTTGGGGCCATGGCGGCGAGGAAATCGCAGTGATCGAGATCGTGGGCCAAAACACGTGGCGGACACTGTTCCATGTCTTGCGGTAGTTCGTTTTCGGCATCACGACGAAACGTGGTCACAAAGCAGGACGGTGCCCCCATCGTGAAACGCGGCTCCATGCCGCAGAGCCAAGTCGTTTGCGTGCCGCCGCCGGAGTTTCCGGTCACGCCGAGATGTTTCGGGTCGATTTCTTGGCGTGTGAGCAGGTAATCGAGCGCTCGCATGGCATCCCACACGAACCAAGTGCCGAGAAACTCACCGATCAGCGCCTGCGGTCCGCCCATCTGATTGTGCTCGGATGTTCCGCCGCCGAGGCGGGAGCCGAGTTTCTCATTCAAATACTGAAATCGCTCACCTTGACCGGCAGGATCAATGATGAAGCAGGCTTGGCCTTGCCGGGCGAGTCCCTGCGCGAAACTTTGATAAGCCTCTGCCGCTTTGCCATTGAGCGAGTGGCCGCAGACACCGATCACGCCAGGGACCGGGCTTTTTTGGTTGGTGGGCAGGTAGAGATTGCCGGTGACGAGAAAATTCGGGCGGCTCTCAAAGACGATGTTTTCGATGTGGTAGCCATCGCGTTCCAAAGTCTTCGTCACCTTGGCATTCAGCGGCGTTTTTTCGGGCAGGGGGCCAAAACAATCACGGATGCGCTCTTGCACGGACTTCACATAAGCCTCGGCATCGGCCTTGGTCTTCAGTGCCTCACGTCGGGCGTTGCCGCGTGATTCTGCGGCACGGACTTCGGCCACCAGCCAGTCTTGCATCATGCGTGGGAAGCGATTCAAAGCCGGAACGCCTGCCGTTGGTGCTGTGGCGGACGTTTGAGCCAGCACGGCGCTCGTCTGGCCGAAGAAGGATTGCACCACGGGCCAGCTCAGGAGGCCCAATCCGGTGGTTTGAAGGAATTCACGACGGCGGGGCAGGGGAGGGGAATCCATGAGTGAGTGTCGTGATTTGGCGTGTGATGAATATCGGAACCAAGCTGCGTTTCTTTCCCATGCACACGCCTGCAACCCCCAATCGTCGTCAGTTTCTCCGCACCGCTGTTCCATTCATCATCTCTGCCTCCACGCTGGGTCGTGCTGGCGCGGTGTCGCCGAATGGAAAAGTTCGTGTGGCCTGCATTGGTGTCGGTGGCCAGGGCACGAGCAATCTGCGAGCGCTGATGGGCGATGAGCGTGTGCAGATCGTCGCTGTGTGTGATGCGGATGCGCAGCATGCCGAGGCAGCGGCGAAGATTGCCGGATTGACGAAGGGCGATGTGTATCGCGATTTCCGCGAGGTGCTGGCTCGCAGCGATGTGGACGCGGTCATGAATGCCACGCCGGACCACTGGCACTCGAACGTGGCCATCGCTGCCGCGAAGGCGGGCAAGGATTTGTATTCCGAGAAGCCGCTGGGCGCGAGCATCGTCGAAGGCCGCGCCATTTGCCGAGCGGTGGCGGAAAACAAGCGCGTGCTGCAATGCGGCACCTGGCGGCGATCCGGTTTGAAGGTGCGTATGGCCTGCGAGCGCGTGCGCAACGGCTACATCGGCGAATTGAAGGAGATCGAGATCGGTGTGCCGGGCAAGTTTGCGATTCGCGGTGGTGTCACTGGCCTGGAGGCAGCGCAAGCGGTGCCCGCGCACTTCGATTATGCCATGTGGCTCGGCCCGGCGGCGGAGAAGCCATACACAGCAGCACGCTGCCACTTCAACTTCCGCTGGATCGAGGAATACGCCCCCGGCTACATCACCGACTGGGGCGCACACTTCCTGGATGTGGCGCAATGGGGCGCGGGCATGGATGATACGACGCCGACCGAAGTCAGCGCCACCGAGGTGAAACGTCGCGACGCAGGCATTTACGACGCTGCCGAGAGCTTCCGCATCGAATACCGCTACGCCAACGGTGTGCGCGTGGTTATGCTCAGCACGGACGACAAAACCAAGTGGGGCACCAAGTTCATCGGTAGCGAGGGCTGGATCTACACCGAGGCGGAAGTGCTCAAGGCCAGCTCGGACGACATCCTGCGTGTGAAGCTCAAGGACAGCGATGTGAAGCTCTACGAATCGAAGCATCATCACCGCAACTTCATCGACGCCGTGCTCTCACGCGGACGCACCGCCGCCACAGCGGAAATCGCCCAACGTGCCGCCACCACCTGCCACATCGGTGCCATTTCAGCGGTGCTGCAGCGCCCGCTTAAGTTTGATCCGAAGGCCGAGCGCTTTGAAGGTGACGAGCAAGCCAATCAGATGCTCCTGCGACCGATGCGCGAGGCTTGGAAGATCGCGTGATCACAGCCTCGGCTTGCTTCGTGCAGCGGCCTGTTTCATAGGCAAGGCGTGAAATCCCATCTTCCGAATCATCCCACCCAGCTTTATTTCATCCGTCACGGCGAGGTGGAAGAGAAATACCACAAGGTCTTCGGCGGATCGCGCATCGACATGGCACTGTCGCCTTTGGGACAGAAACATGGCGAGGCAGTGGCGGCGTGGCTGAAGGACACGAAAATCGACAAACTCTACGCCAGCCCGATGCTCCGCGTGCAGCAGACACTGGCTCCTCTGGCCCAACAGCGAGGTTTGGAACCTGAGATGATGTCGGGGTTGCGGGAGATCGACTTTGGCGACTGGACCGGGCACCGCTGGGACGAGGTGCAGTCAAAGTTCGGCGTGAGCGCCTTTGACTGGCTGGAGATCATTGAGAGCAACGGCATTCCAAATGGGGAGAGCGTGGCAGGCATCCGCGCACGCGTGCAGGAGTGCCTCATCCGCATCGTGAATGCGCATCCGCATCAGAAGGTGGCGGTGTTTTGCCACGGCGGGATCATCCGCGTGATGCTCGCCCTGCTGCTAGGCTGGCCGCTCGCGCACATGGCGCATTTCAACATCGAATACGGCAGCATCAGCGTGGTTGAGTTACTGCCTGAGCGGAAACATGCGGTGGAGATTGAGTTGCTGAACTTTCAGCCGCCAGTGTAGCTGCTTGCTGGGTCAGTTAGAAACAAGAAGGTGGCCTTGGATGCATCGACGCTTATTTTTCCAATCGGCGAGCGCCTCACCCGAAACAGCCTTCTCTGCCGAAAGGTGGGACTCCGAAGACATCATGCCCG
Source organism: Verrucomicrobiaceae bacterium (assembly GCA_021298725.1). Classification (GTDB taxonomy): domain Bacteria; phylum Verrucomicrobiota; class Verrucomicrobiia; order Verrucomicrobiales; family Verrucomicrobiaceae; genus Prosthecobacter. The sequence continues at coordinate 811 of JAJTDU010000048.1, read as the reverse complement.
CGAAGAAGAAAGCCAACACCAAGCCACTCACCGGTGCCGCCCTCGTCAAAGAGGTCTGCCGCCGCATCCGCGTGGCTCGGAGCTACTGGGACGCGCATAACAACCGTGCCTGCCGGGGCGAACGTGAGAAGGCGATGGCGCTCTATGAGTCGCTCAGTGAGGCAGAACGCGAGAAAGTGCCGCAGGAGCTGCGGGTGTGGCTGCGCTATCGCAGCGAGAAATATTTTGGTGATGAGCGCACACCGCCGGGAGGTGGCAAGCGATGAGTGTGGAGGCAAAGAACGGCCTGCATCCGCGAAACCGCTTCCGCACTCGCTATGACTTCCCTCAGCTCATCGCGTGTAGTCCACCCCTGGCGGCTTGGGTGAAACCAAACGCGCATGGGGAGCACAGCATCGACTTCGCCGACCCGCAGGCGGTGAAGGCGCTGAATCAGGCGCTGCTGAAGCAGGCGTATGGTTTGCAGCACTGGGACATCCCGCCCGGCTATCTCTGCCCGCCGATTCCGGGGCGCAGTGATTACATCCATCATTTGGCGGATCTCATATCAGCACGGCATGGTCCAGAGGTGCGTGTGCTCGACATCGGCACAGGGGCAAACTGCATCTACCCTCTCATCGGTGCCTGCGAATATGGCTGGAGCTTTGTCGGCGCAGAGGTGGACTCTGTGGCACTGCGATGGGCCAAAAAACTCGTCGCATCGAATCCGAGCGTGGCAGGCTTGATCGAATGCCGACCGCAACCCTCGGCGACGAAATGTTTTCAGGGTCTGATCAATGCTGGCGAATGCTTTGATCTAACGATGTGCAAT
>JAJTDU010000047.1 GCA_021298725.1 Verrucomicrobiaceae bacterium | reverse complement strand
CGCGAAACCGCCTCCTGACCGCGAATGACATCCTTCGTGCTCATCGAGCCCGAAACGTCCGCCAGCACAACCAAAACGGGTTTGGTCTCCGGTTTGAACGTCTCCAGCCACTCCGGCTGCAAAAGCGTGATCGCGATGCCGAGCGCGATGATCACGCGCAGCAACTCCAGCCATCCCATGATCGGTCGCCACCCGCTCCGCCGCCACGCCATGAACGCCAGCCCCGCCACCGCCACCACAAACGCCACACCGACGGCGAACGCGACGGGCGTGGGATTGAAGACGAGCTGGGAAGTGGTGGGCTGCATCAAGGATTCACGGTTTGAACTTCACGCTTAGCAGGCATGCACAGCAGCGCTTCTCCAAGCAGCGCGATGGCCATCAAGAACAGAAACGTGCGCCACACCTCGCTGGCGAGGCTGGTTTCGTTTTCGACTTGGTCCTCGATGATGTGATGATCCAAACCGGCAAAAAGCTCGCCGAGAGCCGTTTTGCCGAGGAAATCCGGCAGATCCTCGCGGAGCGGGCGATTCAGCGCGGCGAGCTTGTCACCGCTTTCGGCGATTCCGGCTCGCAGAGGCAGTTCGGTGCTCAAAACGGCTTCGCCGCGTCTTTTCCAGTCGCCCGCACCAAGCGCGTTCGTTCCTGCTTCACGTTGTTGAGCTTTGCCAAGACCGCGTGCGCCATCATTCAGCGCCCGGTGCAGCATGGCGAACATCACGACGCCATCGCGGGCCAAGGTGGAGGCTTCGGAGCCGGGCAGTGTGCCGAGGAACCAGAGTTGGTTTTCACCCGTGGTGTTCGCGCGCATGAGCAGAGGCTGATTTTCGCCAAGACGGGCCAGCGGCGTGCCTTCGCCGAGGATGTCGCAACGGCGCTGCACTTCGAGATCGCCGAGCGGCAGCGCGGTGCCGCTGCGCGTGTTGGCGAGCAGGCCGGCGTCGTTGCGCCACCAGCTCACGGTGGCCGGTTTGCTGGCGCCACTCCATGCGCCCCAGTGCAGACCGGCGAAGGCATTTGTGTTCGGCGTTTCCGGCGGCAAAAACAGCACGCAGCGGGTATTCGCGAGCTGTTTGGCGATGAGGTCGCCCTCCTTCGGCAGCGGCGCGTGCCAGACGATGAGCGCGGTGTCGTCCCACGCGATCTCAGCGGCTCGCGAGGGCGGCAAAACGTTGCACGCATACTTCCGCGTCGGGTCCGCAGCGGCTTCGAGCGCGGCTTGCAGCGGGGTGAAGGTGGCCTCGTCCTCGCTGACGATCACGCTGCGCAGCACCGGTGGCTCGGCGAAGACGAAGTGGAAGACGTTGTCGCTCGGCGCGGCATCGGCGGGCAGTTCGACGCGTCCGTGGCCCTGCTTCATCGTTTTGGCGATGGGGATGGCATGCGCCTGCAACACCAGCTGCGAATCCTTCATCTCTGTTTTGAAAGTCGTGCTCACATCACCCACGACGAAGCGCAGCGGCAGTTCGAGTGGCTCTTTGGCCGAATCCGCCCGCGTGACGCGCACATCGAGCAGTAACTCGGCTTTTTCCGCCGTTTCGCGACGCGTGACGCGCTCGACGGCGATGCTCAAATTCTGCGCGACGGGCTGTGCGTAAGTTAAGAGATGAAAGCGCACGCCTTTGAGGCTGGCGAAGCCGCTGCGCAGTGCCTGCCAGCGTCCGCCGCCGGCATCCCAGTCGCTTTGACGCAGGTCGCTGAGCACCCACACGTCGGTGCGGCCGGTTTGATTCGTCGAGATGTAATCGAGGGCGCTTTGCAGCAGTGCGGGAACGTCCGCGCTCGTGTCCGTGGGGCCGGTCATCAGCAGATCGGTCAGCGACTCCGGTTTTTCGAGCGCCTGCGGCTGAAGATGCGCGTTCTCGATGAGCACGAGCTTCGAGCGTGTGCCCACGGTGTCGCGTAAGGCCTGCGAGAGCTTCGCGAGGCCCGCGCTGCGTTTGCTGCTGCCCGTGGCGAGGTTTTGCTGCTCCATGCTCGCCGAGCGGTCGAGCAGCACGATCACCGTGTCCGGCACACCGCCCGTCAGCCCGAGCAAACCGCCTGCCATTGGCCGCGTGATGACAAACAAAATCGCCGCCACCGCCAGCACACGAAACGCGAGGATCAAAACCTGCCGCAGCCGCGACAGGCCCTTGTTCATGCGCTGCGCCATGCGCAGAAACATCATCGCCGCCCACTTTACCTGCCGCCGACGATAGAGGTGGATCAAATGAATGATCACCGGCAACGCCGCGAGCGGGAGAGCGTGAAGCAGCGCTGGGACGAGGAAGGTCATGGGGTGTTGGTGTGCGTAAAGCGAGGAGCCGGCGTGCCTTTGCGGGCCTCTTCCTCCGCATTTGCCAGTAGTTCCTCCAGCTCTCTAGCGACCTTTGGTGCCCTCCAAACCTGATACGCGATGAATGGTAGGAGAAGCAAATGCATGGCGGCCAAGGTCCAGTCGGCGGACAACTGATCGTGCGTCATTTCTCGAGCCGCCATTGAAAAGCCTTGTGGCACAAAAACCGCCAGAAGCATCTCACCAGACTGGCCGCAGATGTTACGCCGCCTGATACGAAGCCACGCATACCCTATGGTCATGATGAGCTGCAAGACAGCAACCCCATGCCAATCGACTAATTGATGAGGTTTGAGTTCCAGCCTCCATGCTGAGTAAAATCGATAAACGGTGAACGCGATTAAGAAGAGAAAGCCCAAAAAGTCTCCGGGTCGCATGAAGCTGTAGTGCGGCAGGCGCTGCCGCGATGGTGGAAGAAGCTGTTTAAGCATCGCCAGCTTCCTTTCTCACACGGCAGCGTCGTGGATTTCGGTGCAGACTTGATGGGGCTGTCAGCAGCATAAATCAGGAAGGTGGCAGGAACCGCAGGATGAACTCTGAGGGGCTAATGGCGGGAACTGGGGAGCTTTTGAAGTCGGCGATGTTCCGCGTGATGATGAAGGAAGCACCCCGTTCGCTTGCGGTGTAAGCGACTGCGGCATCTTCGAAGTCAGAGAAAGGCATCTGGCGAACTTTTTTCCAATCGGAGGTGTTCAGTCCGTGAATTTCAAAATGAGTGAGAATTTTGTCCACGGCTGTTTCGGCTTCGGTCGTCGATGCATGCTTCTCGAGAAGATAAAACAGGATGGTCAGCCCGTGACTGGGACAAATGCCTCGCAGAGAACCTGCGACGACTTCATTGAGAATCGTCTGTGAGTCGGCCAGAAAGGTCTTACGGCTCAAAAAGACATCCAACAGGATGTTGATGTCCACGACCACGGTCATGAGTGCTTTTTCTCCATGTGGTCGAGGTATGACTCACGCGGGTCGCCTTCAAACTTGATGACGCCAGTGGCACGGATGACGTCGGGATGAAGTGGGCGTCGTTTAGGACGACGCAGCGACTCCACATGGGCGGCAAAGAAACTTTCTGGCGTCATGCCGTTTTCCTTCGTCCACTCTTGTAGAAAGGAGAGATTTTCGTCCGAGATGGAAATGGTCAGGGTGCTCATGATGGCATTTTATGCTGATGGCCGGTTTGAGGCAACGATGGGTTTCGCACCTTACCTTCCCCCTTTTTTCTGCACACGGCTGAGGAGGAACTTCACGAGCACGTCGTCGTACTTTTCGTGCAGCTTCACGCGGTGGTAGTCGATGGCGGTGGTGCGGATGAGGTCGTCGATCTCATGCATGTATTGCTTCACGGCTTCACGGTAGTTGCGGGCGATGAGGCTGGGGTCGGCTAGGATGGCTTCGCCGCCTTCCAGGTCGATGAAACGAGCGGGGCGGTCGAAATCGAAGTCGAGTTCCTTTTGATCGAGCAGGTGGAACACGGCGACGTCGTGCTTGCGGAAGCGCAGGTGCTGGATGGCTGACTTCAACTCGGCTGGAGGGACGAAAAGGTCGCTGAAGATCACGACGAGCGCACGTTGGCGGATTTTTTCGGCAGCGTCGTGCAGCGCAGTGAGCAGCGTGGTGTCGCCGATGGGCTGGATGGCGGCCATTTGATCCAACACGAGGCCGAGATGGCTCGCGCCGCGTTTGGCGGGGATTTCGACGGATTTTTCGGCGAGCGAGTGGAGGCCCACGGCGTCGCCCTGCTGCGCGGCGAGGTAGGCGAGGGTGCCGGCGAGTTTTTTGGCGTAGTCGAAGCGTGTGGCTCCGGCGGGGCCGAAGCTCATGCTGCCGCTGGTGTCGATGAGCAGGCAGAGCCGCAGGTTGGTATCGGCTTCGAATTCCTTGATGTAAAAACGATCGCTGCGGCCCCAAGTGCGCCAGTCGAGGCGGCGGGTATCGTCACCGGGGACGTATTTGCGGTATTGGGCGAATTCGAGGGAGGAACCGCGAACCGGGCTGCGGTGATGGCCGGTGACGTTGCCGAGCATGGCCTGACGCGCATTCAGCGGCAGTGCCATGAGGCGGCTGAGCACGGCGGGGTCAAGGAAGGATCGTGAATTCTCAGCCATGGTCGTAGCCCCCAGGTTTCGTCCTCGTCCTCCTACTCGAACTCGTCCTCGACTCCAAAGCTCTCGATACACCTGAAACATCATCGAACCGGTCCACCAGCTTCGTCAGCATGCTCACGATCCGCACCAGCATCGCCTTGCCTTCCTCGACTCGCTTCACCGAACACGCTCGCTTGGCGACCAAAGCATCCAAACACGCTGCGCATTCGGTGGCGGAACCTCGGGCATCGTCAAAGAAGCGTGCGCGGAGTTGACTGACACGTTTGCCATTGCCCTCCGCCGTGTTGAGTAGCTGGGAAAGGCTGGCGCGGTCGAGTTGGTCGAGGGTTTCGGAGAGACGAGCGCCTTTGATGTCGCGAAGCTCTTCGAAGAGGTCGGTGAGCCACGAGATGAAGGAGAGTTCGAGTTGGTAAACATCGAGCTTTTCGTGGTCGAAGAGAGCGGTGGGCATCGCGGAAGAGGTTCGAGGATTGGAAAGGGAGAGGAAGGGCGGTTCGGAGCGTTTGGAGGTGCGGAGCGGATTGATCGAGGACGAGTTCGAGTAGGAGGACGAGGACGATTTTGCGATGAGCGCGATCAGGCCTTGGCGAGTTCATCCACCAAGCGCTTCGCCACATCACGGCTCGTCACGCCATCGCTTTCGGCCGTGAAGGTGGTCATCACACGATGACGCAGCACTGGTTCGGCGACTTCCATGACGTCTTCGAGGCGCACCATGTAACTGCCATTCAGCGCAGCTCGCGCTTTGGCACCGAGAATCAAATACTGCACGGCACGAGGACCGGCTCCCCAGCTCACGAGAGGCTTGAGCCACGCGGGGGCCTCACTGCTGGCGGGACGCGTCTTTCTGGCGAGATCGACAGCGAATTCATAGATGTGATCCGGCACGGGGACGCGGCGGACGAGATCCTGGAAGGCCAGCACCTTGGCGCCATCCATGATGTGCTCGAGTTTTGGCAAAGTCTGGCCGGTCGTCGTCTTCGCGATGGCGATTTCTTCATCGCGGCTCGGGTAATCGACGCCGATCATGAACATGAAGCGGTCGAGCTGGGCTTCGGGGAGCGGGTAGGTGCCTTCTTGCTCGATGGGGTTCTGCGTGGCGAGCACGAAGAACGGGCTGTCGAGCGTGTAAGTCCGGCCGGCGACGGTGACTTTGTGTTCCTGCATGGCTTCGAGCATCGCGGCCTGCGTTTTGGCGGGGGCGCGATTGATTTCGTCGGCGAGGACGATGTTTGCGAACACCGGGCCTTTGGCGAATTCGAAGGCGCGTTTACCGCCGGGCAGTTCTTGAAGAATGTCGGTGCCGGTGATGTCCATGGGCATCAAATCGGGCGTGAACTGGATGCGGCTGAAGCTGAGGCTCATCGTTTCGGCCAGACGGCTGATGAGCAGCGTCTTGGCGAGGCCGGGCACGCCCATGAGTAAGGCGTGGCCTCGTGCAAAGAGGCAGATGGCGAGTTGCTCGACGACTTTGTCCTGGCCGACGATGATCTTTTTCAGCTCCGTGCTGAGTTTGAGATACACTTGGCGAAGCTCATCAATGGCGGCGACGTCGTCTTGCGGAAGCGGGGTATTGGACATGCGAATTTTGTGTGTGCGCACGAATGGCACCAGAAAAGAGGCGTTCTGACAAGGACGGCGTCAGTAAATTCGCGTTGGATCGACTTTTACATCCAAACCGTGAGTGCACGTCGCAGATCGGTGCTGGGAGTGACGCGGAAGGACTCGTCGAGCTCCAAACGGGCTTTGTGGCCGTTTTGGGAAATTTCGAGGAAGACGGGCAGGGTGCCGGGATGCTGTAAGAGCACCTCATGGATGCGCTCAAGGTCGGTTTCGTCGTGCTGCTTGGTATTGAGCTTGATGACGACGGGCTTGGGCGGCGCGGGCGGTTTCGGCGGCGGTGGGAGCGAGGGATCGGGATCGCCCGCGTTGCGCGGTTTGGCGGCCTTGGGCTTGAGCGGCTTGGCGTCGTTGCAGGTGCAGCGGTTGCCGTCGGTCTTTTGATCTTTGCTGACACGGATGCGGAAGGCCATCACGGCACCGTCGGCGAGCACGTCCTTGAGCTTTTCGTAGTCGTCGCTCCAGCACATCATCTCCTGCACGCCAGTGAAGTCTTCCACCTTGAAGGTGGCGAAGGCCCGGCTGTCTTTTTTCGAGTAGCGCACTTCAAGCTGGCTCAAAATACCGGCGATGGTGTGGGTGCTGGCCTTCTCTTTGGTGTCGATCTCCTCGATGGCCGCAATCTTGATGAGCTTCACCGAGTCGAAGTGGCCGCGATAGCTGTCGAGCGGGTGGCCACTGACGTAAAAGCCGAGAAGTTCTTTTTCAAAGGCGAGGACTTCATCCGTGGTCCAGACGATGGACGGCCCTTGAGGCTCGTTCTTCTTGGATTTGGGCTTCGCGAGTTCGAAATCGTCGAACAGGCCGCCCTGGCCGGATTTTTTGTCCTTCTGCATCGAAGCAGCCGAGGCGAGCACCTGTTCGAGTTTCGCGAACATGACGGCACGCAGCTCGCCGGTGAAGTCGAAGGCTCCCGATTTCACGAGGGCTTCCATGAGCTTCTTGTTCACGGCACGGTTGTCGAGTCGTGCGGCGAAGTCTTCGAGAGTGGTAAAGGGGCCGTTCTTCTCGCGCTCGGAGATGGCGGCCTCCATGGCACCTTCGCCGACGTTTTTGATGGCACTGAGGCCGTAGCGGATCGCATTCGGCACTTCTTCTTCCGTTTCAAAACGTTCAGGCGCAAACTTTAGCGCTGACCTGTTAATATCCGGCGGCAGCACCTTGATGCCCATCTCGAAGCACTCGGAGACGAAATTGGCGATCTTGTCGGGATTGCTGATTTCGTAGCTGAGCACACCCGCCATGAACTCGACGGGGTAGTTCGCCTTCAAGTAGGCGGTGTGATACGTCACGATCCCGTAGGCGGCGGAGTGCGACTTGTTGAAGCCGTATTGCGCAAACTTTTCGAGCAAGTCGAAGACGGCGTTGGCCTGCTTTGGCTGGATGTCGTTCGTCTTGTGGCAGCCTTCGACGAAAATGAGGCGCTGGCGGGCCATTTCAGCGGCGTCCTTCTTGCCCATGGCGCGGCGGAGCAAGTCGGCTTGGCCGAGCGAGAAGCCGGCAAGCACGTTGGCGGCCTGCATGACTTGTTCCTGATAAACCAGGATGCCGTAAGTCTCCTTGGCGATCTTTTCGAGGAGCGGATGCGGATACTCGACCTGCTCCTCGCCCTTTTTGCGTTTGATGTAGTCGGGAATGAACTGCATCGGGCCGGGCCGATACAGCGCGAGAATAGCGATGATTTCCTCGATGGTGTCCGGCCCGAGCTGCTTGCAGGTGTTCACCATGCCGCCGGATTCCATCTGGAAGACGGCGACCGTTTCGCCGCGTTTGATGAGTTCGAAGGTTTTGAGGTCTTCCAGCGGCATGTCGGCCACCCTGAAGCCGGGAACGCGTTGGTTGATCCAATACTCGGCCTCATGGATGACCGTCAGCGTTTTGAGGCCGAGGAAGTCCATCTTGAGCATGCCCAGCTCGGTGAGCGGCTTCATCGCGTATTGCGAGAGGATGGCGTCTTCCTTGTCGCGTGTGAGGGCGATGAAGTTGTCCAGCCTGCGGTCTCCGATGACGACGCCGGCGGCATGCACACCGGTGCCGCGTGTGAGGCCTTCGAGGAAGGTGGCGTGCCGCCAAAGCTCCTGCGCGTTGGTGTCGGCCTCGAGTTTCGCCGCGAGATCGGGGTTTTTCTTCACCGACTCCTCCAGGTCGATGTTTAACTCGTTCGGAATCATCTTCGACAGCGCGTCGCTGTCGCCATAGCTCCAGCCAAGCACACGACCGACATCGCGGATGACCGATTTGGCCCCCATGGTGCCGAAGGTGATGATGTGGCAGACGCTGAGGTCGCCGTATTTTTCACGGACGTATTGGATGACTTCCGGCCGGCGCGTCTGGCAGAAGTCGATGTCGATATCGGGCGGGCTGACACGCTCAGGATTGAGGAAGCGCTCGAACACCAGCTCAAAACGCAGCGGATCGATGTTCGTGATGCCGAGGCAGAAGGCGACGAGCGAACCGGCCGCGGAACCACGCCCGGGACCGACGGGGATGTCGTGCTCACGCGCCCAGTTGATGAAGTCCCAGACGATGAGGAAGTAGCTGGTGAAGTTTTTCTCCTTCAGCAAGGCGAGCTCCACTTCCATGCGGTCATGCAGCGCCTCGTCATTGAGCGCACGGTCGCGGCCGTAGCGGCGTTCCAGGCCTTCCTGCGTGAGCTTGCGGAGGTATTCGTTTCGATCGCCACCGTCGGGCATCGGATACTGCGGGTAGCGGTCGATGGAGGTCGAATCGAGATGGATTTTGACATCGCAGCGCTCGGCGATCTCTAGCGTGGCATCGCAGGCCTCAGGCACCTCGGAAAACAGCGCACGCATCTCCTCGGCGGTCTTGAAATAGACCTCCGGGGAGTAGGTCATGCGGTTCTGATCGTAGATGCTCGCGCCGGTGCCGATGCAGATCATGATGTCGTGAGACTCGTGATCTTCGCGGTTGAGGAAATGCACGTCGTTGGTGGCCACGGTTTTGAGGCCGTATTGCTTCCCCCACTCGACCATCTGCCGGGCGCTCTTGCGCTGGGCCTCCGAGTTGTGGTTCTGGATTTCGAGGTAGAAATTCTCGGGGCCGAAGATGTCGCGAAACTCCTGGAGGCTCTTTTCAGCCTCGTCCTTGCGGTCGGAGAGGAGGAATTCGTTGATCTCGCCGTTGATGCAGCCGCTGAGGCAGATGAGGCCCTTCGCATGCTCCCGCAGCGCGTCTTTATCGATACGCGGTTTGTACCACTGGCCGTCGAGATGACCTTTGGTGATGAGTTTGGAGAGATTGTCGAAGCCCTCGTTGCTGGCGGCCAGCAGCGTGAGGTGGGAGGAGCGTTTGCGGCCCGGCACCTCGTTTTTGTCCATCATGGACCCGGGGGCCAGGTAGGCCTCACAACCGAGGATGGACTTCACCTTGGCCTTTTTCGCAGCCATGTAGAAGTCGATGGCCCCGTAGAGATTGCCATGGTCCGTCATCGCCACGGCGGGCATTTCCAGCTGCTTCACCCGCTTCATGAGCGTGTCGATGCGCACCGCTCCGTCGAGGAGCGAGTATTCGGTGTGAAGGTGGAGATGGACGAAGGAGTCTGGCATTCGGCGGGGGGCAGGATTAACCCTGTTTGGGAGGCTGGAACAAGGGCTAGTTGTTCACATCGTCAGGCCGGGGCCTGTGGTGGGCGCGGTGGTGGTGCCGGTACTGTCTCAGCAGCCGCCAGCCCACGATGAGAAGCATCACTGCAACGCTCAACGTGATGACCAGTCCGAGGCTGAACAGTGGCACCGGTGGCTGAGGTGCCGCGGCGGGTGCCACCACCGGGGTCGGAGCAGGTGGGCTCGTTTCCAGAGGGTAGGCACGGCTGGTCTCACCCGGGAAGATGACCTGCGGCCGGGGGGCTGCCTGGCCGCCATGGCTGGGGAGCAGGATCAGGGTGGTGTTGGCGTCCTTGGCAAAGTCGATCTGGAAAGACGCTGCGCCGGCAGGAACACGGCCCGTGGCCGAGACCAGGAGGTGTACTTCCTGGGTTTCGGCGGTCAGCGGGGTGTTGCTCTCGCCGTCGATGGCCTGGATGGCCCAATGGGGGAACGGCGTTTTTTGACCGCCAAACAACAGCCCCAGCGCTCGGCTGAGGTATTCGCCCGCCTTTTCATGCGTGGCGGCCAGTTGCTCCGGCGTCTGCTCCCGATACCACGTGCCCGGCACCGGCGGCAGGGTGGTGGGGTCGGCGGCCAGAAAAGTGCGCGGATCGACATTAATGCGCAAAGAATACCCCCCCTCGGCGGCGAAATCCGCCTCCACCGTCATATTCGGCACCACATGCGCCCCTGCCACACCTGGAGCGGCAAAAGCCAGAATGGCGAGAGCGGTGCGGGGGGACGGAAATATCATCAAAACATGGTGGAGATGCAGGCAGCGAAGGCAAATCCAACGTCAACCAGTGCCCAAGAGACGTTCATCGGCACCCATTCAGGCGCTGCTTTCCCTTCCGCGTTTAAGCCCAGCGGAAAGAACGGGCGAAAATGTTTGTGGCTAGAACGTCAGTGCGCTTGACTATGAGCACGCAACTTGCTTCAAAGGAGCAAATCAATTTCCAACCCGCATGGGTGCCACTCTCAAATCAGTCGATAAAGGTCACGAGATCACCCTCGATGACTTCAACCTCATCGGACGCAGTCCGGATGCCTCCATCCGTCTGGTGGACGGGGGCGTCTCGCGTCAGCATGCCACCATCCGTCGTGATGGTTCCCTGTTTTGGGTTTCCGACCTCGGCAGCGCGAACGGCAGCTTCGTCAACGATGTGGCCGTGACCACCGCCCGCGCCCTGCGGCATGGTGACCGCGTGCAGTTCGGCACCAGCGCCTTCCTGTTCGACAGCCAGGAGGAGGAGCGCCAGCCGAGCGAGTCCGGCAATGTCAGCACTCAATCGCTGCATACCATCGCCCTGCCGGTAAAAACGGTGAAGGCCACGCTGCTCGTCGGCGATCTGCGCAATTTCACGACCCTCTCTGCCCAGCTCAGCGCTGAGGAGGTGGCCGCCATGCTGCGTGAGTGGTACGCGGACTGCGAAAAGATCATCAAGACGCGGGATGGCATCATCGACAAGTTCATCGGAGACGGCGTCTTCGCCTACTGGCCCGGTGATGAAATCATTTCACGCGTCATGGCCACTGAGGCAGCAAAACTGCTCACCGGCCCGGAAGCAGGTGACTCGCCGAAGCGCAAATGGCTGCGTGAGCAAATGAACCTGGAGGTGCATTGCCACGTCGGCCTGAACGTCGGTGAAGTCGCGCTCGGTGCCATGGGCCGTGGCAACAATACCGCCGTGGCTGACCCCGTGGAAGTCTATTCACTCATCGACTTCCCCACCGACTCGATCCCGGCGGCCTGAGCGGAGAGATAACGCGTCAGGGCATCCCGGTTCATGCGGTAGAGCAGCCACTCGCTCATGCGCCTTGCGCCAAGGCGTTGTTCCTAGAACTGCTATGCGTGGAGGTTCCAGTCCAGCGCCGTCCACTCCATGCGGCCAAAACCGACCCCTCGGGCCAGACCCATCGCCCCACGCCAAAATCCCATCGCCCCACGGCGCAGGTCGAACGGATTTCGCCGTGGTCCGTTGGGATTGCGCCTAAAGACCAACGGATTCTGCCGTGGTCCGTTCGGGTTTTGCTAGAAGTCGAACGGATTTCGCTGTGATCCGTTGGGATTTCGCCAGAAGTCGAACGACTCACGCCCGAATCCCAACATCCTCCGCCGTCGGTTCATCGCCTGGCACGCCGGGGCGTTGGGAATGCGGTGGCCGTCGTCAGGATCAGCCGCCTCTGCCAGAGCCTGCTGCCGCCCGCCACGCCGTCTGCGCAGCCGGTCAACCACTCGGCTCCCATCGCCGTTCAGCACAGGCCGCTTCGGCTTCTTCCACTCGCTGAGTCTCCTCGGGACCCGCGCTTGTTGGTCAGGCTCGTGAAAATCCTTCGCACCCACCCGGACCCGTTGGGCCGGACTTGCAGGCGAAGCGCCCGCTCAGCGAGGCTGAAAAAAAGTGGGTCGTATTGGTCTTTGGACCAATAGCGCATTTTTGAGTTCTGGGCCATGCAGGGGGTGTTCACCCCATGCCACGGTCATGAATACGGACGTTTCCACTGCCATCCAGACACTTTCCTCCCCGGCCTGTACCGACGCCGGGAAGGACGCCACGCGCTCAAGCGGCCCCCAGCGCCCCTTTGGCAGGCTTGGCGTCCCTGGCCCGAAGAGCGTGGGGAATCCCCACGGCGTGCCCGGGCCTTGGCCATGGTTTTTTCCGCCTAGGCTGGCTGCCCCGCTGCCAGGGCAGCCCTGTGGTGTTTCTGCTGCACCACAGCAAAAGGCGTGCTTCAGACCGCGTGAAGCGGCAGCCTTGACGGTGCAGTCGTGCCCGGCTCAGGCCAGGCAGCGGGAAAAGGCCAGCAGAGCCTCCCGCACCGGCAGGTGGAGCTCCGCCTGCTTGAGGAGGTGCTCTAGGCCCTCCAACTGGGCGGGACTCCAGCGCCAGAGCAGCTGCTCCATGGCCGGTGGCGCGGATTCCCCCGGCAGAGTGCTGGGTGAGTCCTCCTCCCAGGCCAGCGCGGCGGTATCGCCGAAGCGCAGCTCCATCCAGGCACGCAGCAGCAGGCGCAGGGAGCTGGCGGGCAGCCGGCCGCGCAGCGTCTCCAGCAGGCTGCGCATGCTGGAGGTATCCGGCAGATCCCGGCCGCGGCGCCAGCCAGAGATGGAGGTGGGGCGCAGGCCGGTGGCAGCGGCCACTTGCACGCCCTTGAGACCCGCGTCCCGGATCAAATCATCCAGGAGTGTGGCAAAGGCGGCAGGGGAAATCATGCGGCTAGGGCTACCACAAAAGAGGCGGGGAGAGAAGCAGAAAAC
>JAJTDU010000046.1 GCA_021298725.1 Verrucomicrobiaceae bacterium | reverse complement strand
GAGTTTCTGGATGTATTCGACCGGCGCGAAGTCAGGACCGACGCCCTGATAGCTCTCCATGATGACCCCAGCGATGTTTTCGGGCTTCATGCCGCTCTTTTCGATGGCCTGCAAAAAAGCGTCGAAGGAGCTGTCGCCCTCCCAATAACCATCCGGGAACGGGGCCTGGATGATGGCCTTGTCGAGGTTCACAATCCAAGATTTCTGGCCTGCCATGCCGCCGGCCTGCTGGCTGGCGAGCGTGCGGCCGTGGTAACCACGATCAAAGCCGATGATGCCGATTTTCGACGGACCACCGACCTTGATGCCATTCGCACGGCTCAATTTGATGGCGCATTCTGTAGCCTCGCTGCCGCTGCTGAGCAGGAAGACTTTCTTCAAGCCATCCGGCGAGACCGAAGCGATGATTTCAGCGGCCTGGAGGCGCTCCTCACTGGGAAAGACGTAGTTGTGGATGAGGCCGCTCTGGATCTGGTCGATCATGGCTTGGCAGATCTCCGGTGCAGCGTGACCTGCATTGGTCACGAGCACGCCGCTGCTCCAGTCGAGCCACTGGTTGCCGTGCTTGTCGAAAACGTAGATGTCCTGTGCCTTGTCCCAAATGATGGGCGGCATGCCGCGCATGGAGAGCGGCTCCACCTCGCGCAGGCGGTCCAGCAGCGGCACGCTTTCAGGGTGAGGCACCTGGGTGCAGATGCGGCGGTGCTTGGTTTCGACGAGAGGAACGGATTGCGGAACGGTGCTGAATTCTTTGCCCATAGTGACGACGATCATGCATGAGGCCAAATCACGGTGCTACGCGCTTTGCGGCAGGTCGCGGTATTTTTGTGCGCCTGACCTCAAATGCTGCAAATCAGCGCTTTTTTCGATCATCGAAAGACGAGTCTATTGGCAGTTCAAAGGGGCAGAAGTGAGGGAGACCCCCATGAATGGGCACAAGGCTCGATTCCCGGCTATTTTTGCAGCATCCGCAGCTCCTCGTTTAGCTGCTCCACTTTCTCCAGCAGGCTCGTGAGCACTTTGAGGCCCGCGAGGTTCACCTGGCAGCTCTCCCGCAGGTGCTCGATGCGGCGCAGGATGCGGAGGGAGTCTTCGTCGAGTTCAGGGCGGATGAGGCCGTGTTCCTGATACTCCAAGATGGTTTGCGTGGAGACACCCGTGATCTCTGCCAGAATGTCCAACGTGTAAACGGTTTGAGGCGGGGGATCGTTCATGTCAGGCGCGTGGTTTGAAGGTCGAGGTGTTGCGCAGTTGCTCCCACAAGGAGCGCTCGTCATCGCTGAGTGTCGCTGGCAGCACGAGGTTCAGGGTCACAAAGAAATCACCGCGTTCACCGGTCTTGCCTTTGGGGAGGCCACGGCCTCGCACCCGGAATTTTTGGTGGTTCTCTGCTCCGGCGGGAATGCGTAGCTTGATGGAGCCATCAAGCGTCGGCACCACGACTTCCGCGCCGAGCACCGCTTCCCAAGGAGCCACTTCTAACTCGTGATACACATCCGCCTCGCGGGTAGTGAATTCGGGATGCGCCGCATGGCGCACGCGCAGGTATAGATCACCGGCCACACCACCATTGATGCCGGCTTCCCCCTGGCCGGGCACGCGGATGCGGCGGCCATCGGTCGCCCCCGGCGGGATGCGCACCTCAAAGGAATGCGTTTGCACCACGCCGGTCTGGCGATTCGCCGTTTGCAGCGAAAGCGGGCGCTGCGTCCCATGCATGGCCTCTTCCAGCGTGACGAGTATGTCCCCTTCGATGTCGTGTCCCCGCCGAACTCGGCCTTGGCGGGCTGTGCCGGAGGGAGCACCTTCATCAAAACCCTGTGGGAAGCCGTAGCGGCTGCCTCCGCTAAAATACTGCTCGAAGAAGTCGCTGAACCCCGTGCCGCCAAAGTGGACGTCCTGCTCGTGGGTGGCAGTTGATTGAGGTTCCTGCCAGCTCGCACCGAGCGTGTCGTACTTTTTGCGCTTCTCTGGATCGCCTAGCACCTCGTTGGCCTCATTGACCTCCTTGAACTTCTCCTCGGCAGTCTTCTTGTCCTTCGCGGTGTCCGGATGGTATTTCCGGGCCAGCTTGCGGAAGGCTTTTTTGACGTCGTCAGAGCTGGCATCACGCGGCACGCCGAGGGTGGCGTAGTAATCTTTGAACTGGGCGGGCATGACGAGAGCATGGACGTTGCGGGGCTCTGTGTCGTTGTCATTTCATCGGCCTCTGTTGGCTGGGTCCCCATCCAACCCTACGGATAAGAGCTTTCCGCTAAGGAGTGGGGACGCTTTGGCAAGAAAACTGACCTCTCCCATTTTCCATACCCCACCCATGCTCCTGCCCCACCTGCTTAGCTCGAATGGATTCTGGTTCAGTGCCGATGCCTCTAAAACATGCCCCCTCATGACTCACTCAGCAGTTTTGGCCGGCAAAAATTTGAGCGGTAAATGGAAAAAATCGAGCGTGTGAAATGGGAGATAGCAGTTCTGAGTTTGCAGAATCAGCGGTGCCATGCCAAAGCAGCGGTCTGCCATGGAAACCACAGAACTCCTCACCGCCCTGAACTGGCGTTACGCCACCAAGGTCTTTGATCCCACAAAGAAGATACCCACCGACACCTGGGCCGCGCTGGAAGAATCGCTGGTGCTAACGCCTTCGAGCTTTGGCTTGCAACCCTGGAAATTTTTCATCATTCAGGACCAGGAACTGCGGGAAAAGCTCGTCGCGCATTCGTGGCGGCAGCGCCAAGTGGCCGATTGCTCGCATCTGGTCGTGATGACCGTGAAAAAAGCCTACAGTCTCGACGATCTCGATGCCTTCATCACCCGCATGGTCGAGGTGCGCGGCGGCAGCGCCGAAGCGCTGGCCGGATTTCGCAAGATGGTCGCTGGCACGCAGGCTCAAGGCTACATGACCCAAGAATGGGCCAAAATGCAGGCCTACATCGCCCTCGGCCAATTCATGGCGGCCTGTGCGCTGCTCAGCATCGACACTTGTCCCATGGAAGGCTTCGTGGCTGCTCAATACGACGAACTCCTCGGTCTTGAGGCCCAAGGTCTCACCACCGCCGTCCTGTGCCCCGCCGGGTATCGTCACGAGGATGATCGCTACGCGTCCTTGCCGAAAATCCGCTTCCAAAACAGCGACGTGATCGAACATCGCTGAGCGAATCATCGACTCAGCCCAGAGCGGCGATCACCTCGATCTCAATCAGCGCTCCCAGCGGCAGCCCAGCCACCGCCACGGTCGAACGGGCCGGTTTGTGGCCTTCAAAGGCGGCTTCGTAGAGCGGATTGATCTTCGGGAAATCGGCCATGGAGGTCAAAAAGACCGTCGCCTTGATGACATCACTCATTTTGAGCCCCTGGGCGGTCAGCAAGGCGCGGATGTTGGCCAGCACTTGGTTCGCCTGGCCTTCCACATCCATCGCCACGATTTTACCTGCCGCTGGATCAATCGGGATCTGTCCGGAGCAGAAAAGCAAGCCGCCCTGCTTCACCGCCTGAGAGTAAGGTCCGACCGCCGCTGGCACATGGGGAGTGTTGTTGATGAGTTGCATGGTGGGTTTCATAACGTGGCGCGAAGGCGATTCAACCTTGGATGCTTGGCTGTATTGTAGCCCCGGCTCCAGCCGGTTCTGAACTGCCTAAAGGCGGGACTACCAAACCCTGCATCACGGCCGCGTTTCCTTCAGACCTCGCGCCTTGTCGATGAGCTGCAGGAACTCGCCGCGATAGCCGAGTTTGTCCGCGCCTTTGCCATCGAGCGCGAGTTTGCGCACCGTTTCCCAGCTCAGCGTGCCCTTGTAGGCTGAATCACGCAGCAGCAGGCCGAATCCAGCCACAGCAGCGCTGAATTTGTACTCCTCGCTGCTAGCGGTGAGTGTTTTGCCCTCGTCCTTGGTCGGAACTTCGATCAGTTTGCTCAAGTCGCTGTCAGGCTCTTTGTAGCGCAGCTTCACGGTCATCAACTCGCCGCTCTTCGCCGCATGGGCGAGCTGGGCGGGCGCGATGAGTGACGTTTGATATTTCAAACTGTCCACCGCAGGCCGTGGCTCGGCTCCGGGCGGCAGATTGGCGGGCACGACTTCATACAAGGCCACCACGCTGTGCCCCGCGCCGATTTCACCCGCATCTTTTGTGTCGTCATTGAAGTCTTCCTTCGCCAGCAGACGGTTTTCATAACCGATGAGGCGATAGCTGCGCACGGCGGCCGGATTGAACTCGACCTGAATTTTGACGTCCTTTGCGATGGTCACCAGCGTGCCGCTCATCTGCTCGACGAGCACTTTGCGTGCCTCGCTGAGGCTGTCGATGTAGGCGTAGTTGCCGTTGCCCTTGTCGGCCAGGGTTTCCATGGTTCGATCCTTCAAGTTGCCGCTGCCAAAGCCCAGCACGCTGAGGAAGACACCGCTCTTGGCCTTTTGGCTGATCAGTTTTTCCAATTCCTCCGGCGAACTGACGCCGACGTTGAAATCGCCATCCGTGCAGAGGATGACGCGATTCACGCCTTCTTTGATGAAACCGGCCACCGCCTGCTCGTAGGCCAGTTGAATGCCCGCACTGCCATGCGTGCTGCCACCAGCTTGGAGTTTTTCGATGGCCGCGAGGATGTCGGCCTTCTTTTCGCCATTCGTCGGCGGCAGCACGAGGCCGCTGCTGCCCGCATAGACCACCATCGTCACGCGGTCCCCTTCTCCGAGTTGTTCTGTCAGCATGCGCAGCGACTGCTGCACCAGCGGCAGCTTGCTCGGCTCGTTCATCGAGCCGGAGACATCGACGAGGAAAACCAGATTGCTGTTTTTGCGCTCATTGCCGAGTTCGCGGCCCTTGATCGCGATGCGGGCGAGTCTGTGAGTCGGCTGCCACGGGCATGGAGCCAGCTCCACGCGCACAGCGAACGGTTCCTTCGCCTGTGGAGCCGGTCCTTCCTCCGCCGTGGGGAAATAATTGACCAGCTCTTCGATGCGCACCGCATCGGCGGGTGGAATCGTGTTCTGGTTCAAAAACCGCCGCACGTTCGCATAAGACGCCGTATCCACATCAATCGACAACGTCGAAAGCGGCTCCCGCACCACGTCCTTCAGCTCGTTTTCGAGGATGCGAGTGTAGGATTCGCCCAACGATCCGGATTTGCGGCGAATTGAAGGCACCGCTCCCTCTCTCGCCAAGCCATCTGCATCTTTGTCTGCGACTGCGGCAAAGTAATACGCATCCGGCTGCGGATTCGCCACGACGAGTCCGGCAGCAGGTGTGCTTGCTGCCGTGCCATTGATGGTGCTAGAAACCGTCGTCCTGCTGTCAGCGCCGCCGACGCTCAAGGTATTGTTCCCGAATGCAACCGCGTTACCAGCAGTTCGCGTCGAACCACTCAAATCCAACGTTGCCCCAGCAGGTACCGAAGGCATCGTCGCAGCATTGGATACGACGACTCCTCCCGCATTGATCGTTGTGCCGCCGGTATAGATATTAGCCCCGCTCAAGGTGACCGTATTTACGCCGTTCAACGCCAGCGTGCCAGCACCGATTTTTGTCACGCCGCCTAAGGTGGCAGGTGATGGCTGATTACTCGATGTCAATCCTTGCATTGGAGCCACAGGTGCGGTCGATGGCATTGTTGCACCACCACCAATGGTCAGTCCGTAAGTCTGTTGATCCTCGATTTTCTTGAGTTCCAAGACATCACTCGCTCTCATGGTTCCCAGCTTTCCGTTCAATGCTATTGACCTTGGAACCTCGACAGGTCGGGGTTCCGCCTCAGGAGCTGGCATGGCGGTAGCGAGGCGATCAAGCGCCAGCGCCTCCGTCTTTGTTTCATTTTTTCCCGACTTCGCAGGCTGCAGGCTCTGACTGCGCCTAGCTGTCTCGACCGCGAGATCACCGCGACCCGCAGGAAGGACTTTGTATTTTACTTCATCTCCCAGCGCGACCTGCAGTGGCTTTGGCTGAGGTTCAAACGCATGCCACGTCCACAAGCCACCCAGTGCAATGGATGCCGCCATCGCCAGCTTCGTCACAACGCTGAATCGCCATTTCGGGCGTGGCGCAAGCGTCACACTTGCGGCAGGCAATCGAGTCGGTTGCCCTAGGATCTGCACCTTCAAGCGCTCCCGCTGCACATCCGTAAGCGCAAGCGAGTCATCCCGCAGCTCGGCGAGCAGGAAGTGGCAGAATTTCTTGGTTGCCTCGGCGGACTGTTTCGCCTGCGGATTCTCATGCAGCTCCGCCTCAAACTGCTGGCGTTCTTCGGCACTGGCTTCTTCGAGCGCCCAGGCGGTGATTTGTTCCGGTTTCATGGTCAAAAAGGGGTGGTTAAAGGGTTCAGGCCATCGCGGGTTTGAGTTTCCCGGGCGGTGGCTGGTCGTGGGCCTGCCATTTGGTCTTCAAGGCGGCCACGCCGTGGTGGATGAGGTAGCCGACGTTGCCAATGCTTGTTTGCATGGCGGCGCTGATCTGCTGGTAGTCGAGTCCGGCGATGAACTTCAGCCGCACGGCCTCGCGCTGGCGTACAGGTAGGGATTCGATGAGTTCACGCAGAGCGGTGGCGGTTTCGCGCTTTTCCATCGCGTCATTGGGCGCGGGATCAGCGGAGGCTTCGAGATCGAGGGTTTCCGTTTCCATGACAATGAGGCGTTGATGTTTGCGGTGGTGATCGAGGGCACGATTGCGGCAGACGGTGAAGAGCCAGGGGGCCAGCCGCTCGTGGTCGAGCGTGGCAAGGTGCTGACTGAGCTTCACAAACACGTCCTGCACGATGTCGCGCGCGTCTTCGAGGTCGCCGGTGTAGCCGTGCGCGTAGCGGATGAGGGGCCGCTCATAGCGCCGCAGGGTTTCCAGGAAAAGATCGTGCGTGTCACTCATGAGGTCGGGTTCGTCGGGTATCACGGGAACGTGGCGGGTATCTTGGGGATTTTTTTCACGGAAGGCGAGATTCATCGTTCCATGCGCGACAGTTTGATCGTCCATTGCACGTATTGGCTACCTTGCTTCCATCCGTCCCACAATGATCAGCCGCCTTTTCCTCGTCTCGCTTCTCGCTTCCACACTCACCCAGGCCCAACAGCCAGCCCCTCCTGCGGATCATACTCATGCGGTGGAGATTCCCGGATTGAAAAAAGAGCTCTTCGCTGGCATCACCGAGGCGGATTTCCTCAAGCTCAGCGACAAGCCGAAAACGGTTAAGATCACGCTCGTGGCCACCTACAGCGCCGCGAACTACGGCATGAACTTCAACGGCTACTCGCATGGCAAGGCCATCTTTACGATCCCGAAGGACTGGACCATTGAGGTGGCTTTCATCAATCCGAGTCCCATCCCGCACAGCGCTATCGTGGTGGAAAAAGACACAACAAAGAAGCTCCAAATGGGAGAGCCCTACTTTGACGGTGCGGGTGTGCCGAAGCCAGAAGTCGGATTATCACTCACCAAGGCCGAATTCTCCTTCGTGGCCGATGAAACCGGTGAGTTTGCCCTCGCCTGCGGTTTCCCCGCTCATGCGATCAACGGTCACTGGTTGGCGCTGAACATCAGCGACACGGCCAAGGCCCCCACGCTTCAACTCGGCGACAATCCAGCAGTGGAGGCGAAGTAGATTCAGCAGGCAGTCGAATCGACTTGGGACGTTCGGCTTCGATTGCCAATCCGAGCTACCTCAACTGTGCCGCAATCTCGCGGAAGACTTTCGACGACGCAGATTGCGCCGGATCTGTAAGCGCGATGGGGTGACCTTCGTCACCACTCTCGCGCACGGTCATTTCGATGGGAATCTGTCCCAGCAGCGGCACGCCGAGGCGTTTGGCCTCTTGCTCGCCACCACCTTTGCCAAAGATGTGATAAATCTGCCCGTCACTCGGGCAGAGGAAGTAACTCATGTTCTCGATGATGCCGAGAATGGGCACGTTCACCTTCTGGAACATGCCCACGGCCTTGCGGGCGTCGATGAGGGCGACCTCCTGCGGTGTGGTGACGATGACCGCACCGTCGAGCGCCACGGTTTGAACAATGGTGAGCTGAATGTCGCCCGTACCTGGAGGCAGATCGAGCACGAGCACGTCGAGATCATTCCAGGCGCACTGACGTAGAAACTGCTGCGTGTAGCGTGTGGCGATGGGGCCACGCACGATCACGGGAGAGGCATCTTCGAGCAGGAATCCCATCGACATGAGCTGCAGTCCGTGTTTTTCGATCGGCACGATCTGCTGTTCGTCGTTTTGATACGGACGCTCGTCTGTGCCGAACATGTGCGCAATGCTGGGGCCGTACAAATCGCAGTCGCAGAGGCCGACACGTAGCCCGCTCTGGCTCAAAGCAACTGCCAGATTTGATGCCACGGTGCTCTTGCCCACGCCGCCTTTGCCCGAGGCCACGGCGATGACCTTCTTCACGCCAGGGAGGCTCGATTTGCCGAGCTTTTCGGAGGCCGTGACGCCTGCACCGGGCGGGTCTTTGATGTCGAAGTTCAGCTTCACTTCGCCGACGCCCGCGACTTTTTTCAGCACGTCCATCGCCTGTTCATGGATCAGGCGCGGGATGTTTGGATCACGCGTGGCGACGGAAATTTCGATGGTGATGTTCGCGCCTTCGATTTGAATGCCTTTCACGAGGCCAAACGACAGAATATCGCGGCTAAAACCAGGATAGCGGACGTTGCCAAGGGCGGTGCGGATGTCTTGTTCGGTAGGCATGGGGCAGTGGATACGCATGCACCTAGCAGGATGGTCCGGCTTTTGCAAACGATGCCGTGCATCACAAAAAACGCCGCCTGTTTCCAGGCGGCGTTTCGTTGAGTGAACTTGCAGAGACGAATTACGCTTTCGGCACTTCAGAGATGGTCTTGAGAATGCGCGAGGCGATCTGGTAAGGATTGCCCTGGCTGTTCGGACGACGGTCTTCGAGGTAGCCTTTCCAGCCGTTTTTCTTGAAGCTGTGAGGCACGCGAATGGAAGCCCCACGGTCGGCGATGCCCCAGGAGAACTTGTCGATGCTCTGGGTCTCATGCAGCCCCGTGAGGCGCATGTGATTGTCCGGACCATAAACGGCGATGTGCTCCATGCAGTTCTTCTCGAACTGGGCCATGAGGGCGAGGAAGTATGGCTCCCCACCGGTTTCACGCATGAATTTCGTGGAGAAGTTGGCATGCATGCCGGAACCGTTCCAATCGGTGGCACCAAGCGGCTTGCAGTGGTATTCCACGTCCACGCAATACTTCTCGCAGAGGCGGTTCAGAATGTAGCGGGCCACCCACACCTGGTCAGCGCAGGTCTTGGACCCCTTGCCGAAGATCTGGAATTCCCACTGGCCTTTGGCCACTTCGGCGTTGATGCCTTCGTGGTTGATGCCTGCATCAAGGCAGATTTCGAGGTGCTCCTCGACGATCTGGCGGGCAATATCACCAACGTTCTTGTAACCCACGCCAGTGTAGTAAGGACCCTGCGGGGCAGGATAGCCGTTTTCAGGGAATCCAAGGGGGCGGCCGTCCTGGTAGAGGAAATATTCCTGCTCAAAGCCAAACCAAGCGTCTGGATCGTCAAGGATCGTCGCACGGTCGTTGGAAGCGTGGGCAGTGCCGTCTGCGTTATAGACTTCGCACATGACAAGCACGCCGTTCTTGCGGGTGCTGTCAGGGAAGACGGCCACAGGCTTCAGAACGCAGTCGGAGCTGCCACCTGGGGCCTGCTGCGTGGAGGAGCCGTCAAAGCCCCATTCTGGCAGTTCCTCCAGCTTCGGGAAGCTGGCATAATCTTTGAGCTGCGTCTTGCTGCGGAGGTTGCGGACCGGCTGATAGCCGTCCAGCCAGATGTATTCGAGTTTGTATTTGGCCATGGTTGAGTGTGTTTGTGTTTGCCTTTCCAGGAGGTGAAAATGGTCACTTCCAAGTATGACAATTTCCACGTAAGCATGCTGCGTGCCAGACGCGAGATGTTTTTTTGCCCACTTGCCAGGACCACCGCATGCTGGGAAGGTCCGTCACCCCGGCCGGAAAACCCCATGCAAGAAGCCAAAAACACTCAGCGCGCCCTTGTTCGAATCGGCTACGACGGTCGCGTACACAAATCTTTTCGCGGCAGCAATGCCGCCGAGCGCTTCGCCAACGAGGTGCGGGTGCTCCGGGTGCTGGAGGAACGCGGGTGCAACTACGTCCCTCGTGTGCTGGAGGCCCACGAAGATCAGCTCTACCTCGTCACCACGAACTGCGGCTCCCTCGTTGAACGTATCAGCGAAGCCAAGCTCAAGGACCTCTTTGGTGCCTTGGAGCGCGATTTCGGCGTGCGTCACGACGACCCCTTCACCCGCAACGTGACCTACCGTCACAGCGACGGCCGCTTCTGCCTCATCGACTTCGAACTCGCCACCATCCTCGACCCACCGTCTCCCAAGCCGGCTCCATGAGCGACTCCAGCCCCACCCAACCACCCAACCACCTCCACTGGTCCGGCCTGACGCACCCTGGCCGTGTGCGTCAGAATAACGAGGACACCTTCCTCTGCTTGAATTTTGATGCTCGTGAATTGCGCTACCTCGGCAAGGTCGGCGAATCCACCCACGACACCGGAGATTTCGTCTTCGCGGTGAGCGATGGCATGGGCGGCGCCAAATCAGGCGAGTTCGCCAGCAAGATCGCTGTGGAAAAAATCACCCAACTGCTGCCCAAGAGCTACAAGCAATCCGCGCAGCAAATCTCCGCTGGCCATGGCGATGTGCTGGAGGAATTGTTTCACCGCATTCATGCGGAGCTGCTGAAACTCGGCCGCTACTACGAGGAATGTCGCGGCATGGGGGCCACGCTGAGCCTGGGTTGGTTCACGCCCGGCTGGATGCACTTCGCGCATGTGGGGGACAGCCGCATCTACTGGCTTCCGAAGGGCGGCAAGCTCAAACAGCTCACCGATGACCATTCTCAGGTTGGCTGGATGCAACGCCAGGGCCAGCTCAACGAGCGCCAAGCGCGCACGCATCCGCGCAAAAGCGTCCTCATGCAGGTGCTCGGCGCGGGCAGCCAGTCCCTCACCCCTCAGGTCGGCGCTGTCGGCTGCGAGAGCGGTGATCGCTTCCTTTTTTGCACCGATGGTGTCATCGACGGCATCTGGGACCACCGCGTGGCCGACATGCTGGCAGCCAACCAGCTGCCGGAGGGCCAAAGCCACGCGCGATGGTTCGTCGAGTATGCCGTGAGTGAATCCGGCAGGGATAATGCCAGCGCGGTGGTCGTTGAGCTAATTTGAAGTCACGCAACATCCGTCCACGCATTCGCAACCAGCGCAGAGCGCGAGAGCTCACGCCCGGCATGCTTGGCAGCCCCAACCTATGAAGCGCAACGACCCCATCTCTCACCTCATGACCCGCAACGTGATCACCGTTCACCACGGCGATCCCATCTCCAAAGTCCGCGCCCTCGTGCGCGAACACAGCGTGCATCACATCCCAGTCGTCAACGGCGACCAACTCGTCGGCATCATTGCCTGGAGCGACATCCTGCGCGTCAGCTTTGGTGACGCATTCAACACGGACGAGCGCACGGTCGATGCCACGCTCGATCACACGCTAACCCTGGAACAGGTGATGAAAAAAGACCCGGTGACGCTGACTGAAACCGGCACGGTTCGCGATGCCGCCGAAATT
>JAJTDU010000045.1 GCA_021298725.1 Verrucomicrobiaceae bacterium | reverse complement strand
GTGTGGGTGATGCCGTTTTTGAATTCATGGCGGCCGGTGAGCAATGCGGAACGGGTGGGCGCACAGGTGGGACTCACACAGAAGTCCTCAAAGCGCACGCCCTCGGCGTTGAGGCGGTCGAGGTTCGGCGTTTTGAGAATGGGATTGCCATGGGAAGAGAGATCCCCGTAGCCCTGGTCGTCGGTGAGCAGGAAGATGATGTTTGGACGTTTGCCGGCGAGTTCAGCGTGAACGCTGATGACGCAGAGGAGGCTGAGAAGAAGTAGGCGGATCATGGCTGGGCGCGTTCAACGTCGCGATTGGTGAGGAGATTGCAGCCGTGTTGTGTCCGCCCGGCGTTATCGTGCTACGATGACCTCCATGAGCACTGCCCTTTCTAGCCAACCTCGTGTAGTGATCATCGGCGCAGGCTTCGCCGGACTGGCGGTGGCGAAGGCTCTGGGAGACCAGCCGGTGCAGGTCACGGTGCTGGACCGCACGAATCATCACCTGTTCCAGCCGCTGCTTTACCAGGTGGCTACCGCAGGACTCTCCCCCGCGAACATCGCGCAGCCGGTGCGCGGCATTTTGCGCCAATACAAAAACATTGAGGTGCTGATGGCGGAAGTGAGCGGATCTGGAAAAGAAGCTCGTGCTCGCGGGAGAGCGAAGCGTGCCGTTTGACTATCTCATCGTCGCCACGGGGGCGCGGCACAGTTATTTCGGCCACCCGGAGTGGGAGCAGTTCGCGCCGGGACTGAAGACGCTCGAAGACGCGCTCGACATCCGCCGCCGCCTGCTGCTGGCGTTTGAAAAAGCCGAGGTGACGAGCGATCCGGTGGAGCGCGAGCGGCTGATGACCTTCGTCATCGTCGGCGCAGGCCCGACGGGCGTGGAAATGGCCGGAGCCATCGCAGAAATCGCCCGTGAGACGATGTTGCGCGACTTCAGGCACATCGACCCGCGTGAGGCGCGGATCATTTTGCTCGATGCGGCGGATCGCGTGCTGCCGGTGTTTGACGTGGAGCTTTCGCGCAAGGCAGAGGAGCAGCTCCGACATCTCAAAGTGACGGTGCAACTCGGTGTGAGCGTGCAGGACATCAACGCGGAGGGGGTGCGCACGAAAGACAGCTTCATCCATGCACGCACCGTCATCTGGGCTGCGGGGAATGCCGCGTCGCCGCTGGTGAAGACGCTGCCGGGCACGTTTGACCGCGCCGGGCGCATCCAGATCACGGAGGCGCTGAATTTGCCAGACGCGCCGTGCATTTACGTCATCGGGGACACCGCGCTGAGTCTCGGCAAGGACAACAAGCCGCTGCCGGGTGTCTCGCCGGTGGCTTTGCAGCAAGGAGCGCATGCGGCGCGCAACATTCTGGCGCAGATCGAGGGGAAGCCGTTGAAACCCTTCGCCTACTGGAATCGCGGCAGCATGGCCACGATCGGGCGGCACCGGGCGGTGGCGGACGTGAACTTCGCGAAGTTCAGCGGCACGCTGGCCTGGCTGGCGTGGGTATTCATCCATCTCGTGTTCTTGATGGACTTCCGCAATCGCCTCTCGGTCTTCCTGATCTGGGTCTGGTCTTATTTCACGCGGGATCAGGGGGCACGGCTGATCACGGGGAAGAAATGACGAAGTGAGCCTCAAGGCCTCAATAGGCGTGGCAAATGATTCCGCGTTTGGAATCCTTCCTTGATTCGGCATTCGCCATTCTGGTTTCGTCGTTCATCTTCTTCGCCTTGCTTGCCCCCAACGTGAAACCGGATGCTCCATCTCCCAAACGCCGCCGCTGGTGGCGCTGGTTGTTTGATCTCACGGCCATCGCCCTCGTGCTGGCGACTGGCTTCGGCTTCTGGGCCTGGAAAGAACGAGTGCTGCTCGTCAACGCGGTGCTGCTGCGGCTCGGTGGTGATGTGCGGGTGCAGATCACCGCGCTGGAGTGGGAGGACGGAGCGCTGCATGCGCGGGAGGTGAGCACCCTGCACGTCCCGATGGCGCAGCACGTCGCCAGCGTGAGTCATGTGGAATGGCGGCCGAGCTGGAGCGAGTTGAGCACAGGCAATCTCGGCGGTTTTAAAGTGGAGGGCGCCACCGTGGATGTGCCGCTGGCGTGGCTCCAACCCGCGCCCTCTTCGCCAGGAGTGGCAGCGGCAGGCACGTCACGCCGCTGGCGGCTGGAGTTCGTGGATCTCGCGGAGGCCAAGGTGGTGGTGCGTGATGCGGCATGGAAGCCGCTGTTCAGCCTGTTCGTGACGCAGAAGGTCGAGGCGCTTGAAGTCGGCGGCCTGAACTCACCTTCGTTTCAAACCATTGTCACCGACTTGCGGCAGGCGGAATGGGGTGGGAAGCCGGTATTCAACGCCGCGCATCTCGAAATGGTGATGCGCGAGGATCATCTCGATCTGAAGCAGGGATCGCTGCGCGGCGGCAGCATCGATCTGGCCTGGCTGAAGGAGATCAGCCCCGCACTGGCTGCCCAATGGCCGCTGCTCACCGGTGGCGTGCAGTGGGAGTGGGAAGGGCGTGATCTCAGCCTTTCGAGCGCTGGATTGATTGCCGGCGGCACGCATGATCTGCGCTTGAAAAATCTGCGCCTGCAATGGGCGGACGACGCAGGCGCGCTGACGGCTGACCAGGTCGATTTGAAGCTGTCGCAGGACGCCACCCGCCTCTGGCATGTGCAAAACGGCCTGCTGATGAAGCCACAGGTCCACTGGACGCCGAAGCTGGAAGCCTTGCTGCTGCCGAAGGGAGAATCCACCTCGAAGGCGGTCTGGAAAGTGCTCGTGGACGCGCTGGAGGTGAAGGATGGCACGGTGGCACTGTCTGCGACGGAGCTCAGCCCGGTGATCGGCGGTTTTGGCTGGAACACACGGCTTGCGGCGCTGGAGATCACCCCCAGCGGGGTGAAATCAGCCGCGAAGCAGCAGTTGGAGATCAAGGACTTGTCCATGCGCTGGGGAAGAAAAGAAAACAGCCTGCAACAACCGCCTTTCTTCCAACTGAAGGCGTTCAAAGCGGAGGTGGTGCCAGACAAGCTGCTCGATGCTTGGCAGGTGGAGTCGCTGGTGGTGACGAAGCCGCACCTTGAACTCACCCCGGAAAACGGACCCTGGTTTGACAAGATCGTGTCTGAGCCGGTGAAGCCGCCCCAAAGCCCTGCTGAAGCGCCCGTGTGGGAGCGGCTGCAGTTTGATCATCTCAGCGTTCAAGAGGGTTCGATGAGCCTGGCGATGCAACTGGCAGAGCGCGTGGAGGCTTCCACCCGGTTTGAAGTGAGCACAGAGCAGGCGCTGCAGCACCTCCGCGTCGCTGGACTCAGTGTGCGCATTCCCAAGCGGGCCAACCTGCCGGTGCTGAGCCTGGAGAGCATGGAGGCAGTGGCCACCCTGCCAGAAATGTGGCGCACGCGGCGTGTGGAGTCGCTCAAACTGGCAGGAGGCCAGATGGAGGTCGGAGACGCGCTCATGACCCTGTTCAGCGGCCCTTCGGCGGTGGTGGAGAAAAAGATCGAGGTGACTGCCGAACGCTGGACGGCGAAAAAAATCGAGGTCGAAAAACTCGGGGTCACGCTCATGAGCATCGCCCCCGGCCTGCCGCCGGTGCGCTTTGACGTGACCTTCAGCGCCAACGAGACGCCGCTCGATCTCGATGGCCTGGCGGAGAATGTGGAGCCGCAGCGCATCGTGCTGACGCGGCTACGCATTCCCTCCCCGCATGAGCCGCTGCGCACCGTGGCAGAAATGGATGTGATCGAAGTGTCCTACACCCTGGACGGGCTGCTGCACCGCCGCATCGACCGTGTGGAGATCATCTCCCCCTTGCTCTTCGTGGGCGAGGATTTGTTTTGGTATGTGGAGAGCTACCGGAAATTCATGAAGGGAGAGTCACCGAAGCCGGATGCCACCGTGGGTCCGCAGCTACCACCGCCGCCAGCCGCTCCTGGTTGGCGTGTGGATACCCTGGCCGTGACGGAGGGTCACCTGCTGCTGGCACCCAAAGGCGTGCCGCTCAAAGGCTTCAGCAAGCCTTTCCCCTTCAGCTTCACCTCCAAGCTGGAAAGCGGCCAGCTTGACGCGGTGTTCGACATCCCAGCAGATGATTACACGCTAGCGGATCTGAAGATCCAGTTTCTCGGCATGAAGGGCCAGGTGCGGTTCAACCTGCCACTCAAGGACCGGGACAACAACCTGACGGAAACCTTCATCGTGCGGCAACTGCGCTGGAAGGAACTGCACATCGAAAAAGCCCACCTCAGCGTCACCTACGACGTGAATGGCATCTACGGCTCATTCGGTGGCGAGGCCTACGGCGGTTATGTGAACGGTGCCTTCGACATCTACCTCGACGAGGTCTTCACCTGGGATGGCTGGGTTTCGGGCGCGGAGGTGAATCTCGGGCCGATGACGCGGGCGCTGTTTCCCGGCTACCTGCTGCTGGAAGGTGCTGCCGAGGGCAAGCTCGTGGCCACCGGCAACAAGACGGAGCTGTACCAGGCCGATGGCGAGTTCAAAAACCGCACCCGTGGCAAGTTCAGCATCCAGGCGCTCAACGACATGATCTCGGAACTGCCGCCGGTGATGAAAGGAGACATCGCGGATCAAATCACCCGCATCGGACTGGAAACGCTGCGTGACTTCGACTATGACAGCATCGATGGCAAAGCACGCTTTTACGGACGTGAGGGCCGCGGACATCTGCGGTTCACCGGGCCGCATGGAGCGCGCAAGCTTGACATCAACGTCTATGACCACCGCTGGAAAGAGGAACCCCGCAATGCGATCAGCAATGACGAATGACGAAGGCCGAATGACGAACCGCCAGAAGCATCTGTGGGCGCTCATTCTGCAAACATCATTCGTTATTCGTCATTTCACGATCTGCTGGGTCCTGTGCCTAGCTTTGACCGCCTGCAAAACACTCCCCGAGATCCCGCTCACCACGCCCAAGCCGCTGGAGGTGAACTTGAACATGCGGCTCGATATTTATCAGTATCGTGGCGACGAGCCGCTGGACAAAGAAGCGGCCAAAGGAGCCAGCGAGGCCACGGTGCGCATGCGCAATCGCATGGCGGAAATTCAGGTGCTCAAAAACAATCAACTCGTCGGCGAGGACCATCGCGGCCTGCTGCAAATCCGCGAGGTGCCCGCCGGTGACTGGGGGCCGCAGATGAAAAAGGCCGTGGCCGCTGAAAACGAGGATCGCATGCTGCTCATGCGCCAGAAAGCGAAGGAATCCAACCGCCCGTTGCACGAGATCGAGTCCGAGCAGTGGCGTCTGCGCGCACAGCAGGCGAACACGGGCGAATGGATCGAGATTCCCGGTGCCATGTCCGGCTCGTTTCAGTGGAAACGTGCGGGCGAGGTTGAAAAAACCGCCCCGGCAGCCCCTTCTTCTCCGAAGCTAAACGCAACACCACCCTGAGACTCATGGTCTTTCTTTTGATCGCTCGGGTCGTTGTCCTCGCCCTCACCAATCCCAACGAGGCCGAGTTCCGCAGCCACCTGCAGCAGAAACACGGCATCGCCGGCACGCTCAGCCTGCCTCGTGCGGACATGGCCTGAGGCGTCGCGGGTAAATTTTTTGACATCGAAGAGCCTAGCTAGGGAAAAACCAAGTAACGCCCTGCCTGCAGGCGGCTTATTCCTCCACGTCTGGCTTGGGCGCCGGTTCCTTCGGCGCAGACATCTCCACCGTCACCTCCAACTCCCAGGCCCGGTTCTTGATGGCCCAGATCACTGCCGCCAGCCCCAGAACTCCCAGCAGCACCAAATGAACCATGCAACCACCCGCGCAGCCAGCGCCGGGAGTACCTTGAAGGTAGCTACGGAAACTCGTTTTACCAAAATCACTCACTCCGGCAGGTTGCTCTATCTTGGATTGGACAGCCAGCGATTAACGCCGACTTTTTGACCGCCCGTTCAAACCTGAATCTTTATCCCGATGCCAAGACGCGCCCAATCCGGAGTACGCCCCGCCCACTGGCTGGGATTGATCACCATCCTCGCCGTCATTGGCGGCGGTGGTTTCGCACTCATGAACCGCGCCACTGATCCCATGAACGGTGTCACCGATCTTGAAACAGGCGAGTTTCTCGAAAACGCCACCGCACTGAGCGGGAACATCTATAAGGTTGAAGGCATCGTTGATGACCGCCTCGATAAATGGCGTGGCACAGACGGACGTCTCTTCAGCGTGCAGGTCAGCGACGGCTCCGGCAGCTCGTACGTCCCCGTTTGGGTGCCGCCAGACTACACCGGCGCGAACATCCAGCGCGGACAGCGCTATGTCATCAAGGTGCGCGTCCAGGAAAATGGCGTACTTGAAATGCTCGAACTGCTCAAAGTCTAACCGTGCCCCCCTATGAAACGTGTTGTCTGCCTCGCCCTTCTTGCCACGGCCTGTTCGTCGGTGTTGGTTCATGCCCAGGTGCTGCCTGGAATGGCCGGAGGCGGCCAGCCTGCCTCCCCGCAGACAACCAACTCGAACAATAACTACAACGTCGTTCCCGGCTCCGCCTCTGACCGCCAAACGGACACGGCCACCACGCTGGGTAATATGCCGATGGGCGATCCCGGCAGCGAGAATGTCTCCTTCAACGGCAAACTCTGGAACGTGACGAACAACCGCGTCATGCGCTCCCGCTTTGAGACCTACCTCACCACCCCAGAGGCCAATGGTGCGGAAGACCAGGCCTACCGAGATCTCATCGCACAGATGATGCAGTTACTCGCGCCCACCAACAAGCCCGGCCCGGAGCCGATGAAGGCGTTTGCCCTCCTGCCAGAAGCTGGCACCTACAAAATCGACGGCGGCCTTTGCAACTCCATCGCCAATGCCATCTGGGATGTCTGGCTCGCCCAGAAAAAACAGCAGAACCTCGGCCTCGCCAATAAGGCCATGCTCGACCGCCGCAAGACGCTCGAATGGAACACCGACCTAGCCATGAACACCGTTCCGCTCTCTGGTCCGGCTGCTGGTGGAAGCACCAAAGGAGGCCAGCAACCACAGGGCAATCAAAACGCTCAGACCACCAGCGCCATGACCGGCCGCACCAGCGGTTACATCAAAGGCATCGCCGAGATCGAGGCCCGCATGAAGCTCAACGAAACCGCCGCCGGTCTCTCCGAGATCACCAGCAAGACCGCTTTCCAGGCGCTCATCATCCAGATGTTCCTCCAGCGCCGTTTTGAGCATGCCGTCATCGCTTGCCGCTTTTACCCGAACCTCTTCAAAGACGGCGAGAGCATCCTCCAGCTCGACAAGGACAGCGATGTGCAAAAAATGCTCGCCAGCAGCTTTGGTGTCCCACCCACCATCAGCATGATCGATGGCCTCTCCCTTGAAGCCATCCGCAGCGTCGATGAATCCCTCGTGTCCTTTGAAAACCTCGTCGCCCGGCGGGATGTGGACAGCGCTGGCAACCGCCTCCTTGAAGCCTTCGGCGTCGGTGAATACCTCCCACGCGTCCGCCGCCTGCCGATGAGTGAGAAGACCAAGGTGCTCGATTTCGTCCGCAAAAAGAACAAGCTCCTCTCCTTCATGGAAATGAGGGACTACGCCAGCGCCGAGCAGGTCGTCACTGACCTCCGTAGCCTCTCGGACGACTTCGAGTACGCCAAGCCCCTCGCCGCCATCCAGACCGCCCGTGCCGTCAGTTCTCTGCACATCAGCAAGGCCCGCATGGCCATGGCCAACAAGGACACCAAGACCCTGGAGGCCGAGATGAAGGCCGCTACGGAGATTTGGCCCACCAATCCCGACCTCGCCGGCTTCAGCGGAGATCTCGTCAAAGGCAGCGACATGCGCGCCCAGGCTCTCATGGAGTTCGACCGCCTCCTCAGCCAACGCAACTACCGCCAGATCTTCGAAAATCAGGCCACCTTCATCGCCTCCGTGGCCGACGACCTCGCCCGCAAAGCGCAGCTCGAAAAAGTCCTCAAGGACATGGGCCGTCTGGAGCTCATCATCGGTGGCGCCAAGGAGATCGCCTCCAGCAGCCCCCCCGCTGCCTGGGAAAAAGTCGAAAAAGAATCCAAGCAGTACCCAGATGACCCCGTGCTCAGCAAACTCCGCGCCGACCTCGGCGTGAAGGCCAGCGAGTTCGTCACCGCCATCGAAAACGGCCGCCAGCACGAGGAAAAACAGCAGATCGGCTCCGCCCTCGGCTGGTATCTCAAAGCCAAGCGCATGCACCCGCCGAGCGACTTCGCCCGTGACGGTGTGAAACGCCTCGTCGATCACATTCAAACCGGCGGCGAGTCTCCTGAAGCCAGTGAGCCGTCCTCCGCGCTCAACAACTGAGGCTACGGCTTCGTCTTCTTCTCAAACGCCCGCCACAGCCGCTCGATCGCCTCCTCGGGGTCTTCGAGCATCAGGCCCTCTTTGATTTTGCTGGCGAAAATGCCGAAGGAAAATGGTGACACCACCGGCACCTCGCGCAACTGCCAGTCCAGCTCCAGCGCACGCTCCAAAAACAGCAGCGCTCGTGGCAGGTCGAGAAACGTGTGCGTCGCCTCACGCCGGGCCTGCGTCAGCATGGGATGATCCGGCTCGTGCTTGGCGAGCACTTGGAACAAAATCTCCGCGCTCCAGCGCAGTTGCTTGATGCGTCGTTCCTGACCAGGACGGTTCCGGGGGACCATCAATCCCGTCTGCGCCACACCACGAAACTGCCACTTCACCAGGTCCGAATCCTTCAACACGTCCGCGAGATCGCGCTCCGCGCCCTCTGGCACGAACAACTCGCGCCATGCCTCGGCCTCCAGCTCCTGAAACGGCTTCAACGTCAGCAGAAAGCCGTAATCATCGATGGTCACGAGCGCGTTGCCGCCCACGGCTTGTTTCAAACGTTGCGCGATGATGCGAGACAGCGCGTCATTTGCTGCGCGTCCGATCAGGGAGTGAAAAAAGAAGTGCAGCAGTCCTTCGTCATCGGGAGTACCCTCCTTCCGCTCATGGAAGCGCTCGATGAGCATCACCCGCTCCGTCGGGATCACCGAGACCTGCAACTGATTGCGACAGTGCCTCACCATCGCCGCCGCGTTCGTGGTGGAGATCACAAAGCGCTCCACCAGCCAGTCACACATCGTGTCATCGTCCTCCGCGTCGAGTCTCGTGGCCAGTTCCGTGCGCAGTGCGGCCACTTCCTGAGCCAGGCCAGACGACAGCGGCATCTTGTTGGCGTTCCAGGCCGGAACGGTGGGCATTTTTCCCACCGCATCTTCCACCTTCACCTCCATCACGCCCGTTTCGACCAGTCTCACGGTGCGTCCGGCCAGCACAAAGATATCGCCTTTGTTCAGCCGCTTCAAAAACGACTCCTCGATCTGCCCCAGCCGCCGTCTGCCGAGGATGACGCTCACCATGCCCTCGGTGTGGATGACGCCCACATTCGCCAAGTATTCGCGCTCGACCTTCGGCGTTGGTGTGACCAAAAGTCCGTCTTGCAGCACGATCTTGCCAAAGGTTTCGCGATATTGCCTCTCCAGCGATCTACCGCCGCCTTCGAGGTAGTTCTGCACTCGATCAAACTCCCCGCGTGTGAGGTCTTGAAACGGAAATGCCCGCCGGATCACCTCAAAGCATGCATCTGGCGTGTGTTTCGTCTCCATTGCCAGGCCGACGAGGTGCTGCGCCAGCACATCCAGCGGCCGCTCCATGACCCGCACCGGGTCGAGCCGCGCCTCCCGCGTCATTTCCGCGCACACGACGCATTCCATGAGGTCGTTCACGTTGGTGGCCACTAGAATGCCGTGGCTCTCCTGGTCGATGGAGTGCCCGCTGCGCCCGATGCGCTGCAAGGCGCGGCTGATGCCCTTCGGTGTCGAGATCATCACCACGCAGTCCACACTGCCGATGTCGATGCCCAGCTCCAAACTTGTGCTGCACACCACGGCCCGCAGTTCGCCACGTTTCAGTCGGTCTTCCACCTCCAGCCGCACATCACGGTCCAGAGAGGCATGATGCGCCTCGATTTTCCCCGCCAGCTTTGGCAGCGCCTCCTTCAAACGAATCGCGATGCTCTCCGTGCCGCTGCGTGTGTTGCAAAACACGATCACGCTCCGATGCCGCATCACAATGCCTGCGATGTCCTCCAGCACCCGCTGCGCAGTGTAACCTGCCGGCGGATACGGATCACGCCGCAGCGGCGAGAGCACCTCCACCCTGCGTGTGCGCGCCTTCGTCGCCTGCACGATCTCGCAGGCTCGTGACCCCGTGAGAAAACGCGCCAGCAGCTCCAGCGGTGCCGCCGTGGCTGACAACCCGATGCGCACCAACGTCGGACGAGTTTTCACCTCGCACCCAACCTCGGACGGCAAACCTGCGCCACACTCCAGCCGTTCCAACGACACCGCGAGATGCGCCCCGCGCTTATTTTCTGCCAGCGCGTGCAATTCATCCACAATCACAAAGCGGCAGTGCCCCAGCGCCTCCGCAAACGCCTTCTGCGGCAGCATGATCGCTAAGCTCTCCGGCGTGGTCAGCAGAATGTGTGGCGGTTTGCGCCGCAGTTTTGCCCGCTCCGAGGCCGTCGTATCACCGGTGCGCATCCCGACACGGACCACCTCGCTCAAACCCGCGCCCTCCAGCGGCGCACGCAGGTTTTTTTCGATGTCATAGGTCAGCGCCCGCAGCGGCGAGACGTACACCGCATGAATGCCATCCTTGAGTGTTCCAGCCTCATGCTCCCGCGTCAGATGATCCAGCACGCCCAGGAAACCGGCCAGCGTCTTGCCGCTGCCCGTCGGTGAGGACAACAAAACCGACCTTCCTGCCAAGATGTGCGGCAGCGTGAGCTCCTGCGCTTCCGTGAGCCTGCCGCGAAACGCCTGGCGCACCCACGCACCCAGGCGCGGATGCAGTTGGCTGGTGTTGGCGGTCCTTGTTTTCGGCACGAATCCTTTTACGCGCGAGATTGACCGCTGGCATCTCTTTCTGCCATGTTCCCAGTTCATGAAACGCCTTCTCGTGACCGGCATTCTAACATCACCGCGTGATGTTGCAGCCATGGCAGCAGCTTTGATAAGGTTGCTTGCTGGAGGATGACGAACGGCGCTCATGCATGCGCGTGGCCGCACTGGATCGAGTGAAAACGCATTTCAGCCTCGATCACATGGCGGCGTCTTATCGAAGCGTGTGTTTGGAAGCGACAGCAAAGTAGCCATCTTGCTCCGCAAGATGAGCTGAGCGCTGCCACCGACACACAACGCTCTCAACATTCGAATGTGGGTGAGACAGGCGTAAGCTTTAGGCTCCTCTCGACGGAGCGAGTGGCTACTTGGCTTCGCCTCACCGATATTTCGACAAACCTTCAAGATACTGCTGCGCGAGTTCGGTTTGCGGCTTCGTGAAGAAATCTGAGGCCGAGGACGATTCCTGAACTTTGCCCGCAGCAAGGAAGACGACCCAGTCGGCGACTTTTTTGGCAAAGCTGATCTCGTGGGTGGCGAGGATGATGCTCTGGCCAGCCTCAGCGAGTTCGCGTATGACATCGAGCACCTCGCCGGTCATGACAGGATCAAGCGCGGAGGTGGGTTCATCGAGCAGGAGCAAGCGCGGCTTCGGCGCGAGAGCGCGGGCGATGGCGGCCCGCTGCTGCTGGCCGCCGGAGAGCTGGCTGGGGCGCTTGTTTTCGTGCCAGCTGGCTGGGGCGCTTGTTTTCGTGCCCTTCGAGTCCCAGGCGATGTAGCAGTTCCAGCGCACGTTGTGTGGCCTGCGCTTCGGACAGGCCATGCACCTCGCAAAGCGGCAGCGTGATGTTTTGCAGCGCGGTGAGGTGCGGGAAGAGATTGTAGCCCTGGAAAACGAAGCCGTTAGCCCGCCGCTCGATCAGGGCACCAGTCTCATCATGCGGCAGCGTGCGTGCGTCGATGCTGACGCTCCCTTCATCCGGGACGAGCAGACTGCCGAGCACACGGAGCAACGTGGATTTGCCGCCGCCGCTAGGGCCGAGCAGCGCGACGACACGAGCTTCATCACCTGTGCTGAATGACGCGCCATCGAGTGCGGCGTGAGCGCCGTAGCGCTTCGTCACGGCCTGCGTTTCAAGTTTCATACGCAAACCTCCTCTCCAGACGCCGTGCGAGGTAGGACAGCGGCAGTGTGACGATCAAATAGGCCACTGCGAGCGGCAGGAAGCCCTCCAGCGGCTTGTAGGTCGCCGCGTTCATGATTTTCACCTTCTGCACGAGTTCCTCGATGCCGATGACGGAAAGCAGCGAGGAATCTTTGATCAAGGAAACGAGCTGGCCGGTCGTTCCGGGCAAGGCACGGCGCAGGGCCTGCGGGATGATGACGAAGCGGTAGGTTTGAACTTTGTCGAAGCCGACGGCGCGTGCGGTTTCGAGCTGCGAGGCGCTGATGCTTTCCACCGCGCCACGGAAGATCTCGGCCAGATACGCGCCTTCAAAGCAGCCAAGCAGGATGATGCCGGTGAAGACGGGCTGGTCGATGCGCAGGGCGTTGGCGATGATGTAATGACCGATGAGCAACTGCACCAGCAGCGGCGAGCCGCGCACCAGCTCCACCACGCCGCCGCAGCACATGCGCACCGGTTCCCAGGGCGAACGTCTTCCAAGCATGAGCAGAAAGCCGAGCGCGACGCTGACGATCATGGCGATGAGCGAGAGGCCCATGGTGGTGAGCCAGCCGTAGCCGAACTGCTGACGGTAAAGCCACACGCCATCCCAGTTCCACTTGTAGGCCACGCTGGAAAACAGCGCGTAAAACACCGCCGAGGCAAGTGCGAGCAGCACGAGCGCGTAAAGCGCACGGCGTATCGGCGGAGCGGTGTTGTTGGGAGAAGCAGGCAAGGTTTGTGTGGATTTACGCCGGGGAGCGGCGGTTTGTCCTGCGCAATTTCACTTCACCGCCGTGGCGATGATGCCACGCCGCGCTGGCTGCGCCTGCAAAAACAGCGTCACACCCTTGGCGATGCCTTGAGCGACCTGATCGCGGTAGGATTCGCGCTTCAGCTTCGCGGCTTCGCTTTCGCTGGTGATGAAGCCGCATTCCACCAGCACGGCGGGGCAGGGTGCCTGGACCACGACGGCGTAGCTGCGGGCCTTCGTGCCGCGATTTTCCGCTTTGGTCGTCGAGCAGACCATGCGCTGCACGGCGGCGGCGAAATCGGCGCTGTTCACGGGTTCGGATGCGAACTGGCGGGCAGAAAGCGGTGCCGAGTCGGCATAGTAGGTCTCGATGCCCTCGGCGTCGCTGCCTGCGCCGTCGGTGTTGAGGTGGACGCTGACAAAGGCGGCGGCCTGATGTTTGCCAGCGAGGGCAGCACGGTCTTCAAGCGGCAGGAAAATGTCCGAATCGCGGGTGGTGCGCACCCGCAGGCCGGCGGCTTCGAGTTCGCGCTTCACCTTGCGAGCGAGGTCGAGCGCGAGATTTTTTTCAATGATTTCGTTGGCGACGGCCCCGCCGTCGTGCCCGCCATGACCGGCGTCCACGATGATGAGTGGCGCGGTTTCATCCCAGCGCGGCAGGGCGGGGGCCGGGAGGGCGGCGTTTTGGTGCTCCAGCCAGACGAGGGAGGCGGCACTGCCGCCCAAGGCCGCGAAAGCGACAATGGTTTGGGCGGACAGGGTGATGAAATGGCGAAATTTCAAAAATATATTCACTTATATAAAATATTTGTTTGAATTAACAATCGAATTTTCTACAATAGCCATATGAAGACGCCTGCCGCCGCCTCCCGTGTGCTGAGTTCCCTCGTCGCTATTGGGGGAATGGTTCTGCCGCTCTCGGCCCAGGTTACCTACACCTACACGGCACCGCCACCTCCTGGCTATCCTGCGGCTGGGGCACCGAAACAGACCTCCACGAAGAGCACGCGCCAATCGACCGCTGCGGTGCAGACTCCGGCGACTTATTCCAGCTACCCTGGCACTTATCCACCCCCTGCCGGCTACACTTACCCGCCACCTCCGGGTTATGGCACTGCGCCCCGGACTTCGACCTCCAAGTCCACGGCTACGAAGCCGAGCACCAAGTCGTCTTCCCCTTCAAAACAATCCACCGCAGGCCCACCGCCGCCGAAAGTCTATGGCACCACCGGCGACCTGAGCAGCCAAGTGGCAAAGCTCCGCGACAGCGACAAGGTGCAAAACGTCCGACTGGGTGAACTGGAGCGCGATGTGAGCAGCATCAAACGTGGGGGCAAAAGCTCTGGCACCCGCTACGACGGCGG
>JAJTDU010000044.1 GCA_021298725.1 Verrucomicrobiaceae bacterium | reverse complement strand
CCCATGTTTTGCAAACCGGTTGATGCCCTCAAAGAGCGCGGCATTCCGCCGCTTCTCCAGCGCCACGTCTCCGCCGGAGTGGCATTCATAAGGACGCAGCGAGACACCGAGCGTTGGCTTCGACGATGCACTTTCACGCGCGTGCTCATTGGCTGGCAGTAGTAATGGCAGCGCGCCGACGAGATCACGCGCAAATAGAGGCTTCACCGGCACCTGCATTTGCTCCAGCAGCGCGACCGATTGCTGATCCCTCACCGAGATGAAGGTGAAGTGCCGTAGAAATCGCGCTGCCTCCGCTTGATCCGCCTCATCGGCAAAGGGGCCGACGGAAACGCCGATGGCGGCAAATTTCGTCCACGACCGCTCCGCCGCGATGCGCTGGAGTTTTTTCAAGATGCTGCCATACGACAAGGTGGAGCCGCCGGCGTAGAGCATGACGTCGCGCGTCATCAGCGCGGCGGCGAGAAAGGCGAGCCTGCTCATCTTGCCGCCAAAGTGCGGGGCGGTGTAGAGGCCCTGCGGATACCAGCTAGGTACGCGGAACTTTGCATCGATGCCATTCACCGGAGGGCCGAGAATGTCGAGCTGATGCCCCGGCCACCAACGCTGCGCGCCGAGAATACTGGTGAGGTTGAAGAGGTCGTCGCCGTAATTGGAGAAGCCGTAGTAGCCGTTGAGGGTGATTTTCATAAAAATTCAGGCAGGGAGCGAAACACGCGTACGTTTCGTCCGTGGATCATGCGACAGGCATGATGCCGCACCGTTCATCGTTTGATCCGTCAAAGATGGGTGCTGGCCGGGAGACATGGTGTGGATTGTTGCGGTTTACGGCGGTCATCAAGTGCGATTACGGCAGGCTCTCAATGATCGCGCGGAGTTGCTTTTGAAACTCGCGCATGTCGTAGTCCGTCTCGGCATGCAGACGTGCGAGCGCGCCCATGGACGGCAGTGCGGCGCGGCTGGCTTTGCATTTCTGGATCCCCTCGCGCCAATGCGCGGCGTCATCGTCGTGAATGAACAGTCCGCACTGCTGGCCGACGACGTCGAAGTCGATGACGGGGTTGAAGGTCATCACGACCGGTTTGCTCAAAGCGGACGCCTCAAGCAGCGTGGTTATGCCCCATAGCGTGGCGCGGTGGCGGATGAGTTCAGCATCGGACGCGCGCTTCATGTCGAGAGGAATGGCGACGAGGTCGCAGGCGAGGTAGTTGGCGACGAGATCGGGATAAGGCACTGGCTTGTCGAGGTTCTCGCGGATGGATCTGAAATTGGGCAGTCGCGCGATCTCGCGCACGACGTCGGCGGAGCCTGTCAGCACGCGGACCTCAATGTCCGGGTCATCACCGACGGCCTCGACGAAGGCGTTGAATTTTCTGCCGGTGATGCCGATGAGCAAGATTCTCAGCTTGTCGTCCGATGCGGCCGACGTGCCGAGCCTTGCGCGGAGGCGGTCGTAAAACTCAATATCCACGCCCCACCTGAGCGTGACGAGCGATTCCGCCGCCGCCGGATAACTGATGAGTGAGAGGGTGCGAATTTTTTCACTGAGGGCGAGAAGAACACCGCAACGCTTTGCCAGGAAGAAGTCTTTGATGGAGACGCGAAGAGGAAAATGCAGAAAGGCGAACATGTCCTTCCTCTGGCGGAACAACCAGAGCAGGCCGCAGAGGATGGTGATGAGGTCGGTATCCTTGGCGATGATGAAATCGTACTTCCGGCGGTTGAAGAAAAGCCAGATTTGTTCGGATACGTTCGGACCGAAGCGGAGTTTCTCTCCGATGCGATCGATCCACGCGATGTGCCTAGTGGGGACGCGCGTGGCACCGAGCGAGAAAAGAAAATCGGTGCCCCAAGCATGATTTGAAGGCAATTCCTCCCCGCCGACGATTTCACGTCGCGTGATCCAGGCAATCCGGCTGGTTGCGATGTTCATAAGCTGGAGGTAGGTGGGAAAGGGCTCATCGTCCATCAGAAGGATGTGCTTCTTGCAGTTGCCAGTGTGTCTTCGGGAGAAGTCAGGTTCATGGGATCAATTCGTCTCCGCAGTTGGAGAAGCCGTAATAGCCTTTGAGGGTGATCTTCATAAAAATTCAGGCAGCGAGCGAAACACGCCAACGATGCGGCCGAGGATCGTTTGCAGGTAATAGCGACTCTTGGAGAATTTGAACTGTGCAGCGAAGATGAGCACGGCGGCACAGGCGCGTGCTTGGAAGTTTAAAAAGCGTATGAGCGCGCTGATTTGGCGGAGTTTGAGCAGATGCTTGACGGTGAGTCGCCCAAAGCCGCGGCCGTAGCTGAATGCGCGGGCGAATTCTTTGGTGTCGTAGCGCCCGACCTTCTGCGCATGATAAAAGAGCAGCGCAGGATCATAGTGGAGCTGCTTTTTCATGTAGAGCGCACGCAGGACGAAGTCGGAGCCTTCCTCCGCTCCAAAGTATGTGCCGACGCCGAGTTTTTCATCCAGCCCACCGACATCGAGCCAGACCTGGCGCTTGAGAAACATGGTGAACTCGACGGTGGTGCTGAAGACATTGCCAGCGGTGACGGGTTGCGCTTGCTCGGAGAAGCGAGTGACGGAGCGCGTGAGTGTTTCGCGATCCACCGCACGGCCAAAGAGCATGTCGAGATCGGCCTTGGCGGCGAAACGATCGGAGACTTGCTGGAGGAGGTCGGGAGTGAGTTCGCAGTCGTCGTCGGGGAAGTTTAGGATTTCGCCGGTGGCGAACTGGAAGCCGTGATTGCGGGCGTGGGCGACTCCAGCGGGCTTGATCTTTTCATGCCGCAGCGGGAAGACGGTTTTGAATTCCGCGCAGAGCGCGTCGAGCAGTGGACCGTCGTTTTGGTCGATGACGATGACTTCGAGGTCTTGCAGCGTGCCTTGCTGAATGGACACAAAGAGCCGCCGCATGTCGTCGAGGCGGTTCAAGGTGGGGACAATGAGGCTGAAGCGCGGGTTCATGGCAGTTTGGGTGCTGGCTCCGCCATTTTCTCGCAGACGTAGTTTTGCATAGCGGCAATGAAGACTGGCTCAGCAAAGCGCTCGGCATGCTGACGAATCAAGTTGGGGTCCCAGATGGTGGATTCGAGGCGCTCGACGCAGGCGGTGATGCCTTCAGGCGAGGGATCGGTGAATAGCGTGCCTGTTTGGCCATCGATGACGGTTTCCAGCGCGCCACCGTCACCAAAGGCCAGCACGGGTTTCCCTGCGGCTTGAGCCTCGAGTGGTGTGATGCCAAAATCTTCCGAGCCGGGCAAAACGAACGCGCGACAGGTCTCGATGAGTGAAATGGCATCCGCATCTGATACGCGGCCCTTAAAGACGATGTTAGGGGCACCACCCGCGAGTTCCTCCAATCGGCCGCGATCCGGTCCACCGCCAGCGATGACCAGACGT
This sequence comes from Verrucomicrobiaceae bacterium, assembly GCA_021298725.1. Taxonomy (GTDB): domain Bacteria; phylum Verrucomicrobiota; class Verrucomicrobiia; order Verrucomicrobiales; family Verrucomicrobiaceae; genus Prosthecobacter. Next base: position 8,342 of record JAJTDU010000044.1, on the reverse strand, counting down.
CGGCCATTTTTCAAAAATGCGGCCACAGCGCGATCAATGCCCTTGTAGGACACCAAACGCGACAAAATGAGGTAGGAGCCATCATGCTGCGGTGTGACGCGAAATTTATGCACTTCGACCGGCGGATAGATGACGACGGAATCACGCCCATAGAACTCGCGGATGCGGTTTTGGACGTTTTTAGAGTTGGCGATGAAGTGGTGCGTTTTTTTCGAGCACGCGAGGTCGCTCGGCCTCAGCCACAGCACGAAGAGTCGCGCGATTGCCTTCAGCAGGCCGCTTTTGACCTCGTTTTTGAGGTAGTGGTCGGTTTGCCAGAAGAAGCGTGGCGGCGTGTGGCAGTAGCCAAAGACGCGTGTGCGCGGCGTGAAGCGCAGCCACTTTGAAAAGCCGCTGCTGCTCACCACTGCAGCATCTGCATCAAGATGGCCAAATGATTTGAAAGCGAAGGGATAGATGGGGAAGAGCTTCTTGTGGTGTTTATTGATGCCTGGAAGGCGTTGCACCCATGAGTTGTGAATGACGGCGTCGTTGAAGTCAGGCAGCAAGTGTGCGTGATCCGTTGCGCTTACATAAACCGGCGCATCCGGCCAGGCTCGATGCATGGAAGCAAAAAGCCTCTCAGCGCCTCCCATCTGAATCAAATAGTCGTGAGCGAGGATGATTTTGTCTGCGGACATAGGAGAAGTAGGCGTCGGGTTCACTGCTGCTTGGCCATGGCTTGAGCTAAAGCTTTCAACATGGATTCAGCGCCAGTAGTCCATGAGAAGAAACCTTCGCGTTCTTTGCCACGCGTGACGAGGCTTTCACGCAGCCCGGGTTCCTGGCGCAGGCGTTGGATGGCGTCTGCGAGGGTCTGAGGATCGTTGGGATCGCAGTATAAAACGGCATCGGCACAGATTTCGGGAAGCACGCTGGTGTTGGAGACGATGGCGGGGCAGCCGAGAGACATGGCCTCGACGGGTGGAAGGCCGAAGCCTTCATAGAACGATGGAAACAGCAGGCAGTAGGCGCGGGAATAGAGCGCGTAGAGTTCAGCATCGCTGACATGGCCGACGTGGGTGATGCGTGACTCGTCGAGAGCTTTACCGCCAAAGACGCGGGCGTTTTTTTGGCCGGCGATGACGCAAGGCGGGGCATCCGGGCCGAGGAGTTCGAGCGCGCGGATGACGCTGGCAAAGTTCTTGTTGGGATTAACGCTGGAGACTGCAAAAAGATATGGCGCGTCGGGAATGTGATGTTTGGCAAAGACGCCGAGGTCTGGGGGCGTGCGCGTGGCGTGCTCGACGCCGAGCCAGATAGGAGTGATGCGTTTGGGATCAAGCCCGACGAGTTTAACAAGCTCGTCGCGCGAGTATTTGGAGTTGGTCAGGATGGCCGCGGACATGCGTCCGGCAGTGCTGAAGAGGAGGCGATACCAGAGGCGGAATTTCCAAGTGAAGTTCTGCGGGATGGCGAAGGTTTGAGCGTCATGCAGAAAGAGGAGATGCTTCCGCTTGAGCATGGGGCCGGTATTGCAGAGGGAGATGAGCCAATCTCCGCGCGTGGCGGCGAGCAGGCTGGTTTGCTCCCACACATGGCCACCACTGGCACCTTTGCGGTGTAGAGTCAGCTTTGGCCATGGAGACTGGGCGGTGCTGCTGGTGGGAGCGATAAGACGAAAGCAAAGGCGTCGGCCATCAGGAGTCGTGTAACAGCCGTTTTCGTCGAGCTTTTCGCACAAGGCGGTGATCAACTCGCGCGCGACACGCTCCACGCCGGACACGGGGCGCGGGAGGAAGCGTGCGTTGATCCAGATGGTCGTGTCCATGGCGATGGGACTAGTTGGCGAGCGGATTAGGCAAGTTTGCTTCGATGAATGCGATGATTTGATCCGCACTGGCTGGTTTTGGCAGGAAAGGATAGCCGCTGATGATGCCACCGTGGCTAGTCAACTCAGTGCGGCTCACGGTGGCAGTGTGGAAGACGACGACGATGTGTTTGAGCCGCTGGTCGTTTTTCAGGCGGAACAAAATGTCCGCGCCATCGAGATCCGGCATCATGACGTCGAGGAGGATGAGGTCGGGGACGAACTCTTTGATGACATCGAGCGCATTCAGCGAGTTGTTTTCTTCACGCACTTCATACTCGTCGGTGTCTTCCAAATTCATGCGTAGCAAGCTGGTGAGGAAGGGCTCGTCATCGACGAGGAGAATACGTTTTTTACGGGAGGGAGCGTTCATGAATGTGCAGCTGTTTTAAGAGTGAGCATGGCCAGCACGCCCCGCTTAGGGCGGTTGGTGATGGCGATGCGTCCGTTGTGGATTTGGATGATTTTTTTAACGGTGGCAAGACCAAGGCCCACGCCACGGCCGGCGGGCTTGGTGGTGAAAAAGAGCTCGTAGATGTGGTTGAGTTTGTCCTCGGGGATGCCGTGACCGGTGTCACTGATCTCGATGATGACACCGACGTCGCCAGCGCGGAACCAGCCCTCGCGCTGCCAGTCGGCACGCTCGCTGCTGGTGAAGATTTGTGCGTAAGACTTGATGCCGATATCGCCACCAGTAGGCATGGCATCGATGGCGTTGGTGAGCAAATGGCGCACGGCGTCCACCATGCGAGCACGATCGACAAAGACGGCAGGAAGATTGGCCGCGCAGTCTTTGATGAAGTTCACCTGAATGCCGGCAGGCGCTCGAGATTGCACGCTGAGGAGGGCTTCTTCGATGATCTCATTGGTGCTATGCGCTTCGAGAGCGAGCTCCTTCGGTGCGCACGCAGCGAGCACGGAGGTGACGACTTCTTCAATGCGGCTGGCGCCATGGCGCAGGTAGTTGACGACGTTGGCGCGAACGGCGTCGGTGAGAGGCTTTGGCTTCGCGAGGAAATCCGCAGCGAGAATGATGAGGCTGAGGGGATTGCGCACCTCATGGGCGATGCTGGATGCAAGCCGCGCGAGGGATTCCGTGCGCTCCATGGCGACGACCTCGGCGTGTTTTTCCTTGCCTTCGGTCTGCCCATCCTGTGAGCGATAGAGCAGCGCGTAGTGGAGGGCATTTTGCAGCGTGTCTGGACTCAACTCACTGCGAAAGATGGCCTCGCTTGCTCCAGCGGCACGTGCCTGGTCAAACAGGTCTCCCTCATCATCCGGAGCGATGAAAATGACCGGCACGTCGAGTCCGGCATCGCTGACGGCTTTGATAAGCGCGAGGCCATCACTGCCTTCGGCCACAGCGGCAGAGCAGGAGGCACCAGTGAGCTTGCGCAGTGCTTCATCAGGCCGCGCAGCACTGATGATTTCCGAGTCCTTGCTGGCGGCACGCATCAGGTGGCGGAGGTACTCGCCACGCTGGTCATCGGGTGCCAGCAGGAGCAGGCTGGTAGCTTGGTTTTGATTCATGAGAGTTCAGGTTGGGATGAGTAACGCGCGCCAGTGGCATGAGTGAGGATGCCGCCAACTCCAGCGACGACGCCGGATAATTGCGCGTTCGACGGAATGAAGGTGTTACTTAGAACATAGGAGTCCTCGATGCGCACACCGCTGGCTATCACACAATTTTCTCCCACCACGGTATTTGGCCCGATGGTGGCGCCGCTGATCGTTGAACCCGTGCCGACCCAGCAGGGAGGGAGAAAGGTGGTGTCTTTGGAAATGCTGCAATGATGCCCTATGAATACTCCAGGAGCGATCTGCTGCTCGAGCTCTGGGGACTGGCTGCCGTTTGCGACGAGGTCATTCAACCATTGACGCACCATGGCAAACCATGTGCGAGTGACAGCTTGGCGAGGCAGGTAGGGAGTGATTTGCGGACCACGCCGGATGACGATGCCACCTTTGCTATCGAGAAAGGTGCATGCTTCAGGCCGTGAGCTCGGTGTGCCGCTGAAAACCTGCGCGCGGCGATTTAGCGGAAATGTTTCACACACGAAAGAGTACAGCATGTCATCGGGTTGTTCGAGCCAGATGCGCAGGGTGGCATTGCTACGAAAAAGTGTGTCCATCCAATGCTCGATGACGCGACGCGGCCCGATCTCCCATAATAGAAACGGAAGTTCATCCTCCCAGAGGGCGGGTTGGTTTGGGATGATTGCGTCGCAGACCATGTGAGGAAGTGTTTACTCAATTACCGCCGCGATTTTTCAACGCCACGGGCACTGTTTTGAGCAGGATCGTTAAATCGAGCCACAAGCTCTGTTTGGCAGCATATTGAAGGTCTAGACCGATGGCTTGATCATGGGTGAGACTTTTGCGGTCGCTGATCTGCCACAGACCCGTGAGGCCGGGTTTGATTTTATGCCGAAGCATGTCACGCGGTGTGAAATCGGCCACTTCCCAGGCTGCCAGCGGCCGCGGGCCAACCAAACTCATCTCACCGCTAATGATGTGAAAAAGCTGGGGCAACTCATCAATGGAGAAGCGGCGCATAAAACCGCCAAATGGCAAAATGCGCGGGTCACGATGATACTTGTCCGATGGTGTGAGCTTTTGCAGCGTGTGGCGTAGTTTGAGCACCGAGGCATCTTTGGGGCGATCAAAACTGCCCTGCGTGGCCAGGATTTTATGTTCCTCGATCTTGGCGGCGATGGCCTCCGCATCACGCCGCATGCTGCGGAACTTCAGCATCTTAAAAAGCCTGCCATCCTGCCCCACACGTGCGCCACGGAAGAAAATGGGACGTCCATCCATGATCCAGATCGCCAGTGCCGCAGTAATCAGAATGGGAGAGAGCATCAAGACCATGAGCGTGCCGCATGTGAGGTCGAGTAACCGTTTAACCCCGCTGCGAAGTCCATGCCGGACATGGTGCTTGATCAATACCCATTTGCCACTGAACACGCTGGAGGAGGTTGTCGTCATGGTTAGAAAAACTTGGTGACTTGAATGCCGATCTGTGAGCGGTCAGCGGCCTCGAAGTTGCCGTGCCGTTGGCGCTGTCGCCACTGAAAATACAGCTCCACGTTCATTTGACTCATGGTGCGGTCTGGACTCTCACGGTAGCCGAGGACGAGGCGTGTAGACGGCTCCGTTTCACGCTGGCTGGTGTTGAAGTTGCGCCGGACGAACTGTGCGGCACCACTGCCATACCATTGATCGCTGAAATCATGCACCACTTCAGCACCGATGCTGTATTCACGAAACAGCGCACCCTGCTGCACCACGGAGGCCTCATTCCCAGTGCGGAGCCGTGCGCTGATGCGCGTTTTTTCTGTGGCAAGCCACTGCATCGCCACCGCGCCCACAGGGCTGATTTTCATGTCATGCGGTGCTGTGCCAGTGAACTCGCGCCACTCCATGCCCGCACGCGCGGAAACATTGAGCTTTGCCGTCGGCTTCCAGCGACTCATCATCAGTGCCTGCTGATAAGACTGACCTCCGCCACCTGTGAAGTCGATCACTCCCCACTCCGTGCCCATGCCGAGCGTCGTTTTCGCCGTAGCTACCCATTCCAGTCCCGCTTCGCCGATCCACAGTGTGCGGTCTGCGGTGCCATCTTCCACCGTGATGCCGCGATAAGTTACTCTCGAGTGGAGCATCGTTTTCGGAGTGAAATGATAGTCAAAGAGTCCCGAGGACTCCAGTAAGGTGTAATTGTCCTCGAGAGAGGTGTTATCCGACGAAGCCAAAATGCGCTCGTCATAGTCCAGTCGCAGTGAGATGCGTGAGATGTCCGTGAGGCGGCCTACTTCGCCAAAAAAGTGCTGCAAAATCTTCTGCTCACCTTCTTCGAGCAGTTGCCGCACGGTGGGAACATAAAGCAGACCCGCGTAGTACTTCGAAAGCTTGCCAGCACTCATCACCCCCTCCTGCGGGTCGCCAATATCCAACCGGATGATCGGCGTGAGTTCAAAGACCGTCGCACCGACTGCCGCCGAGTTGGCAGCGTATTTGATGTTGTCGGTGTAAAACAATTCGGGCTGTAAACCCACACTTAGTTGTGCCGCAACATCCCCCGCAAGCCCCCAAGTCATCGGTGTTGCCCCTGATGACGCAGCCAGGTTCTGCCAGCGCCGGCGCTGTGTGGTTAAGCCGAGATCTGCCTCTGCGGACCGCCGTACGCTCAGCGATCTCGTCACCGAAAGTCCCGCTTGAACAGACAGCGTCTCCCCATTTGGCACATAACGCAACGCGGGTGATTCACCCACTGCGTAACCGCTCAGCGGCGGTAATAATAGAGGTCCATCCGCTGCCATGCCTTGCACGCCAAGCGCCAGAATGCAGGCTGTTAGGTGCATGAAAGTTGCGGACATATGCATTCCATACCTTACCCCCGCTCGGTGGGTCAAGCTTTTCGTAGTAGCCTTTCGGTTTGCACCATCGACCAGTCCCGCTTATCACAGGTCCATGAAGCCTTTGACCCGCACTCTTCTTCCCTGCTTGGTGATCCTTCTTGCGCACTGCGCATCTGAGCCGGTTAGCAGTGGCCCACTGCCACCACCACCGACTGTGACGGCTGGCAGTAGCGCTATTCGCCCTGGTGATGTTCTCACCATCAGCTTCGCGGGTGAGCCGGACCTCACGCAGCAGACGCGCGTGGACTGGAATGGCATGATCCATGTGCCGACTCTCGCCGCTGATGGCGGCGCAGAGATCCGGGCAGCAGGCTCTTCGCCATCGGCGCTAGCCAGCCGCATCAGCGCACTCGCCAAGGAGAATAAAATGCTCGTGGATGCTCGTGCTCAAGTCTTGATCACCGAATTCGCGGGGCAGGCTTACTCGGTGCTCGGGCAGGTCACCCAGCCTGGTCGCTACACTTTCCCGCGTGGTTTGCCGCCGAGGTTGCCCATTGAAGAAGCCATCGCACTCGCCGGTGGTTGCACGCGGCTTGCGCGGCAGTCGCAGGTGCTGGTGAAGCGTGGTAGCGAAGTTTATCTTGTGAATTTAGAGGCGCTGGCCTCTCAGCCGGGACAAGCCCCCGCCATCATCATCCCCGGTGATGTGATCACGGTCAGTGAACGTCGGTTCTGAAATTTTTTTCGAGGCCATGAATGACCCCACTGCGAGAGCCAGTTTTGTGAGTCTGCTGAAATCCGAGCTTCAGCAGCAGCGGGTCACGCCTCTTATCCTTGAATACAAAAGCGGTGATGTCATCTTCGCAGAGGGTGGGCCTGGCGATGGCCTCTACGCCATCCTCGACGGCTTGGTGCGCATCTCCGCCTTTGTCAGCCAGAGCAGCAGTCATCCGCTGTGCGAGTTCGCCTCTGGGGACTTCTTTGGAGAAATGTCCATCATCAATCAGGTGCCGCGCTCGGCCAGCGCCATTGCGCTGCGGGACTCCCAGCTTCTCTTTGTCTCGCGCGAGCAGGTTATGGATCTCATGGAGCGCTCTCCGCCGCTGGTCTTCGCACTACTGCATGCCTTCAGCAATCGCATGCGGGAGACGAACAGCAACTTCGTGCAGACCATGCTCGAGTCGGAGCGTCTCTCGCTGCTGGGCAGCTTCGCGCGCTCCATCGTTCATGATCTGAAAAATCCGCTGAGCATCATCCTTCTCGCAGGGGATGCAGCAGCATCCGAGCGCGCCAGTGCCTCGCTGCGTGAGCAGGCAAAAAAGCGCATGCACCAGCAGGTGGAGAGGCTCACGCACATGCTCAATGAGCTTCTCCGTGTCAGCGAAGGCTCCACGCAGCACTCCGTGGAACCGGTCAACTTCGCCGCTTACATCGCTGAGATCCTTGATGAGACGCGTGAGGAGCTGGCTAGCAAAAACGTCCGTGTCGAAGTGCAGACCGCCGTGCCCGACCTCGTCTTCCCACTCAACTCACGCCGCCTCAATCACGTCTTCTTCAATCTCTTTGGCAACGCCGCCGACATCATGCCTGATGGCGGCGTCATCACCATCCGCTTTCAGCAAACGGAACGGGAGATCATGACCGAAGTCGAAGACAGCGGCCCTGGCTTCCCCCCCGGCATCGTGGAGAAGCTCTTCACGCCTTTCTTCACCCATGGCAAAGCCAGCGGCACAGGGCTTGGTCTGTCCATCTGCAAAAACATCACCGAGGACCACGGCGGCCGCATCTGGGCCAAAGCGGAGGCCGGACGCGGTGCCATTTTCTGCTTCACGCTGTCTCTGGGCAACTGAGTTGGGTCCTGCAGCAAATCCGCGCTTGCGCACTTGCCTAGTCAGTCGCTACTCTAGCACCCCTGTCACAGAAAAAAGAAGCTTGGGGTTTACGTCTTGGAGTCATCATGGCCGTCGCGTGCAGCGCGGTCGGTTTGGGTAACTTTTTTCGCTTTCCAGGCTTGGCGGCACAATATGGCGGCGGGGTCCTGCGGAGCGGGCTTTTTCCGTTGGTCTTGGTCCTTGTCATCCGGCTTGCCCTTCCCTTTGCCTCGATCAGGCACGTCTTACGGCTTCGGAAGC
>JAJTDU010000043.1 GCA_021298725.1 Verrucomicrobiaceae bacterium | reverse complement strand
ACTTTTCACATGCCTGCCATGCTCGCCAACGTCGTCGTCGATCTCTTCATCCAGGGCGGCCCCATCATGTACCCCATCGCGGTGGTGACTGTGTTTGCCATCTGCATCTTCATCGAGCGCGTGTTCTGGTGGCTGCGTTTCAGTGCCAAGCGCTCTGTGAAGCAGTTGGATGATGTCTATGAGAAGCTGGAGGCCGGAAATCTCGCCCAAGCCATCGCCCAAGCCGCTACATCGACTGATCCCGTGGTGCGGATGATCCACCACGGTCTTAATCACCGTCACACCAGCATGCAGGGTGCTCTGGAAGTGGCCGCAGGCCAGGAATTGCGGGATGCGGGCCGCTTTTTGAGCGCCATGGACACCATCGTCACGCTTGCGCCGCTGCTTGGCCTGCTCGGCACCGTCACCGGCATCATGGGCAGCTTCACCAGCATCGGCAGCAGTGAGCTTGCGGTCGAAAAGGTCACGGGCGGCATCGGCGAGGCGCTCATCGCCACCGCCGCCGGTCTCGGCATCGCCATCGGCACGCTGGTGCCCATGAACTACTTCCACTCGCGTCTCGCGGCCCTGAAGTTCGATCTCGAAGCCGCCGCGAACAACGTTCTGATCCTCGCCGCTCAGCACGGCTTCGACAAAGTCACTCCGAAGGCCTGATCACGACGTGAAACTGCACTCCCCACTTCCCGAGCGCAAAACGCGGCTGGAGATCATCCCGCTCATCGACGTGATGTTCTTCCTGCTGGCATCCTTCATGATGGTCAGCCTGACCATGTCGAAGCAGCAGACCATCAAGGTCAACCTGCCCGTGGCCTCCGCCGCACAGTCCGACTTCAAGCCGGACATGATCAATCTGGCCGTGAATGCCACCGGCGATGTTTTCTTCGACAAAACCTCCACCACGCTGCCTGAGCTTGACCGCAAACTGGCCGAACGCTTTGGCAAAGATCCCGCCACGCCGGTTTACATCAGCGCTGACGTGAACACACGCTACGCGGACTTGGTCAAAGTGCTCGACGCCGCCAAGCGCGTGGGCTTCACCAAGGTCGCCTTCAACGTCAAACCGGCCAACGCCGCTGCCCAGCCGAAATGAAGCGCCTGCTCCTCACGCTGCTGGTTTTGATCTCCCTCGGCCTCTGCGCCGTCTGTGTCGTGCAATGGCAACGTGAGGCGCGTCTGCGCGGTCATATCAGCGATCTCGTGAAACGCCTGGAGGCCGAAAACGCCGCCCGTGTCGAGGCGGAACGCAAAGTGAAGGAATACGAGAAGGAAATCGAGCGCCTCACTGAGTTGCGTGCCGAAGTCGAGGCCAAGCTGGTCGAAGTGACCCGCGAGTACAACGATCTCTCCAGCGACTCCGTCGCCCGCGGCATCACGATCGCCATTTACATGCGCGAGCTGATGCAGACCCAGGCCAACTTCGCTGCCGCCCAGTCCGCTCTAGGCCAAGGCAGCGCTGTTTTGAAGGATCACAACGCCGCCGTCACCGCCCAAAACAGCGCCATCGAAAAACAAAACGCCCTGCTCAAGCAGCTCGCCAACGAGCGTGACACCGCCATCGAGAAACTCAACGCCCGCACGCGTGAGTTCAACGAGCTGGTGGAGAAGTACAACAAGCTGGGGAAGGAACGGTAGGCAGCGAACTGTGCTTGCCATTCCCGGCTGCCTGCGAAAGACTCGCGCCCGCATGAGCCAGCCAGCCAATCCTGACATCACCCGCTTGCGGGATCTTTCGCCACAGCAACGCCGTTCCGGACTCGCCGCATGGCTTGGGTGGATGTTTGACGGCTTGGACATGCATCTCTACACGCTCGTCGCGACGGCGTTCGTGGCGCAGCTCATGCTGGTGCCGGAGAGCGATCCCAGCGTCGGAACGAATGGCTCGATCATTCAGGCGGCCTTCCTCGTCGGCTGGGCGCTGGGCGGAGCGTTCTTTGGCCGCTTGGGCGATGTGCTGGGCCGCAGCCGGGCGCTGACACTGACCATTTTGACTTATGCGTGCTTCACTGGCCTGTCGTTCTTCGCGCAAGAGTGGTGGCATCTCTTGATCTTCCGTTTCCTGGCGGCCCTGGGCATCGGTGGGGAGTGGGCGGTCGGCGCTTCGTTGCTTTCGGAGACTTGGCCGAAGAAATGGCGGCCATGGATCGCCGCCACACTGCAAAGCGCGGTCAACTGCGGCGTGCTCCTGGCCTGCCTTGCAGGTTGGTTGCTAGCGGGCCAGGAGCCACGCTACATCTTCCTCATCGGCATTCTGCCCGCCTTGATCACGCTGTGGATTCGCAAAGCCGTGCCTGAAACGGAAGAGTGGGAGCAAGCGCGGGTAGGCCAGGAGGTGCCGAAGATCAGCGCCTTGTTTGGCCCTGCGGTGCGTGGTGTGACGTGGCGCGTGATGATCATCTGCGCCGTGTCATTGACGGCCCACTGGACCTTCCTCTTCTGGCAGCAAAAACATGTGCTGAGCCTAGCAGAAATCGTCTCGCTCGACAAAGCGGGCAAAGACTCCGCCGTCGTCACCGGCTTGATGTGGATCATGTTCGGCTCGTTGATCGGCAACTACATCGCTGGTGGTCTGGCGAAGCTGTTTGGCTACCGCAATACCATCGTCGGCATGATGCTGGCCTATTTCGCCTTCATGTATCTGTCCTTCTCACAGGTGTGGAGTTGGGAGGCCACGAAATGGCAGTTCGCCGCCATCGGCGCTTGTCAGGGTGTGTTTGGACTCTTCACCATGTGCCTGCCGCCACTCTTCCCCGTGCTGCTGCGCACCACGGGTTCCGGCTTCTGCTACAACATCGGTCGTATCGTCGCCGCAGGGGGCACCGTCTTCTTCGGTATCTTCGTGAAGGTCGATGAAGCAGTCGGTGATTTCCGCACCGCGCTGCTCTACGCCGGCTTCCTGTTCATTCCCTCTGCCGCTTTCGCCCTCATGCTGCCTTCGGAGCCCGAGCAGGCCGATGGCACGGCGAGTGCGGTGGAATAGACGGATAGAAAGGGTCGTTCGGTTTTCAGCTAGAAGCCACTAACGGCGAACTCCGCGAACACCGAGCGGCGTTGAAGGCACGGCTCCGGGAAGATCAAACCGACTGGCCCAGCGGGCTTCGCTGGCATGAGGAAGCCGGCGCCGGCAAAGAAATCCAGGCAACACCTTGACCGGCTCCTGCCACCATCGGAACATCCGCCCATGCCAGATGCGGAAATCTCCTTTCATGCGGTGTTCAACCACGCCGAGGCAGCACTCTGGTTCCTCATCGCCCTTATTCTGGCGTTTCGTGGTCGCAGGAGGCGGCCATGGATTTGGCTGCTGCCAGTGGCGTTTCTGGTGTTCGGCGTTTCGGATCTCATTGAAGCGCAAACCGGCGCCTGGTGGGAGCCATGGTGGCTGTTCGTGATGAAAGCGGCCTGCGTGCTTGTGTTTGTGCTGGCATGGCGGGCGCATCGGCGGCAGGGAAGGCCGCATGGCTGAGTCCCCCTACAAATTTTGCAGCAACTGCGGCGGCAGCGACCTGACCCCGCAAAGCTGGCGCGAGTTTGCCTGCGCCGCCTGTGGCTACCGCCATTTCATCACGCCCATTCCCGCCGCCTGCGCCCTCATCCTTGATGCCCAGGACCGCATCCTCATCATCCGCCGCGGGCATCAGCCCGGCCTCGGCAAACTCGGCCTGCCCGGCGGTGTCATCGAACCCGAGGAAACCGGCGAGATGGGAGCCGCTCGCGAAACGCGTGAGGAAGTGGGCCTCGACCTGCCTGCCAGCGCCTTCACTTATCTGAGTTCGCTGAACAACACCTACCCCTTCCAGGGCTTCCCCTGGCCGACGATCGACCTCTTCTACGTCGCCCGCGTACCGGACTTCAGCGGCGTCAAAGCCGATCCCGCCGAAGTCATGGAGTTCATGGCCTGCGAACTCGATGCCGTGGACTTCGACGACTTCGCCTTCGAGTCGAACGCCGAGGCGATCAGGCGACTGCGGGCGTCTATTTCACCTATCCACGCTGCGTGATGAGCGCTTGCCAGTGTCGTATCTGAAACTTAGTGTCATTGCATGCGGTCCATCTTGTCCCAGCCGGCCTTCCAGCAACGCGCCTTGCCGCTGTCTGTTGAGGCATGGCATCAAATGATCGACAAGGGACTGGCACCAGAACGCGCGGAACTCATCCGGGGGGTGATCATCGAAAAAATGAGCAAGTCCATCCTTCACACCAAACTGGCGGACGCGCTGATCGAGTTTTTGCGCTCAGCCGTCAGCGGCATGTTCTGGATTCGCCAGGAAGCACCTTTGACCCTCAAGGATTCTGAGCCTGAGCCGGACATCTCGGTCGTCGAGGGCCACCGCGCTGATTACCACGCACATCCGGCCACCGCGCGACTCGTGGTCGAGGTGTCCGTCAGCAGCCTCCTGGTTGATCGTGAGATGGCGGACGTTTACGCGGAAGCCGGGGTGACTGAATATTGGATCGTCAACGCGGCGGAACTGTGCGTCGAAGTGTATCGTGAGCCGGTTGCAGGCCGCTACCAAAACCAGCAGCGCTGCGGCGCAGGTGTTGTGCTGGAATGCACGACTCTCAGTGGCGTGAAAGTCAATGTCACAGACCTTTTCGCCTCAGCCAGCGTCTGAGGTTCGAAATTTCATTCCTGCGCAAAGAGCGATCACGCCGCCACTGGCGCGTCAAACCAGCGGTCGTGTTCTTTGATGAGGTCAATGAGGCGCTCGACGGCCTCTCCCTCGGGGATGTTGAACTTCACGGCGGTCTTGCCGACGTAGAGATTGATCTTGTCGGGAGCGCCGCCGACGTAGCCGAAGTCGGCGTCGGCCATCTCGCCGGGGCCGTTGACGATGCAGCCCATGACGGCAATGCGCACGCCTTTGAGATGACCGGTGGCGGCGCGGATCTTCTGAGTGGTGGTTTGCAGATTGAAGAGCGTACGGCCGCAGCTCGGACAGGCGACGTAATCGGTCTTGAAGATGCGCACGCCGGCGGCTTGCAGGATGTTGTAGCTGATGCGCAGCGCCTGTCCGGGAGCATCCTCGCCGTTCACGATGACGGCGTCGCCGATGCCATCGCAGAGCAATGAACCGATGTTGGTGGCAGCGGTGAGCAGATTCTCGGTGAAGTCATCGCTGCCAGCGGCTTGCAGCGTGTCTTTGAGCAGAATCGGATGCTTTTTGTCGATCCTGGCCGCGAGCAATCCGTAGGCGGCGATGACGGGCAGTTTGAGGCCGTCTTTGATCGAAACGAGCTTTGCTTCAGCGGATGCATTGAGGCTAGCAATCGCCGCATCGTTGCGCGGGTCGATTTCGAGCACACCGCTGTCCTCAATCACGATCTCCGGCTTGTAGTCGCCGAGCTTGTCGATCTTGTGAGCGACGGCGTCCCATTTCTTGCGTGTGACGAAGACGGGGACGGTTTCATGACCGCCGGTTTTGACGCCGTTGATCGTGAGCACCTGTGATTCACGACGCACGTAATCGAAGGGATCATAGCTGACCGGCGGAGCGTTTTCGATGCGCTCAAAGTGGGCCGGAAGACCTTCGTTGTAGGGCTTCACGAGCTGCTGGGCCACAGGGATCTCAAAGATGGCGTCTTCGGTCAAGGAAACGCGCACCGTGTCGCCAATACCGTCTGCCAGCAGCGATCCGATACCGATGGCGCTTTTGATGCGGCCGTCTTCACCATCACCGGCTTCGGTGACGCCAAGGTGAATCGGATAATTCCAGTCGGAGCCGAGTTGGTTCAAATGTGCGACGAGCAACCGATACGCCTCGATCATGACCTTCGGATTGCTGGCCTTCATCGAGAAGAGGAAGTTATGATAACCCTGAGCACGGGCGATGCGGGCAAACTCAAGAGCGCTTTCCACCATGCCGAGCGGCGTGTCGCCATGGCGGTTCATGATGCGGTCACTGAGGCTGCCATGGTTCGTGCCGATGCGCATGGCGCGGCCCAGGCGGATGCATTCCTTCACCAGCGGCACGAACTGCTCCTCCATGTAGGCCACCTCGGCAGCGTACTCATCATCCGTGTATTCTTTGACGGCGAACTTCTTCTTGTCGGCGTAGTTGCCGGGATTCACGCGGACTTTTTCCACCCACTTCACGGCTTCCATCGCCGCATCAGGCTTGAAATGGATGTCGGCCACGAGCGGAACATCACAACCAGCGTTACGCAGGCCGTCGCGAATATGCTGGAGGTTTTCGGCGATGACACGCGTCTGCGCTGTCACTCGCACGATCTGACAGCCCGCCTCGGCCAGTCCGAGCGCTTCCTTCACACAGGCATCGGCATCACGCGTGTCACTGGTGAGCATGCTCTGCACCACCACCGGTGCTCCGCCGCCGATTTGGACCTTGCCGACGATGACCGGACGCGTTTCACGGCGCTGGTAGTTGTAAAGGTCGGGACAGTAGCGAAGCAGGGGAGAGGTCATGGCGGGGGTGCTAGAATGCCAAAGTAGCTTCGATTGGCAATCGAAGCCTCTGAGTAGCCGGATTCTGACGGATCGAACTCAGACACAGCCGAAGGTCAAGGTGGCTGAATCAAGTGAAGCACGTCAAAACTAATAATATTGGCAAATATCGCTGTTATTGAGGATCACCCGCCTGTTTTGAAGCTGATTTTCACGCTTTGCCGGGCTGAAGGGCATGCGGTGAGGGCCTTTGACGACGGACGCGCCGGGCTAGACGCCATTCGGGAGTTGAGTCCCGACGTGGCGCTGGTGGGCCGCCGTCTTCGCGAAACAGACGGCCTGAGGCCCGGATGTGGACTGAAGTTTGACCTTGGAAATTTTCCACCCGTGACGCATTGATACGCATGGAATTCTTTCGCCGTCTGCTCTTCGCCACCCTGATGTTCGTGCTCGCCGCACTTCTGTTCTCCTGGTGGCGGAAGGACCAAGAAGGCTATGGCGCGATCAATCTTCTGAAAGGCGAAAAGCCCTCCACCTTCACCACACCGGACAAGCCCAAGCTGAACCTGAATGACCTGACTGTGCTAAGCCGGTTGAATGAGGAATTTGCCAAACTTTCCGAGGCCGTGCTGCCCACCGTCGTCAGCATCAACACCAAGACCCTGCGCCAGGGCCAAGTGAAGTGGCATCCGTTCTTCGGCCTCATCGGTGAACGAGCGCAAGTCATCCCCGGTCTCGGCTCCGGGGCCATCATCAGCAAGGAAGGGCACGTCGTGACGAACTTCCACGTCATCGAGGGCGTGGCGGAGGTGCAGATCATCACCAACGACAACAAAAAACACCCCGCCACGATCCTCGGCGCGAGTCCTGACCGTGACATCGCGCTGCTGAAGATCGAAAGCCATCGCACCGACTTCCCCGCGCTCAAATTCGCCAACTCCGACGAAGTGCGCGTCGGCCAGATCGTCTTCGCCGTGGGCAATCCCTTCGGTTTGAGCGGCACGGTGACGCAAGGCATCATCAGCGCCCGCGATCGTCATCTGAGCGACAGCCAGATGGACTACCTGCAAACCGACACGGTCATCAATCCCGGCAACTCCGGCGGTCCGCTGGTGAACATTCGCGGCGAGATCGTCGGCATCAACGTCGCCATTTATCGTGGGGATGAAAGTGTGCGTGCCTGGCAGGGCGTGGGCCTTGCCGTGCCGGCTAACAGTGTGAGGACCGTGGTGGATGGCCTGAACGAAAAAATCAAGGCGAACGCCGCCCAGACCGCTAGCCCCAGCACCACAGGGCGCGGCTTTCTCGGCCTGGAGGTCAGCGGCGAGCCGGTGGACATCGACCCAGTGTGGGGAACAGCTCGCAGAGGTGCCCGCATCACTGACATCAGTCCTCGGTCTCCGGCTGCCGAGGCGGGCCTAAAGCCCGGCGATGTGGTCACCAAATTCCAAGGCATGGCCTTTCGCTCCCCTCGCGACCTGCTGGACATCATCCGCACCCAGCCGCCCGGCAGCGAAGTGAAGCTCGAAGTCATCCGCAACAACAAGATGGGCGACATCATCGCCCGGCTGGGTGAGCGGCCTGATGCGGGACTGTAGCCATGGCAGCCGACGAGCGGCGCCGCTCTTGACGACGGACATTCGTGAGGGCATTGTCCGTCATGAGTCAATCCACCACTGATTTCACCGTGCGCGACCTCAATCGCCAGCTCGCCAAAGTGCTGGAGGCTTGTGATCGCCTGGGCCTCATCCGCATTCGCAGCCGCAAAGGCACGACCTACGAGTTGCGCCCCGAGCCGCCGCCAGCCGCAGCGCCGAAGGCTGAATACCCCGACTTCGCCGCCCGCCGCCGTGCTCTGCGCATGCCGATGATGACGAAGGCGCAGAGCGAGCAACTCGACAAACTCATCGCGGGCGAATGATGAGCATTTACGCCGACACCAACTTCATCACTAGGCTCTATCTCGAACGCCCGGAGACAGCTCAAGCAGAGAGTGTTTTCGGAGCTGAGCTGCCCGTCCTTCCCATCATTTGGCTCACGCGGCTGGAGATCATCAACGCTTTCGAACAGTCCGTGCTCACCGGCTTTGGGGAAGCACAGGCGCGGGTCAGCGCCGAGCTAGCGGCCGCCTGCCAGCAGCAGTTTCGGGATGATCTCGCACAGGGTTTGGCGTTGCGGCTGGTGAATGTGTCGCACGCCGAGGTCTCTGCGAAGTTTGAGGACATTTCCCTGCGCCACACCGCGCGGCATGGTTTTCGTGCCTATGACATCCTGCATGTGGCCGCCGCGCTGGTGCTGAAGTGCGAACGCTTCTGGAGCTTCGACAAAAAAGCCACCAAGCTGGCCCGGCTCGAAGGCCTCAAAACCCTTCGTTAGGCCGCACATCTGGTTTCTACATGGGCGAAAAGACTCCGCCCCTTGCTGCAAGCATGATGATCTCACGCGGATGGGTGCAGAAACGGCCGTTTTTCATTCACGCGGTTTTAGAACCACCTGCGGCTGATTTTTTGCTGGGAGAAGGTGTAACTCATCCGCTGACATGCGCAGTTCGATGCTGCCATGACTCCAAGTGTCGAACAGCAGGATGTTTTGCGCTTTGGCATGCTGGATCAGCGATTCTGGCAGCATCACCTCTGGCTCGCGCACATCGCTGCCGCAGACGATGACACGCGGCGCAGCTTTGAGCAGGAATTCCGCACTCATCTCGCGATCCTGCTCGTGCTGGCTGCGGATCAGCAGGTCGCAGCGAATATCTGCGGCGCTCGTGCTGAGCGTTTTTTCCGCGTTCCACCCCGCGTCACTCATCCATAGCACACGCCATGGGCCGAGATGGAGCATGACCACCATCGCACGATCGTCCCCACGCGCGTTTTGCACCTGCTGGGACGGGTAAAGCAGCCGCGCCTCTGCTTTGAAATGCGGGTCGTCGGACAAGGCAAGGCGCTCATCCACACGCAGACGACGCAGGGTTCTACCGTTCGTGGCATCCGAGAGTCGGCGCAATGTGGTGAGCGAAGAATCCTGCGCGCCCGGCTCCTGCGTGCTGCAAAACAGACGCGGCTGGTCAAACTCCGTGATCACCGCTTCAATCCCGCCGACATGATCCGCATCGTTGTGACTGAGAAACACGCCTGTGACCGCATTGATGCCGCTGGAGCGCAAATAGGGCCGCACCACACGGCGGAAGCTCGTTTCATCGCCCACGTCGAACAACCAGTGCCTGTCTGCAAGGCGCAGATGATTCGCCGCCGCGCCATGGGGCAGCTCCAGCACGCGCCACATGGCAGGAGCGTTCGCCATGGCCGCATTCGGCTGAAAATGGAAATTCGCCCCAGGCAAACCGGCAAACCAAGCCGCGCTGGCCACCATCGCCTTCGCCAGGGCCCAGTTGAGGTTGTTAAAGATGATTTGTGCCCCGGAGAGATGCAGCGCTGAAGCGCACAGGCTCAAACAAGTGGCCCCCAGACACAAAAAGGACAGCGGCACGAGCACGCAGTTTGCGATGACCGCCACTGGCGTAACGGATTGAAAATGGCCGAGGATGAAGGGCAGACTGCCGAGCCAGGCGGCGGTCGAGACACTCAGCGTCGCCACCAGCCACCGCCTTGCCTGGCTTGATGCGCGCTGCCGCCAGTTGGCAAGCTGCGGCGGCAGGAACGGATCAAGCTCTGTGAGCGGCAGCAAGCGCTGCACCATGGGTGCCGAGCCGATCACGCTCAGCCACAGCACCCCAAACGAAAGCTGGAACCCCGGCATGAAGAGCTGATGCGTGTCTGAGCCCAGCAGGAGCAGCGCGGCAAGACCCAGGCTGTTTTGCAAAGACGATTCGCGGTCCGCCAGCGGTGCGCCCATAAACACGGCCACCATCAGCGCGGCCCGTGCCGAGGAAGGCCGCCAGCCGGTGATGAAGGCATACACAAACACGAGTCCCACCGTCACCCAGAGCGAAACACCGCGCCGCAGCCCAAGCTGCCGCATCAACGCCAGCGCGATCACGCCCAGCAGTCCGACATGCAATCCACTGACGGCGAAAACATGCAGTGTGCCGCTGTTGCGGAACGCGTCTTCGATCTCATCATCCGCCTCGGCGGAAACACCCAGCGCCATCGCACGAATCACCGCCGCCGTTTCAGGATCATCCTCCAGATCCTTCGTGAGCTGCTCGCTGATCCGCCGCCTGCAACTCTCCGCCGCCTCCAAGAACATGCACCACAGCGGCTCACCCTTGCCGTGGATGCGCTGCAACCCTTCGGCGTCAAACCGCGCCACTCGCCCGTTTCGCAGCGCGTATTCCTGAGCATCAAACGCACCCGGATTCGAAGAGGCTCGCGGCAGGTAAACACGTCCGCTCAGTTCAAACACACCTGCGCCCGGAAAACGCACGCCCTTGGGCAGCCGCACCAGCAATGTCGCCTCCTGCTTGATGACCACACCCGCTGCTGGAATCTCGATCTTCCACGCCTTGCACAGTGCGTGGTCACGCCCATCCGCCGTGGTGTCGAAATCCGGCAGCAGGCTGCCATGAATCGTGGCTGGCAGTGGTTTGTCCGCGCCCAGCAGCACAGTGCGCAACGGATGGCGGAACGTTTCATCCGTACGCGTCGCATGAATGAACGCGAACACCAGCGCACAGCCCGGCAGCAGCAGCCAAGCGCGTCTCCAGCAGAATGCGGCGACCAGCAGCAATGCCGCAGCACCCATGAGTCCCGGCCCATCGCCTTGCAGCCCACCCAACTCCGCACTGAGAATGCCAGCCGTCGCGGCCAGCGCCTGCACCATCAGCGGATTAGCCCGGGTCCAGCACTGGAGCTTCGCGAGCATCGTCCGCCATGGAAAGAAAGTTTAGGCCGTCGCTCCGCCAGAGGCTCCCGCTTTCAGGCGCTGATCCATCAGCGCCTTGTATTCAGCCTGCTCGATTTCGCTCATCTTGTGGTGGGCGTTCGCGCTGTGGCGCGTGTTCGGGAAGTTGCCGATGACCTGCTGCAGCATGTCACGCGCGGCCTCGAAATCGTGCAGTTGCGTCAGTTGCACATCCGCGATGCGGAACATGATGAAGGCCGCGTCATCCACCGGCCAGTCCTTGCTCTGCAAATGGTCGCTGAGCACTTGCAGCGCTGATTGCGGATCATGCAGACGCTCCGCATGCACCTTCGCGATTTCCGCCACCGGGAAGGGATCGTTTGGCTTTTCCTCCAGCATCTTTTCGTAGTGGCTGATGGCCCCTGGATAGTCGCCCTGGGAGATGCAGACGGCCGCCTTCGTCACCTCATCCTGCTCCAACTGCTCACCGGAGGAAAACACCGCCTCGCCCATCGCATCCCCGATCCAAGGGATCACAAATTTCACCATCAGAATGCCGCCCGTCAACCCTAGCAGAATCACCGCCACCAGCTTCATGCCATCATC
>JAJTDU010000042.1 GCA_021298725.1 Verrucomicrobiaceae bacterium | reverse complement strand
CCGGTCCGGCGCTGGCGGAGGCCGGTTACGTCGTGCTGGGCATCGACGCGCCATGTTTTGGCGAGCGCAACGGCCAAGGCCCCGACGGGCCGCAGCAAAAAGGCGGTGCGGGCGAGATGACGGCGGCCAAATTCCATCTCTGGGCCGGACGCACGCTCTGGGGCATGATCGTGCGCGATGATCTGACCGCGCTGGACTATCTCTGCTCGCGTCCCGAGGTGGATGCGGCCCGCGTCGGCGTCACCGGCATCAGCATGGGCTCCACACGCAGCTGGTGGATCATGGCGCTGGACGACCGCCCCCGCGCCGCCGTGTGCGTGGCCTGCATGACGCGCTACGAGGAGCTGATCCGCGTTGGCATGCTCAAAGCCCACGGCATTTACTACTTCGTGCCAGGCATGTTGAAGCACTTCGACACCGAGGCCGTGATCGCCCTCGCCGCACCCCGCCCGATGCTTTTCATGACTGGTGACCAAGACGGCGGCTCACCCATCGAAGGAGTGAGACATCTCGGTAAAATCGTGAGCCAAGTCTATGCACTGCATGGCAGCGAAGCGGCCATTCGCTTCGAAAACACGATTTACCCAGGCATCGGTCATGTGTATCTGCCCGAGATGTGGGACAAGACAGTGCAGTGGCTGGACCGGTGGGTGAAGGGCTAGCTGAGGGCTTAGGGCGAAGAGCAAAGGGCCACGCATCGTTCAGGGATGGATTTACACCAGCCTGCTCTCTGCCCTGTGCTCTAGGCTCTTTGCCAGAATCACCACGAGCTCAAATCATCATGCAACTGCTCCATTTCGCGGGAGAAGGCAGCGCGTTCGGGCATGTCGGGCTCGCCGTAGGGGACGATCTCGATGTTGTTCTTGCGCAGCGCGGTGACGCCGCTTTTGCCGGTGGCTCCGCCGATGTTTATCCAGGCGCAGTCGGCAAAGCGGGCGGCCAAGATGCAATCCTGCGGCGTGGTGTGACCGCCGCGCTGGAGATGGCCTAGCACGGAAGGGCGCACCTCGAGATCCGGGAACGGTGCGCCGGAACGCTGAAAATACTGCTGAAACGCGTCCATGAGCACATAGGCGCGGTTGCGCTTCTGCGGTGGGTCAAACTCCACCCCTTCTGCGACGAGCACGATGGCATGTCCGCGACCACGGGTCATCGCGCCTTCGATTTTCGCGGCCAGACGCTCCATGTCCGCAGCTTTCAGGGCCCCTGACTCCGGGGTGATGATCATCTCCGCGCCCGAGGCCAGACCGGCCATGCGTGCGAGGTCACCGCTGGCGCGGCCCATCGTTTCCAGCACCATCACGCGGCGGTGGCTGCGGGCGGTGTCGATGAAGTGGTCCACGGCCCAGACGAGCGTGTTCACCGCCGTGTCCACGCCGAGCGCCATGTCGGTGAACTGCAAATCGTTGTCGATCGTGGCAGGGATGCCGATGATTTGCAGATCGCTTTCTGTGGCGAGCAATTTCGCGCCGGTGAGCGAGCCATCGCCGCCCACCACGACTAAGGCGCGCACGTTCAAGCCTTTCAGCAGATGGATGACGTTCGTGCGCACTTCTTTCTCGTGAAACTCCAAGCAACGAGCCGAGCCAAGGATGGTGCCGCCCTTGCCCATGATGCCACTGACGCTGGCATGGTCCATCTGGATGAGGTCGAGTTGGTCATTGATGAGACCAGCGCGGCCCGGATGGCTGGCGATGGCGTTTTTCAGCCGCAACAGCGCTTCGGCATCCCCATTCACTGCACGAGCGGTGCGGACGAGGCCGCGGTAGCCGTCGCGCACGCCGAGCACGGCGATTTTTTCACGATTCAGGCCCAGGCGCACGATGGCGCGGAGGAAGGCGTTCATGCCAGGGGCATCGCCACCGCTGAAGAGCACGGCGACGGCTTGTTCGGGATAGGAAGGAGTCATGGAAATTGGTTGGGGCGGCATGCCTTAGCGAGCACATGGAGCGTGGCAAGCAACGCGTAAGTCACCGGCGGATTCCCGGCCTTGATCGCCTGCGTTGGCGTGTTACTGGCGCGGGTGTCCCCCGAATTTGCCACCACGCTCTTCCCGCTCGTCGCAGCCTTGCTCTACGCCTTTGGCGCTCTGGTGCTGAAGCGCTCCAGCGATCTCGGCGTGGGCCTCTGGCGCACCACTTTTGTGGCCAATGTGATCGTCGCGGCACTTTTTTCTCTGCTCTGGCTGCTCGGAGGTCCGCCGGTGCAGAAAGAACTGCTCTGGCAGCCTGGCGTGATCGCCCTGTGCCTGTTTGTGGGTCAGCTTTCGCAATTCCTGGCGCTGGAAAAGGGAGATGTCTCCGTCGCCGTGCCGATTTTCGGTCTCAAGGTCATCCTGGTGGCGTTTTTTACCCCCTTGCTCATCGGCGAGGCCGTGGGCATGAAACTCTGGATCGCCGCCTTCCTCAGCGTGCTCGGCATCACCTTTCTCAATCGCAAAGACGCCGATCAGCCGCCGCGTCACCTGCTCGTCACCTTCTGCGCCGGGGCCAGTGGTGCGGTGGCCTTCGCCGTGTTCGACGTGCTGGTGCAGAAATGGGGGCCAAGCTGGGGCGCGGGTCGTCTGCTGCCCTGCATCTTCTGGATGAACGCCCTGCTCTCCTGCGGCCTCATTTTCCGTTTCTCCGCGCCTTTGAGCCAAGTGCCCGGCAAAGCCTGGCCGTGGCTGGTGGGCGGCTCCGTCCTGCTCGGCGTGCAAAGCATCACCTTCGTCAGCACCCTGGCCGTCTTTGGCAAGGCCACGAACGCCAACATCGTCTATGCCTCGCGCGGACTGCTCAGCGTCGTGCTCGTCTGGCTCGTTGGTCATTGGTTTCACAACGCTGAGCAGCACCTCGGCCCCAAGGTCATGCGCTGGAGGCTGGCGGGCGCTCTCATGATGATGAGCGCCATCGTGCTGGTGGTGGTGTGAGGCGTTTTGAAGGTTTGGTGAGAAGGGCTGATCAGGCCACGATCGGCGTGATGACCTCGCCATACACATCCGTGAGCCGAAAATCGCGACCGGCATAGCGGTAGGTCAGCTCCTCGTGATTGAGGCCCATGAGGTGAAGGATCGTCGCATGCAGGTCATGCACGCTGGTGGGGTTGTCCTGCGCGGCGAAGCCGAATTCATCGGTGCTGCCATGCACCGTGCCGCCTTTGATGCCACCGCCGGCCATCCAGACGCTGAAGCCGTAGTGATTGTGATCGCGACCCAGCTTCGATTTGCCTCCGGCGAGCTCCACGGTCGGCGTGCGGCCGAATTCGCCGCCCCAGATGACCAGCGTGTCCTCCAGCATGCCGCGCTGCTTCAAATCATGCAGCAGCGCGGCGATGGGCTGGTCGATCTGCGCCGCGAGATTGCGGTGGTTCGTCTCGATGTCGTTGTGATTATCCCACGGTTGCCCTGCGCCATGCCAGAGCTGCACCATGCGCACGCCGCGCTCCAGCAGCCGCCGCGCAATGAGCGTCTGCCGTGCATGAACACCCTCACCGTAGAGCTTGCGGATTTGCTCGGGCTCTTGCGAGACATCAAACGCATCCGCTGCATCCATCTGCATGCGGAAAGCGAGTTCGAAGCTCTGAATGCGCGCCTCCAGCCGCGGATCGCTGCGCTCGGCCTTGTGAGCGGCATTGATCCGACGCAGCAGTTCGAGCTGGCGGAGCTGCACGCTCGTGTCCGCATGCGGGCTGCGGATGTTTTCGATCAGGCGGTCCACCGCCTCATGCTTTGAATCCACATACGTTCCCTGAAACGCTCCGGGAAGGAAGGCCGCCTGCCAGTTCTCCGCGCTCTTGATCGGCATGCCGCCGGGGCACATCGCGATGAAGCCCGGCAGGTTCTCATTCGCGCTGCCCAGACCATACGTCAGCCATGCGCCCATGCTGGGACGTGCCTGGATCGAGTCGCCACAGTTCATGAGCATCAGCGAGGGCTCATGGTTCGGCACCTGCGCCTGCATGGAGCGTATCACCGCGATGTCGTCGATGTGCGCCGCTGTTTTCTCAAACAACTCGCTCACCTCGATCCCGCTCTGTCCATAACGTTGAAACTTGAACGGTGAGGGAAACGCCGCGCCCGTCTTCCGCTCCGTGATGCGATGACTTGGCACTGGCTTGCCCGCATATCGCGCCAGCGCAGGCTTCGGATCAAACGTATCGACGTGCGACGGCCCACCATTGAGGAAGAAATGAATCACCCGCTTTGCCTTGGGGGCGAAGTGTGGCTTGGCGGCCTGCAAATCCGCCAGACCGAGCGTAGCCATGCCCATGCCGGAGCGGGCGAGGAAGTCTCGGCGGGTGAGTGGTGGAGGCATGGGAGGGATACGTGGACCTGACCTTCCTGCTTGCGGGCACTCGAAACCGCGAAGCACAGTAGTCCTCTCGCTCCGCGAGAGGAACTCAACGCTTTCGATTGCGCAGGCGTAAACGAGTTTGCGAACGCACACGGCTCATCTCGCGGAGCGAGATGGCTACTTTGCTGACGCCTCAATCAACAAACATGAACTCGTTCGAGAGCATCAGCACCTGCGCGAGTTGTTCCCAGGAAGAGAGCGTCGTTTTCGGTGTGGCTGTGAAGTCTTTTTGCGCGTCCCAGACTTCGGATGGCACATCACCGCCCGAGCCGGCGATGATTTGAGCGGACCAGAGGAACTGGTCGCTGTTCAGGCCGTTGCCAATATCGACGATGAAATCGAGGGTGTCGCCTTTCTGGAAGGCGATAGAGGCGAGGCTAAGCTCCGCTTTGGAGTCGAGAAGCGTCGCGCTGCGCAATTTCCCGAGACGCGAGTGGCTCACGAAGGCACGAATGCCGTCGCCGACCTTCGGTTCGTGGATGAGCGTTGATCTGAGATCGTAACTGCCGTCGGCAGGCGCGATCCAGCGGCGCACGACGGCATGTTGGCGATCATTGCCGGGATGCCCGCCCTCGGCGGTGAGTTGTGCCCAGCCGAGTTTTTCATTGGGCCACGCTTCATCACCCTGCCATGCGCTGCCGGTGAAGTGCGGCAGTGGGTTGAAGGTCTTTAAGCGCCCTGTGCTCTCATCCCACGCACCGTAGCCGTAGTGCCAGGATTTGGAGTGATCAGAAGCGGCGATGACGGGCGTGGTGTCGGTTTGGACGAAGGCTAGAGCAGAAGCCAGCTCGTCGGATGTGGGACTGCGCTGGAAAAGCTTGGCATAGATGTGGCGCGTCTTTGCTTCGTCTGACTTGGATGCGGCAGCATTTTGAACGAGTGCCTTCGCCTGCTGCACGACAAAGGGATGATTCAGGCCAAAAAGCGCCTGCTGCGGCACGGTGGTCTCGGAACGCTGCGGAATGGAGAGATCGGGATTGGCGAAGTCGAAGGTGCGCATGACCATCGGCACGTTTTCACGGTCCACGAGTGCGTAAAGCGTGCGGCGCGTGTTGCTGGCTGCGAACAATCCTTCGGGTCGGCCACCGATGCGCAGATTAAGGCGGCCTGCGGCAGCGAGCCAGGCATCGCGGGCTTCTTCGAAGCTGAGACGATGCGGGACGTAGGACGGGTTTTCCAACCCGTCTGAACGAGTTGGAAAACTCGTTCTACGATACGCCTCCGACAGCATGATGAGCCGGTGCATGTGTTTGATGCTCCAGCCGCTGCGGATGAACTCTGTCGCCAGCCAGTCGAGCAGCTCGGGATGGCTCGGAGGGCTGCCTTGCTTGCCGAAATCGCTCGGCGTGCTCACCAAACCGCGACCGAAATGATGCTGCCAGATTCGATTCACCATGACGCGGGCGGTGAGCGGATTGCGCGGGTCGATGATGGCCTGTGCGAGTTCGAGTCGGCCACTGCCTTTCGTGAACGGAGATTGGTTGCCGAAGAGGCTCAAAAACTGTCGTGGCACCTCAGCGCCTTTCGTGAGCGGATTGCCGCGAGTGAAGACGCGCGGCGTGCTGGGCAGCGGGCGATCGACCAAAACCGTCGCGTAAGTCGGTGCGGCGTTGTTTTTGACGATGAAGCGGTCCACCTCGCCCTGTGACTTCCAAAGCTCGGTGGTGACGCCGGTGGGGAAATACATCTCGATGTTCGCGATGTGCTCGTCGGGCACGAAGGCGGGGGAATCGGACTGCTTGAGGCGTTCTTCGGTGAGTTCGACGCCAGGATGCTTTTCCACCCACGCTTTCCAGCGATGGACGATGAAGGGATTGAGGTCTTTCTCGTCGATGATCTGGTCGAAGCCCTGTTCGGGATATTTTTCCAACTCGGTCACCGCTTTGCTGTAATCAGCAGCTCGCGAACGCGTGCGCGCCATCTGCTCCTCGCGGCGTTTCGTCATGAGATCGCGGTTTTTTTTCACTAACGCGGTCAGTTCGGCGTTTTCGGCCCCCGTGGCGGGCACGAGGGCCTCGGCGCTGCTCTGGAAGACGCCGTAGAGCGCGTAGTAGTCACGCGTGGGGATGGGATCAAACTTGTGATCGTGACAGCGTGCGCAGGCGACCGTGAGACCGAGTGTGCCACGCGTGACGACGTCGATGCGGTCGTCGATGATGTCATGCGTCACGCCCAGAAAGCGTCGTCCGAGCGTGAGAAAGCCCATCGCGACGAGATCAGGTGACTTGGGCGGCACGACTTGATCGGCGGCGATTTGCAGGAGCAGGAAGCGGTCATACGGCATGTCTTCGTTCAGCGCACGCACGATCCAGTCGCGATACGGCGTGGCATGCACCCAGTTCTTCTCCTCGCGGGCATAAACGTAGCCCTTCGTGTCTGAGTAGCGGGCCACATCGAGCCAGTGGCGGGCCCATTGCTCGCCGTAGTGCGGTGAGGCGAGCAACTGATCGACGAATGGCTCATACGGCACGTCGGTTCGCTCCGGTTGCAGCCCGGTGAGATCAAAGCTGGCACGGCGGGCGAGCGTGCGGGCATCGGCGCGTGGTGAAGCCTGCAAACCGTGTTTGGCGAGCTTTTTCTGAATGAACTCGTCGATGCTCTGCTCCTTGCCGGGCTTCAGTGGCTGAAAGGCCCAGTGCTCCGCCGAGAGGAGACTCGTGGAGACAAGCAAGGTGCCAAGCTGGAGGAGACGGTGAAACAAAACGTGAATCAATACGCCCCTGCCCTGCTTGATCCTTCCCCGGCGAAGATTTCGGCGAACAGCGCATCGACAGCGGCGGTTTGTCCGTTTATCTCGGCGCATGTTTACAGGTCTCGTCCAAACTACCGGCAGTGTCATTTCCCTGGAGCCGCGCGGCGAAAGCGCGCGGCTGACCGTGAACGTGGGGGCGATGGCTTCTGAACTGGCGGATGGTGAAAGCGTGGCGGTGAACGGCTGCTGCCTCACAGTATCGGCCAAAGATCTTTCAGCGCAGACGGCGTGCTTTGATCTGCTGATGCAAACATTGAAGGTGACGAGTCTAGGTGATCTGCAAACTGGCTCCCAGGTCAATCTGGAGCGTGCGATGGCGATGGGGGCGCGATTTGGGGGCCATTTTGTCCAAGGACACGTCGATGCGACGGTGAAAATCCTTGATTGGAGCGAGCACGGGCAGGATCAGCGGTTGGAAGTCGAGATTCCGGCGGAGCAACGCGGTTTGGTCATTCCGAAGGGTTCAATCTGCCTGGATGGCATCTCTTTGACCGCAGCAGAGGTGACGGAGAGCACGGTGGTGTGCTGGATCATCCCGCACACGTTCCAGGTCACGAATCTACACACGAAAAAGCCGGGGAACCGCCTGAACGTGGAGTTCGACATGCTGGGCAAATATGTGCGTGAACTGATGCGAGCGATGAAGTGAGCGTCCATGAGGCCGGACAGGCCGTTTCCTTTTCTCATGGCTGTTCTCGAAGTCGAATCCCTCACCAAAAGCTACGCGGAGCGCCCGATCCTGCGCGGCGTGTCTTTTAAGCTGGAGCAAGGCGAGCGTGTGGCGCTGCTGGGACCTTCGGGCAGTGGCAAGACGACCGTTTTGAACTGTGTCGGTGGCGTGGATCGTGCGGACAGTGGCAGCGTGACGATTGCAGGCCAGGTGCTTGCCGATTTGAGCGCGGACGGGCTGGCGCAGCTGCGGCGGAGGCACATCGGCACGGTGTTTCAGTTTTATCATCTGCTGCCGACGCTGAGCGCGGCAGAGAACATCGAGCTGCCGCTGCAACTGCTCGGTGTGCCGACGAGCGAGCGTGAATCGCGAGTGCAGGCGCTGCTGGAGCGTGTGGGCATTTCTCATCGAGCGGCGGCGCTGCCGGGTCAGCTTTCGGGTGGGGAGATGCAGCGCGTGGCAATCGCGCGGGCGGTGGTGCATCGACCGACGTTGATTTTGGCGGATGAACCGACAGGCAGCCTCGATTCGGCCACGGGAGCGCAGGTGCTGGATTTGTTGGCGCAGATTGTGAGTGAAACCAAGGCAGCGCTGCTGCTGGTGACACACAGCCCTGAGGCGGTGAAGCATTGCGAGCGCGTGCTGCGCATGCAGGACGGTCAAATCGTCGAAGGCGCATGAGTACGGTGCTTCTCATCTTGCGGCGTTGTGCGCTACGGCACTGGCGGCTGGCTTTGCGGCAACAGATCGCGTTGATGCTGATCTTGGCGCTTGGATCAAGCGTTTATCTCGCGGTGCGGCTGGCGAGCAACGCGGCGTTGTCGGGCTTCGAGACCTTCACGGATGGCATCACGCGGCAGCCAGACTGGACGGTGCAGGCGATGAGCGGTGTTTTGCGTGAAGGTGATGTGCGGGAGATGCGCGAGTTGATGGAGCATCGTCCGGTGAGCTTGCTGCCGGTGGTGGAGGAAACCGTGACACCGGCGGCGGATGCGGGGAATGGCGAGATCGGATCGCGGGCCACGTGGCGGCTGCTGGGCGTGGATTTTGTGGCTCTGCTCAATCTCCGCGGTGAGGCACCGGCGGGACTGGGCGCAAACATGCAGGCGGTGCGCTCGGGTGTTTATGTGAGTCCGAAGCTGGGCGTGAAGCAAGGCGAGGAACTGCGGTTGATCGTGGATGACCGCGTGATCGCGCTGAAAGTGGCGGGGGTGGTGCCGGAGACGCCAGGAGTGCCGAGTCTGCCCCAACATTTACTCCTGATGGATCTGCCGGAAGCGCAGTCCGTTCTGCTGCGTGGCGACAAGGTGGATCGCGTGGAGGTTCTGGCACAAGACAGCGCTTTGTTTCCGAATTTGCGCGAGGAAGCGGGTGAGTTGCTCCAATCGCGCTGGCAGGTGACGGGCGGGGCGAATCGGAGACAATTAGCGGGCACGATGACGCAGGCGTTTCGGCTGAATCTGACGATTCTCTCACTGCTGGCGCTGCTGGTCGGCGGTTATCTCATTTTTCAGGCGCTGGACGGCGTGGTGCTGCGACGGCGGGAGGAGATTGGCATTTTGAAATCGCTCGGTGTGACGGATCGGGCGATCCAAGTGGCGTTTCTCATCGAAGCGGGTCTGCTGGGGCTGTGCGGCGGTGTTTTGGGCGTGTTGCTCGGCTGGCTCGGAGCTCAAGCCGCAGTGGGTGGGGTGACGCAGACGATGAATGCGCTGTATGGAGCGACGAGCGAGCAGCAGGCATCGTTGAGCAGCAGTGAAGCGTTCTTGGCGTTGTCGATTTCGATTTTAGCCAGCCTCATCGCCGCATGGTGGCCCGCGCGGATGGCTGCGCGCACGCCACCGGCGCACATGCTGGGTCGGCATGCGGTGCTGTTCGAAGGCGGCACGGTTTGGCGTGTGGAATGGATCGGCTGGGTGATGATGCTGGTGGCGGCTCTGCTGGCACAACTGCCGGTGCTACGGTTTGCGAGCGGCACCCGGCTGCCGCTGGCGGGTTATGCGGCGGCACTGCTTTGGCTGGTGGGCGCGGGATTGGCGGCGGGTGCGGTGTTGAGAGGCATGGGTAAGGCCGGACGACTGAGCGGAGCGGTGGCGAGAGTCGCGCTTTCACATTTGCGGCGGCCGACGGTGCGGCATCGCTTTGCGGTGGCGGCACTGGCGAGCGCGGTGGCGATGACGACGGGCATGGCGGTGATGGTGGCGAGCTTTGACCACACGATGCGCGGCTGGATCGACCGCACGATGCAGGCGGACATCTACATCAGCAGCGCCGGGGCGCAGAGCGCGTCATCGACGCATTTCATCTCGGCGAAAACCGTGGTGGAGCTTGGCAAGGAGCT
Organism: Verrucomicrobiaceae bacterium; assembly: GCA_021298725.1. Taxonomy (GTDB): domain Bacteria; phylum Verrucomicrobiota; class Verrucomicrobiia; order Verrucomicrobiales; family Verrucomicrobiaceae; genus Prosthecobacter. The sequence goes on along the minus strand of JAJTDU010000042.1, from coordinate 1,763 downwards.
GGATGTCGCTGAGTTGGCTTATGTGCAGGCGAGAATGCTGCTGTGGAAGGGCGGGGAGGTGCTGATTCTCGGCACTGATCCGATGTTTGCGCACAAGCACGGGCTGTATGCGTGGGTGGAGGCTCCAGCGCATGCGGAGTGGTGGCAGACGAACGATGGCATCACTCCGGCGATCATGAGCGAGAGCTGGAGCGAGCGGTTTGAAACAAAGGTTGGCGATGTGATCGAGCTGGTGGGCCGCAAAGTGCGCGTGGTGGCGATGAACGCGGAGTATGGCAATGAACGCGGATCATTGACGCTGCCTGCGGCGGTGTTTCGCGAATGGTTTGAGACGGATGAGGCGTGGCGGGTGGCCTTGATGCTGAAGCCGGGCGCGGATGCGGAGATGACGCGTGATCGCATTCAAAACCAGCATCCGGGTTTGAGTGTGTTTACCAATGCGCATCTTCGCAGTGAGGCGCTGCGCATTTTCCGCCAGACGTTTTCGGTGACGCATGCGCTGGAGGTGATCGGCGTGATCGTGGCGGTGGTGGGTCTCGGTCTGGCGCTGACGAGCCTATTGCTGGAGCGACGGGCTGTTTTGGCGACACTTCGATCGCTGGGCATGACGCGGAGCGAGATCGCACGTTCAGCAGCGCTGGAAGGACTCGGCGTGGCTTGTGCGGGAGCCTTCACGGGCATCGCTGCTGGTTTGTGGCTCGGCTGGCTGCTGGTGTATCGCGTCAACAAGCAATGCTTCGGCTGGACGCTGCAATTTCACGCGGTGTGGTGGCATCTGGTGGTGCTGGGCGCTGCGGTGATCGCGGCAGGCATGCTGGTAGCGGCCTTGGTCGGACGATGGGCAGCGATGCTGCCGGCGGAGCACACGGAGGAATGACATGAGACACTGGACTTTGATTTTTCTCACGATGACAACGCTGCTGGATGCGCAGACGACAGCGGATGGCTTTGCGATTCCACAGAAGGGGCGGGTGTTTGAGTTTCCACGCGATCATGGGAGCCATCCTGAATTCCGCACGGAGTGGTGGTATGTGACGGGGCACCTGGACGCGAAGGACGGCGGGCGGTTCGGCTTTCAGGTGACGTTTTTCCGCCAAGCACGGCGTGCGGATGGGAAGACGCTGCACTTGCACTTGGCGCACGCGGCTTTGCTCGATGCAAAAACCGGTCGTTTTGTGCATGAGGAACGCTTGAACCGTGAAGGATGGGATGCGGCATCGTCTGAGGCGACGCTGGCGGTGCGGAACGGCAACTGGACGCTAAAGCTCGATGAGAAGACGCAGCTCCTGCACATCACGGCGACGGTGAAGGGCGAGGTTTTGCTGCGGCTGGAGCTTGAGGCAGTGAAGCCACTGGTGGTGTTCGGGAAGGATGGTGTGTCGCGCAAAGGCGCAACGGACTCAGCGGCGAGTCATTACCTGACGTGGCCACGTTTGAAGACGACCGGCACGGTGAAGCAGGGCGCAGCGGAGCATGCAGTGAGTGGTGAAGCGTGGATGGATCATGAGTTCAGCAGCAGCCAGCTTGAAGGAGGCCAAGTGGGCTGGGACTGGGTTGCGTTTCAGCTCAAGGATGGACGTGAGATCATGGTGTATCGCATGAGACGGAAAGATGGGACGCTGGACACGGCCTCGACCTTGGCCGTGGTGGAGCGTGATGGCACGGTGCGGCATCTGGCGAGTGATGCGTTTGCCTGGGAGGTGCTCGGGACGTGGAAAAGCCCACGAAACAACGCGGAGTATCCGATTCGGCTACGGATTCGG
>JAJTDU010000041.1 GCA_021298725.1 Verrucomicrobiaceae bacterium | reverse complement strand
CTGCCTGGACAACCCGGCGGTCTTCCTGGCGGATTGCCTGGACAGCCCGGCGGCCTTCCTGGTGGTCTGCCAGGCGGCCTTCCTGGCAATTGATTGACCCGATAAATCGTTGATTTGAACGCACCGCCGGAGGCCGCAAACCTCCGGCGGTTTTTTGTGCCAGCCGCAGACGTATTAGGCCAAAAAACTTGACCCTTTGGCCGCTACTTCGCTTACTGTGCGGAAATATTAAGGTTGTCCTCAAACCTGGTTCACGCTCTCACCTCGCATGCCTCAATCCCCCCGAACTCATCGCCAGACAACCCGGCTTCTGGCCAGTGCTTTTTGGATCGTGATGGCGATGTTGATTCTCGCGGTGGAGGCAAAAGCCTTCGACACGGTCATTATCGATCCCGGCCATGGTGCGCATGATCGCGGTGCCGCCATTGGTTATGTCTATGAAAAGCACCTCGCGCTCGACACCGCACGGCGCGTGGAGCAACTGCTCAAGCAGCAAGGCTTAAAAGTCATCATGTCCCGCAGCCGTGATGTATTCATTCCGCTGCAAGACCGTTCTGCTTTGGGCAACAGTCGGCGGAACTCGATCTTCGTCAGCATTCACTACAACTACAACCGCGGCGGCAGCGGTGCAGGCGCTGAGACCTACTACCACTTTTCCTCCAGCTACATGCTGGCGGCGTATATTCAGGCTTACCTCGTTCAGCGCACCAGCATGACCAATCGCGGAGTGAAGAGCGCAGGCTTCCACGTCATCCGCGCCACTTCGAAAAATCCCGCCGTGCTGGTGGAATGCGGCTTCGTCAGCAACTCGACCGAACGTGCTCGCATGATGACCGGTGAATACCGCAAACGCATCGCCGAGGGCATCGCGCAGGGCATCATCGCTTATCGGAAATCAAACTGAGTCGGCAACTCAGCCGACGGTGGATTCAGCACCTTTGACCACTGGAACCACCTCGGGTGTTGGGGTGCGACGATCACTCCAGGCGAGAAACATTCCGTAAACCAGCAGCGCCCCCTGGCTGAGCCAGTAGCCATAAATCTTGGGCCAGATGCCATCGGTGAAGCCATAGGCATGCAGACCGACGCCGAGTTGGTTCACGCCGAACCAGGAGAAGATCACGATGCAGCCGAGGATCAGATTGCAGCAGTGCAGGCCGATCTCGCGGATGTAGCCACCCAAGCGAGCGTGCAGGATGACTAGGCACATCAGCACGATCATGAGTGCGCCGTTTTCCTTCGGATCCCAGCCCCAGAAACGGCCCCAGCTGTAATTGGCCCAAATCCCGCCTAGCACCGTGCCCACGAGCGAGAGAAACAAGCCTGCGGCGATGAATCCATAGGCCACACGAGTGAGGAAGCGGCCTTCGTCCGACTTCGGCCCCACTTTTCCCAGGAGACGCTGCACGAAGTAAATCATCGAGATCAACGCGGCCACCATGCAAGCGGCGTAGCCGAGGTTGATGAGCGGAACGTGGGTGGAGAGCCAGAAATTCGTGATCAGCACGGCCTGGAGCTGCTGGAGGGTGTCTGTGGCTTCAGAGGCCTCAAATTGAATGGCCAGGAACATGCACGCGGTGCCGCCGACCGCCGCCACGAGCAGCCCGAGGCCGCGTTTCGTGATCCATTCGGCGATGAGGCCAAACAGGGCCACCGAAGCGCCAATGAAGAGAATCGTTTCATACAGCGTGGTGATCGGTGGGCGCTGCATGATGATGCAACGGATCACCACACCGACCACGGACAGCGCTGTAGCCGTTCCGAGCAGCAGCCAAGCACTGAACTTGGCGATCTTGTCAAAACGCGATCCGGGCGAGATCCACGTCAGCGCCACAGCAATGAAGCCGACGAGGAAAATCCACTGCGAGTAGAAAAAGTAGTCCGCCTTCATCGAATGACGCTCCAGAGAAATGGATTGCGCCTCACCACGTTGTTTGGCCGCCTCTTGAATCTTGGATAACAGCGCTTTTGAAGCCGCTTTGAACTTCACGGCATCCGGCAGCGCCAGATAAACCTCTTCATACAAGGCTAGCCAGGCGAGTTGCTCCGCTGGAACTTCCTTGTCGCCATTGATCGCGCCAAAGATGGTCTCGCCGGGACCTTGCCAGACGTCACCCGCCTTGGGAGTAGGTGGAAAAACGCGGAGCTGCTGCTCGGCATTGCCGCTCATCATCGCGCCGAGTGCTCCTTTGCCGAATTCGCGGAACCACGGGATCTGCATGGGCGGCCCGCCGCTGGTGCGCACGGCGTTCGCGAGGGCGTTGAGGCTCTTGGATAAACGAATGGGCTGCTCAATGCCAGCAGGCAGCCCTTCCGGCTTGGCACCGACGGGCGAGCGGATGAAATCGAAGTGGCCAGTGATCATCTCATAGTCGAGGAAGTTCGCGGCGAGCTGGACGATCATGCGCTGCTCCGGCGTCTGCTTCTTGGCCGGGATTTCGCGATACTCGGCCATCTTTTCCATGAGTGTCTGCCTGGCAGGCTCGATCTCAGTGAAGCTGTATTGATCGCGCTTCGCTTTGGCCTTCAGCCCGAGTTCTTCGATCGCAGAGGAGTTGTCCACTTTGAACAAAGGCACCGTTTTGGCGATGTCGGGCCTGAACCAGCTCATCAGCAACCATTCGGTGGCGCTGAGCTTCACCGGTTTGCCACCTTCCTTGGTGATCGGCTTTTGCGTGGCAGGATCGACGAGCGGTTTGCCGCCGTCCATTTCACCATTGTCCGTCAGCCAGATGCTGCGACGAGCACGAAAACGCAGCAGGCGGTAGCTGGCGACGTTTTCGAGCGGCTTGATACGCCCCGACTCCTGCACGGGGATCGAAGCGAAGGTTTCGACGACTTCTTTGTCGCGGAAAAGATCAAGCGGCGGCAGTTCGGCGGCAGGCATGAGGCCGGTGGTCGCGAACAACGAGAAAAGGGCAAGGCGGAGGGTTTTCATGGCATTCAGCGAGTTTGAACGTTTAGAGCAGCTTCCACATCGCGAGGGCGAAGGCGGCGTTGAAGGCGAAAATGAGGCCCAGAGAGAACTTCCACGGCTCCACCTTGATGAAACGGGCCAGCATCATGAGGAAATGCAGCAACAGACCTTCGGCGACGATGATGCAGGAGATGAGCGGCCAGTGATCGGAGGGGTTTTCGACGATCTGGAAGCCAGAGCGCTTCACACCGCTGCCGCTGCGTGTGCCATCATCGAACGTCTGCTGGAAGACGGCGTAGCCCTCGCTGCGGACCGGCTCGTTCATGGTGATGACGCGCTTTTCTTCATGATCACCGGTGATCTTCGTGACTTTGCTGGTGAAACGACGCGCCCGCTCGGTGCCCGGATGTTTTTCCTGCTCCGTCTCGTCGAGACGAACGGCAAACGGCAGCTTGTAGGAGCGGTGGTCGAGGGAGATGAGGTATTTGTCAGCACCCACCGTGACAGTCCAAGGCGCGGCGGCGAACTCCCACAGGATGCCTTTCTGCTCCTCGCCGGATTTTTTATCCTTCACGATGGCCATGCAGGCGCTGGCGAGTTGTTCATCCGGCAAGGCGGCACCCGCATCATCGAGCGTGGTGACTTCCTGGATGTAGTAGCCGTCCACCGCGTCGGTTCGATCGCCGGTGTTACGCTTGGGCTGCGCATGCTGCTTCCAGTTGGTGATCATGAGGTCAAACGGCAGGCTGTCATGCGTGAAGGTGCGGCCTTTGCCCGCAGCGAGGTCACGATATTTGTCATCGCCGATCACCAGCACACTGCGTTTGGCTTTTTCATCCGTCTGCACCTTCTCGATCTCGATCACACGCTCATGGAAGCTACGGAACTCATCGCTTGTCTTCCCTTCCGCGAGTTCCAGGCGCCAGCGGCGATCATGAACAGGATGGCGAAGTGCGATATGATGACGCCGATGGTCTTGGGCGACTTACGGATGCGCACGATGCCGCCCAGCAGCAGATTCACGAACAAGATCGCCATCAGCGTGTAGCCGCCAGGAACGATGTAAAGCGGCAGCGAGATGTTACCGATGTCCCAGTAACCGTTGAAGGCCAACGCCCGCCAGCAGGCACCGATGTCGATGCGGTCGATAAAGAACGACTCAAAGTAACGCGCCTGGCTGGCCACCAGGCCATATTCCGCCTGCTCCAACGTTCCAAGGAAGGTGATAAGCAGCAGTCCGCTCAGCGTGAACGTGGCGAGACCAAAGCTGGTGAGGAAGGCGAAGACTTTCGCGAAGAGAGATTTTGGGGGAGAGGACACGAGGGGAAAAGCGGGGTCAGTTGATGACGAATGCAGAATGCGTCATTATCGCAGTCATTGCTGCGGCACGTTGGGCTTGATCGACTGGCAGAAGGAGTCAAACGCGGCAGTGTTCTGCTCCACGAGAGCTTTAGGCCCGGTGAGTTTGACGAAGATCGTGGCTTGTTCCGCGCTATGGATGAGACCGAGCATGCTGTAGCCGGTTTGGGCCTGCTCGGCACCGAAGGCTTTGAAGTCGCCGTCGAAGGCCACGAAGGTGGCGTCGCGATTGAAAAAAGGCTTCTTCGGCAGCTTGCTGATTGCATCTGCCGTGTAGGCGGGCTGGCCCATCTGAGTGCGCCAGCGGTTCACATTGGCCTCCAGGCCACCGGCTGGACCGGGCATCAACGAAATGTAGCACTCCCCTTCTTGATTGGGGCCGAAGCGCAGGTCGAGCAGGCGCATGCCCATCGGATCTGGCTTGGAAAATTCAGTCCAGCCTTCAGGAACCGTCCAAGTGAGCAGTTGACGGAAATTCGGGCGTTGCTGCGGCTCTTCTTTGGCATCGTCAAAGAAGCGCGTGGCGCTGGGTATATCGACGTTTGGCTTCGCCGCGTAACTGGAAACATCTCGTGTCTCGGTGATGGACTCACGCTCACCGAGGCGGTCGCAGGAGGGGAGCGAAAGGCAGATCACGGCCGGAGCCGCAAAGCGTGGAAACAGAGAATTCATGGGGGGCGGGAATCAAACGCGGCTGCGGTCGTTTGTCTTTGATTCATTACGCCTGCGACGTGCTTTCGGAGGCAGGGACTACGGCAGCTTACTGGCGCTTTTTGAGGCAGCCTTGCGGCCGCCGCAGGCCTAGAACGACCGCTGCGGTGACTGCTTTTTTAAAATCGTGGTTCATGCACGGACCGACGGCCATCAGACTAGCCTCCCGAAAGCGGCAGCAGACTGCCTCAATCCATGTCAAACCATGCTCACGCGCCTTTGTGCTCGCTGTGGCAGGCTTTGCAGTTCACGGCGGCTTTGAAAGCAGCGATGCCCGTGGCATCCTTGGCCTGGATTTTCTTCACGGAGCCGATGACGGCCTGGCATTTGACGACCCAGGCGGTTTTGTCGCCCTTAGGCGGCGTGGCGGCGCACATGTCCTGATAGACCTTGAGCATGGTGGCGAGATCAGACTCGGTAGCAGTGCCTCCGGCGACTTTTTTGGAAAGGGCGTCATCAGGCTTGTGATACTGCTTCATGGCCGCTTTGATGACATCACTGCCAGCAGTGGTTTTCGCGGCTGGAGCAGCTGGAGCGGGTTTCGCGGCTGGAGCGGCCTTCGGATCGGCCTTCTTGGGCTCATCCTTCTTCGCGGGCGCTGGAGGCGGTGCTGGCGGAGCGGGTGGAGGAGCGGTCAGTTTAGCGATTTCGGCTTCGCTGAGTCCAACGTTGACTTTGAGGCCAGGAAGCTGGGCTTCGAGAGCTTTGGCTCCGTTTTGCGTCACACCGGTCTGCCAGACGAAAAGTTTCTTCAATCCCTTCGCTGCCGCCAGCTTGGCATTGCCACCATCGGTGGTCTTGGTGCCGTAGAGGTTGAGATATTCGAGTTTTTGCAGCGCTCCAAGCTTGGCGAGGCCCGCATCGCTGATCTTGGTGTTTTCGAGGTGAAGACGCTCCAAATTGACCATTTTCACCAGCGTGTCGGCACCTGCGTCGGTGATCTGGCTGCGGGCAAGATCGACCCAGACAAGGTGCTGAGCGATGGGGGCCAAGATGGCGAGTTCTTTGTCGCCAAATTTGTCTGCGGCGTTGATGACGCCGAGGCGGAGCTGCTCGGTATCTTGCGCCAGCGGCATGAGGGAGGCGTTGAGCGCCTGCATCTTGACGGTGATCTCGGCGACCAGCTTTTTCTCGGCATCGGAGAGTGCTGCGGGCTTTGGCTTCTCGACCTTGGCCGGAGCGGCGACTTTGGGCAGACCTTTGGCCAGCAGCACCGCAAGAGCGCCCTCTACTTCGGCGGTGGGTTTTGTGACAGCCACGGTGGCTTTGTCTGAAGCTCCAGTTTCGATCCACCATTTTAGGATGGCGACTTCTTCCTTGGTGAGCTGCGGCTCATCACTCGGCGGCATGTGCTCGTCGTCATCGGTGGGGAGGCTTGCGCGGACGAGCATGAGGCTGTCTTTGCTGTTCTTGGCAATGACGGTCGTCGCGCCATCGCCACCACCTTTCATGATGGCTGCGTAGTCGTGGAGTTGGAGCTTGCCCTTCTTCTTTTCTTCACCGTGGCAGCTCACACACTTCGCCTGCATGATTGGGGCGATGACGTCGCGATAAACGACGGCCTTGGCAGCGATGGCGGCGTCCAGTTTACCACCGGCGGCAGGCGCTGCGGGTTTGGCAGCGGCTGGGGCTGGAGTGGCAGGCTTGGCCGCAGCGGGGGCGGCTGCCACAGGCGCGGCAGCAACCACGGCGACGGGTTTGGCGTCATCTTCGGCGGACCAACCGTTGTTGATGTGCGTTTTGGGCAGCTTGGCCTTCAAAGCGGCCACACCGGCCTTGGTGACACCGCTTTGCCAAAGATAAAGCGCCTTCAGTTTGGCGAGAGCGGCCAGTTTCGCGGCACCAGCGTCGGTGACCTTGGTGCTGTAGAGATTCAGATACTCCAGCTCGGCGAGGCCTTTGAGATGATCGAGGCCCGCGTCACCGATGCTCGTGCCTTCGAGATGCAGTTCCTTGAGGTTCTTCATCGCCGCGACTTTGGCGAGCCCAGCATCGGTCACTTTGCTGCGGGCGATGTCGAGAGACGCGATCTTGTCGGCGATGGGAGCGATGGCATCAAGACCGGCATCTGTGAACTCCTTCGCGACATTTAGGGCGGTGAAGCGGTATGCTTTCGCATCAGCGGCGATGGGCATGAGCGAAGCACCAGTGGCGTTCACTTGCTTCATCGCGGCCTCAACGGCGGGATCGACGGCTTTTTTGTCATCGGCGGCATGCGCGGTGAAGGCGAGTGCCAGGGCGAGGATGAGGGAGGTTGGTTTCATGAAAACAGAGCTGAAGGGCGGTATTTTGAACAGGGCAATTAAAGGAGCAACTTGGACTAACCTTTCACAATTGCCTCAGCGGCGGCCTTGATGTCGGCGGGAATGACGCTGAGGTCCACCTTTTGCGTGTTGCTGGCACCTTGCTCGATCCACCACTTCAAAAGGGCGATTTCTTCCTTCGTGAGCTGATCCTTGCCCTCGGGAGGCATGTGCTCACCTTCATCATCATCAATGGGGAGCATGATGCGAGTGATGCTCAAACTCTCCTCGGGCTTGCCAGCAACGATGTTCTTGCCGTTTTCTCCGCCTTGCATGGTCAGTTCATAGGTGTCCATTCGCAGGTCGCCCTTCGACTTTTCCTCGTTGTGGCACTTGTTGCACTTCGCCTCGAAGATCGGGAGAATGATGTGCTGGAAGACGAGCTTATCGCCGCTGGCAACGGGGGCGGGCGAGGCAGGAGTTGGCGCGGTTTCGACGGCCTTCGGAGGCTCAGGTGCCTTTTCCTCAGTCTTTTCTGGCTTGGGCTCCTCCACAAAGCTGAGCATCCACTTTTCCATGCTGATCATCTGGCTCTTGATCGGCTCCGGGGCATGCTGGGTGAGGAATTTGCTGCCGTGGCTCATATTGCCGCCGAAATGGGCACCGAGGCCCATGACACCGAAGCTGACGAAATACAGGGCGCGGTAGGCTTGCAGCAGCTCCGTGCTGTGGCGTCCCATCGCAAGGAGGCGCACCACCAGCGCCAAAAGAACGCCCGCCGTGCCCAGGATGCCCATGGACTGGTGCAGGGTGAAGTTCCCCCCCACATAGCCGCCCTCACGCGAGAGCATGATGCCCGCCAGCACGGCCAGCACAGCGCCAGCGGAGCCGACAAAAAGCGTGAGCAGAGCGGCGTCACCGTATTTTGACTCGCCACGACGCGTGACGCAGAGCAGCTCCATAAAGCACAGCAGCCCCAGCGCTCCGACCGGCAGGTGCAGCAGGATGGGATGGAAGCGCCCGATGAACAGCACCGAACTCGACGCCTCCGCTGTGGGAGCCTCATAGAGTGGTGGGAAAATCAGCAACCCCAGCACAAAAGCCACAATCAGCAGCACCGTGGCGATCCAGTGGGCGGTGAAGGACTTCGGTTCATCGAAAGCATGCGCAGGCGAAGACATGGTGGAAAATCGGGAAGAAGGTTGGGGGCGTGAGATCTGTCACTTCTAGTAACGGCCCCGCAATGAAAGATTCATCAGGAACCTCATGTTCGATGCCGCCAGATTTCACCTCGCCTTTTGTCGGATGCTGACCGAATCCTGCGGTTCTTCCCTGCCCCTTATGCCCCGCACTGTTCTCCACTGGTTCCGCCGCGATCTTCGCCTCACCGACAACACCGCCCTCCACCACGCCGCGAAAGCCGCCGGGCAGGTCATTCCGGTCTATGTGCTGAGCGATTGGAAAAACAGCCACGGCTGGACCGGCCCGAACCGCCAGCAGTTCCTCTGCGGGAATCTCGAATCCCTCGCCAAGAACCTCGAAACCCTCGGCAGCCGCCTGATCATCCGCAGCGGCAAGGCCGATGCCGAGTTGGAACGCCTGATTCAAGAAACAAAGGCCGATGCGATCTATTTCAACCGCGACTACGATCCCTACGGCCGCGATACGGAGAAAAAGATCGCGGCTTTGTGCTCACGCCTCGGCATCGAATGCCACGGCTTTGACGACAGCGTCATGCACCCGCCCGAAACCGTGCTCACTGGCAGTGCGCTGCCTTATCGCGTCTATACACCGTACTCGAAGAACTGGCTCGGCCTCGCCAAAGCCGCTCCCCTGCCCCGCGTGACCACCTTGGGGCCCAAAGCGGATGAAAAAGTCGTGAGTCTGCCGCTGCCGACGCTCGAGCACTGGCATCTGCCCGCGCCCACAGCCCAGATCGTGACACCTGGCGAGCGTGCGGCGCGTGAGCGCATGAAGCACTTCATCGACAGCGGCATTTTGAAAGGCTACTCCGCGAGTCGCAATATCCCGGTGGGGCAGACGACCTCTCTGCTCAGCCAGGATCTGCGCTACGGGCTGATCGGCATCCGCGAATTGTATGCGCAATGCGCAGCAGTCGAGGCGGCGAGCACTTACATTAAGGAACTCGCATGGCGGGAGTTTTACTTCGCCATTTTGTGGTTCTACCCCGAGGTCTTTGAGCATGAGTTCGCTCCCGACTGGCGCGGTCTGCCCTGGCCGGGCACCGAGGCCGACTTTCAGCGCTGGGCCAGCGGCACCACGGGCTTCCCCATGGTCGATGCTGGCATGCGGCAGCTTTTGCAGACCGGCCTCATGCACAATCGCCTGCGCATGATCACCGCCATGTTCCTCACCAAGGATCTGCACTGCGACTGGCGCATGGGCGAGGCCTTCTTCATGCAGCAGCTCGTGGATGGCGAGATCGCCAGCAACAATGGCGGCTGGCAGTGGTCCGCCGGCACTGGTGCCGACGCCGCGCCCTACTTCCGCATCCAGAATCCCTGGCTACAGAGCGCCCGTTTTGACCCTCAGGGCGAATACATCAAAAAATGGGTGCCCGAGTTAAAGGATGTGCCCACCCCGCTCCTGCACGAGCCGCCCAAGCCCGCTCGCGAAAGGCTACCCGCTCCCGATGGTCGATCACCACACGGAACGAGATCGCTGCCTGGCGATCTTTGCAAAGCATAAGGCTGAGCGAGGCTGAAGTGATCGCAGATCGCCCTAGCATTAGCTTGAAGAGGGTCGCTATGAACCCAATGATCGTGTGCTAGCCAACCAAGGATTCGTGTGGAAAATGAGCAGCCTGATTCTTTGACGCGCAGCCCCACCACGCTACGCGACAGCTCTTTTCTCACAGTTTTTCTTTTCTCACACATCTCATGCTGATCTCCGAGATTTTTTACTCCGTGCAGGGCGAAGGGACGCTGGTGGGCGTGCCGTCGGTGTTTGTGCGGACTTCGGGGTGCAATCTGCGCTGTGGCTGGTGTGACACGCCGTATGCTTCTTGGAAGCCGGAAGGCACGGAGATGAGCATGGAGGCCATTTTAGAGGCCGTGGAGGCATGTCCGACGCGTTTTGTCGTCGTCACGGGTGGGGAGCCGATGGTGGCGAAAGAGATGCCACGGCTGCTGGCGAAGCTGCGTGAGGCGGGAAAGCACATCACGATTGAAACGGCCGGCACCATCGCGCCAGAGGGTGTGGCTTGTGATCTGGCCTCGATCAGCCCGAAACTGGCGCATTCGACCCCGGATGAGGCGCTGGCGGGCAAGGCTTGGGTGGAGAAGCATGAGCGTCTGCGACTGCAGCCGGAGGTTTTGCGGGCGTGGTGCTCGGCGTATGATTTTCAGCTCAAGTTCGTCGTCGCCACCGAGGCGGATGTCGATGAGGTGCGCAGGGTGGTGAACGCAATCGGCGTCCCGGTGCCGCCGGAGAAAATTTTGCTGATGCCGGAGGGCATCAAGCCCGAAGTGCTGCGCTTGCGGCAGGCTTGGCTGGTTGAAGTCTGCAAGCAGACCGGCTGGCGCTACACGCCGCGGCTACACATCGATCTGTTTGGCAACCAACGCGGAACATGAAACGGAGGCGCTCGAACCTATCCAGAAACCTCTGGGCGCTGGTTTGGGTGCTCGTGATTGCGCTCCAGTTGTGGGATCACTTTCGCGGCAAAACGACCGCGCCAAGGCCAGAGACTGACGGGCGCTTCGTGACACTCGCGAACGCCCGCTTCGTGCAGGATGCCAACAACGATGGCGACAGCTTTAAGATCGCCCATGACGGCGGCGAACAGGTGCTGCGGCTGTATTTCGTCGATTGCCCGGAGAAGCGACAGTATAAACTGGTAGAAGGCCGTTTGAAGGATCAGGCAGGCTATTTCGGCGGCCTGAGCATCCCACAAACGCTAAGTGTGGGCCAGGAGGCCAAGGTCTTCACCGAAACGCGGCTGCGCGAGCAACGCTTCACGGTGCAGACGCGCTGGGAGCGTGTGTATGATAGCGAACGTGTCTATGCGATGGTCTTGTTCGAGGATGGCGAAGACTTGGCGGCAAAACTGGTGAAGGCGGGCCTGTGCCGCATCCACACCAAAGGCACGATGATGCCGGACGGACAACGCGAGTACGATTTTGAGGCACGGCTGCGTGCCTTGGAAAAAGAAGCCAAAGCCACGCAGCGTGGGGCCTGGGGCAAGCCGAAGCGCGGAGCCGCTAAGCCAAAAACGTGAGCAGCGGCACGTCCGCCGGAGCGAGCGGATAACCCGCCAACTGCGGACGTTCAACCCACACCAGGCCAGTATGCTCGTGCGGATGCGGTTCCGGACTGGCGGCGGTGAGTTCGCAGACAAACGGAACCATCTCGACGGTACACCAGGCATATTCATGCGTCACCGCGGGAAGTGTTTGAAGAATGCGCACCTCGCAGCCCAGTTCTTCGAGTAGCTCACGATGCAGCGCTGCCTCAGCACTCTCGCCACGCTCGACTTTGCCGCCTGGAAACTCCCACAGCCCGCCGAGTTTTTTGTCCGGTGGACGTTGAGCGAGCAGCACCCGATCACCACGCACAATGATGGCGCAAACGACGGAGACGGGCGGCTGAATGTGCATCGGCTCAGGATTTGGCGACGGCGAGCGCCGCACGGGCAGTGCGCAGCGCGGCATCTGGCACGCTAAGTTTCGCCATACTAGAGCGCATGCGGCGGCCCACAGCGGCGTTGTGGGTGAGAATGCTCTCCACGGCGGCGGCGGTCTCCTGCGGTGTGCGGCTGAGGACACCGCCGTCGATCTTGGTGAGCAGTTCGGCATTCCCTTCCTCCTGGCCGGGCACGACATAGTCGATGACGGCGGGGATTTTGGCCGCCAGCACCTCGTGCAGGATGGCCCCACCGGCCTTGCAGATGACGACATCGTGCGTGCGAAGGAATTCAGGGATGCGCTTCGTCCAACCGATGACTTCCACGGTCTCAGGCGGCAGCGAGTCGATGAACCGACGCAGGATGTGATGCAGGCGTGAGGCGTGCTTGCCCACGGGCAAAGTGAGCCTGGTCCCAGCCAGCAGTTGCGGCCGCAGCGCCTCCAACGTGGCCCGCACATGCCGCCCGGTGGTGGAGGGCAGATAAAGGATGCGCGGCGCTCTCTGCGACGTCTGCTCTGGTAACGGCTCGGTGAAGGCTAGGCTGACGGGAAAGCCAGTGACGCGGATTTTCGAATCTGACACGCCAAAATCGGCGACGACCTTCTTCGTCTCTTCATCAGCCACACAAAACAAATCGCTGCCGGACATGACCCAGATGCGATTCACGCTGATGGAGTCGGTAATCACGGTGCAGAGCGGCGGCACGGCCTGCTTGCGGGCCAGCGACTCCAGCAGCACGGAGTAAAGCGGGTAGGTGCTGACGATGAGACGCGGCCGCTTTTCGTTGAGACACTTTTTGAGATGGTTCAGCAGCCCGGTCTGCCACACGGAATCCGGCCCGGTGACACTGCGCTTGCCCATCAGTTCATAGGTGACGCGCCAGGCGGCGGGAAAATGTGTGATGGCCTGCTGGTAGAGCGCCTTCGTCACGGCAGCGGTGCGTGGCATGGCCTCGTCGAGCATGTCCGTCATCTCAATGACCTCGCCGGGGCACAGGCGCGTCAGCGCCTCTGCCACGGAACGCGCCGCAGTGTTGTGTCCATCGCCATAGCCGGCGGTCAAAATCAAAATCACGCGGCTCACCGCTGGCGGGAAAAAGGCCCAAAACAAGCAAAAAGGCGAATGCAGAGACATTGTTGACAATATTTCACATAAGTTAAATAATGCCGCCATTCATGAAACGGCAGCGCACCATCCTGAGGAGCCAACTTCTCGCCGCCGCAGTCACCTCCGCGACGGTGCTGATCATGCTCACCCCGCTGCGTCGCGGACCGGACGCCATGACCTCGCGGCTGGCTGGATGGATGCCGCTGCTCAATCTCGGCGGCATGGCCGATACGAGCGCGTTTCATCGGCTGGAGGTTTCGGCTTCGCGGCATCACGCCAGTGAAGTGCCGTTAATCCGCCGCCCTGCTGTTTCGCCATGAGCGCTCGGTTCAAGCCTCCCGGCCAGTGTCCGGCCTGCGGCGAATGGGTGAGACGCGGAGCCGCTGCCTGCGATGACTGCGGGGCCTGTGAAAAATCCGGCTGGAGCGGAAATACCGACGCGGACGGCCTGGATCTGCCGGATGACGAGTTCGATTACGCGGACTTCGTCGCCCGCGAGTTCGGCGGCAAGAGTTCCAAACAAGCGCTCACCTCGAATGTGTGGTGGTGGGTGGCCTTGGTGCTGCTGATTGTTTTGGTGGGCGCTGCGCTGCTGCCGGTCTTCCGCTAAAGCGCGATCCGTTTTGCGTTCTCGGCGATGAAAAGGCCGTTGTACGCGGTTTGGAGATCCAGAAACCCACCAACCACCGCCATGACCGGCCCTTGCAGCTAGGACCAGCGCCGCAACGGCTGCTCAACGCCCACACAGCACTTGTTCCGGATGATGATGCAGCAGGGAAAAACCACTCCCCTACCCTGATCCACACGCCCCGGCCTGCAAGAGGTGCCACGTCTGCCAAGCCTGGCAGAGGTAAAAAAATCACCCCTCACTCAAACCGCAGGATGTACTCGCCTTCCTTTTGCAGGTGCAGGCGGTCACGGGCGGCCATTTCGAGGTAGTCGTTGTCGTTTTTGATCCACTCCATGCGGCGCAGGAGCTTGTCGCGGTCGCTTTTTAGCACGTCACGCTCACCCTGGAGTTGTTCGAGCTTGCCGCGCATGGCGGCCTGCTTGTCCATGGGATTGTCACACAAAACATAGACCACAGGAATGGTCAGCAGCAGCAGAACGAACCGCGCCACCTTGAGAACGGCGCGCATCCAAGTCTCCCAGGTGCCCTGGGGGTCAGATGCGCGCAGTTCACGGTAGTTCATCGGCGTTTAGACTTTCATGCGGCCACCAAAGATGGCGTTTTCACCGAGTTCCTGCTCGATGCGCAGGAGCTGGTTGTACTTCGCGATACGGTCGCTACGGCTCATGGAGCCGGTCTTGATCTGGCCGCAGTTCGTGGCGACGGCGAGGTCGGCGATGGTGTAATCTTCGGTTTCACCGGAGCGATGGCTCATGACGGCGGTGTAAGCATGACGATGCGCGAGATCGACGGCGTCGAGAGTCTCGGTGAGGGAGCCGATCTGGTTCACCTTCACGAGGATGGAGTTCGCCACGCCAAGGTCGATGCCCTTCTGGAGGAATTCGACGTTGGTGACGAAAAGGTCGTCGCCGACGAGCTGGGTGGTCGCACCCAGTTCCTTGGTGATGATGTCCCAGCCTGCCCAGTCGCCTTCGGCACAGCCGTCTTCGATGGAGATGATCGGGAACTTCTTCTTCAGCTCAGCGTAGTAGGCCACGAGTTCAGCGGCGGTGCGCTCGGACTTGTCGGACTTCTTGAAGACGTACTTGTTCTTCGCCTTGTCGAAGAACTCGGAAGAGGCCACGTCGAGGGCGATGAAGATGTCCTCACCGAGCTTGTAGCCGGCCTTGTCCACGGCTTGGGCGATGACTTCGAGGGCGTGGTCGGCGCTCTTCAGCGTCGGGGCAAAGCCGCCTTCGTCACCGACGGCGGTGCTGAGGCCGAGATCGTGCAGGATTTTCTTCAGCGAGTGGAAAATCTCCGCGCCGTAACGCAGCGCCTCGGAGAAGGTCGGAGCGCCTTTCGGCATGATCATGAACTCCTGGAAGTCGATCGGGGCATCGGAATGCGCGCCACCGTTGATGATGTTCATCATCGGCACGGGAAGCACCTTGGCGTTCGGGCCGCCGATGTATTTGTAGAACGGCACTCCGAGAGTGGCCGCAGCGGCCTTGGCAACAGCTAGGGAAACGCCGAGGATGGCGTTCGCACCGCACTTGGACTTGGTCTTCGTGCCATCGACTTCCAGCATGGCCTTGTCGATACCGACCTGGTCTGCGGCGTCAGCGCCGATGAGGGCGTCTGCGAGTTCGTTGTTCACGGCATCGACGGCCTTGAGCACGCCTTTGCCAAGGAAGCGCTTCTTGTCACCGTCGCGGAGTTCGAGAGCTTCGTGTTCGCCAGTGCTGGCACCGCTGGGGACTGCCGCACGCCCCATGGCACCGCCTTCGATGTACACATCCACTTCAACAGTGGGATTGCCGCGTGAGTCGATGATTTCGCGTCCGATGATGCGTGCGATGTTGAGTTCGTCCATGAGAGTATAATATTTAAGTTTTGCTAATTAATTGGGATTTTTCAAGAGGGGTTTCCAGAAATCTCCGGGGGCTGGCTCCATACACGGATGCGGCTGGCGCTCAAACGGTAGTTTTGGCACAGGAGCAGGACGCGAACCAAGTTCCTTTGCCAAAATGGGCTAGCCGTCCTGGAATAGCGCCTTCTTTGGCCGTGTAGGCACCTTCCGGCGTGTCGAGCCGCAATTCAGCCTCCCGCTTCTTCGAATCAAAGCCGTGGCAAGCAAAGCAGTTCTCCGAGAGGATGGGTCGGATGTCGCGGTTGAAGCTCAGTTTGCCAGCGGCGAAGGACGAACTGGCAACAAGCAGGAAGAGAATGGGCGCGGCACGAGTCATGGATGGGAAGGCTTACGCGAAAGGTTTGCCAAACCTTCCCCTCATCAATGGCCGTTTCCAGATAAACTCTTGGCTTATCTTGCTCGGAGCATGGCTCACCCAATAGCTCTTTTCAGAGCATTCGCGGTGATCCGCTGCACGCGTTCATCGGGACCATGTGGTCGTGAAAAGTGACTCCACGGAATCATGTGGCCAGGAGGATCGGACAGACCCTGGCTCCAGAAGATGGTGGTGGCGTTGAAGACGATGTTCTTCTTCGGGCCTTCGAAAACGGTGGCGGCGTATTTGCCGAGGCGCACGCCACTGGCCCAGACGTTGCCTTCGGCGACAACTTCAAGACCAGCTCGGGCGGTATCGGGGTCGCCGTGGAATTCCCAGCCGACGAGGCCGGGGATGCTGTCGCTTTTCTTCATTCCGGTGCCTTCGAAGAGCCAGTGATCGGGCTTCGCGCAGGTCCAGTCGCCGCCGCCATTGAAGGGCACAATCGTGCGTGCACCGATGATGTCGCGCTCGTCGGGACCAGGATTTTCAAAGGGGCCGAGAACCTTTGAGTAAGCCTCTTTTTCTTCTTCGCGAAATTCACCGTAGCAGGTCTCGCGGGTGAGACGTCGGTTGGTATCGCCCTTGGCATTCGGGGTGAAGGGAGTGACCATGTAAACGTCATTGGCGGAGAGCCAGAGCACGCTGAGGCCGTCGTTGATGGCCTGCTTGACGTTGTGGAACTGCCGCACGTCCCAATATTCATCGTGACCGACGCTGATCATCGTTTTGGCACGAGCGAGATTGGCGGGCTCGAGATTATCGACGTTTGAGCAGTAGGTCACATCGTAGCCCTCTTTTTCGAGCCAGTAGCACAGCGGATATTCCCATAGCAGGAACTCGCCGCTGCCCATGCTCTGCGGATTGTCGAAGATCTGGTTGTACTTGCCGTAAGGCCGGTCAAAGCTGCAACTGACGCCCGGCGCATGAGCCGCACGCGGATCGGTATAGAGCGATTCATTCACCGGCCAGCGGTTGTAGGCCTGCCAGGTGTTGTCGCTGCATTGGAAGAGGAGATCGGCAGGACGATCGTCTTTGACGATGAAGATGATGTAACTTTGCCAGTAAGGTTTCTCGGCGGCTTCGGGCACGGTAGAGAGCCGTCCGAGATACACCCCACTAGGCCAGTCAGCGGGAATCGTGAGCGTGGTGCTGGTTTCCCACTGGCACTCTCGGAGTCGATTCTCTCCGATCTCGGGCACGGTCTGTTCTTTGCCCTCGAAAGGACCAAGCTTGGTCATCAGGCGCGAGCCTGCGCCGTCGTAGTAGCCCATGCGGAAGATGTCGATGGTGCACTTGGCCACTGGCTTCGTGCTGACAAAGATGTCGAGCTTCTCACCGGCTTTGATCGACTGACGCGAGCAGTAGCCTTCGATGAGCGAGGTGCGGTAGGACTTTGCACTGTCCGGCATCATGCGTGTGAGCTGAAAGCTGGCACCGGCCTGGGCGTTTTCGGTTTTGATGAGATCGGGCTGACGGGAAGCTGCGCTGGCGGTGATTCGTACGCTGGAAGCAATCGCTGCGGCAGTGCTGGTTTTGAGGAAGTCTCGGCGATCCATGGTGAAGCAATACGGGGCAGAAGTAGCGCGTATAGCAAGCGATGCCGATTCATCTCACCTCACGCCGTCAGTTCATCACTCAGCTCGGAGCTGCTGCGGCATTATCGACTGTGGAAAGCACCGCCTCTGAGGTGGATGAGAGCTTGATCGCGATCCTGAACGACACGCACATCGGAGCGCAGCATCCGGCGAGTGCCTCAATCCCGACGAACTTGCGAAACACCATCTCCTACCTGCTGGCGCTGCCAAAGCGGCCTGCGGCGGTGATCATCAATGGTGACCTGGCTTTGCTAGATGGGAAACGTGGCGACTACGAGCACTTCGCGAAGCTGATTGCTCCATTGCGAGACGCGGGGATACCGCTGCATCTGACGATGGGTAATCATGATCATCGCGAGGTATTTTATGACGTGCTGAAGCGTGATAAACCGGAGGCGCCCGCTGTCGAGTCGAAGCATGTCGGCGTCGTAAAGCTCGCCGTAGCAAATCTCTTTCTGCTCGATTCGCTGAAGGCCACAATGGTCACACAGGGTCTGATCGGCGAGTCACAGACCATCTGGCTGACAAAACTGCTCGATGAACATGCGGACAAACCCGCGCTGCTCTTTGCGCATCACAATCCTCGTCTCGGTGGCAACCCACTCCACTTCCCCGGTGGACTTGAGGACTCGGAAGCACTCTGGCAGGAACTGGTTAAGCGTCCACAGGTCAAAGCCTATATTCATGGGCACATTCACCATCGCGACTTCAATTCACACCAAGACATCCACATCCTGAACACTCCGGCGACATCCTATGTGGCGGATAAAAAGACCTCCACCACAGGCTGGACGATGGCAAAGCTCAGCTTCACCGGCGGCAGCTTCACAACACATACTCATCTCACCGATCATGCATGGAATGGGGTCAAGGTGGACCTGAAGTGGCGGAGTTGAGCAAGATCAGCTCCACAGCATCGTAGGTTTGCCCCGATGGCTTCCAAGCTCCCAGAGATTCGCCTGACAAGGCGTAGCGTTCTTCATGCCGGCGGCATGGGGATGTTGAATTTTGGATTGAGTCAGCTCACCACACTCGGAGCTTCTTACAAGCCCAGCAGCATCGGCTTGGGCAAAGCAAAGTCGGTGATCCTGATCTTCAACGGCGGCGCACCGAGCCACATCGACCTTTGGGACCCGAAGCCGGACGCACCATCGGAGATCCGGGGCGAGTTTAAGACGATCAAAACGAATGTGCCGGGCATTCAAATCACGGAGCTGTTGCCGCAGATGGCGAAACGCATGGACAAGCTAGCGCTCATCCGCAGCGTGCATCATGGGCACAGTAGCCACAACGGTGGCATGCACTGGGCCACCGTAGGTCGGCCCTATCGCGTGGACAGCACGCTCATCACGCCGAGTCCGACGGACACCCCCGGCGTCGGCACACTCTGCGGTTGGCTGGCGCAGCGCGATGGCTTTTCCAAAGGCGTGCCGCCCTACGTCATCACGCCTTTCCCGCACTGCGACAGCAAGGTGTACCTCACGCCGGGTCAGTTCGGCGGCTGCCTCGGCACCCGCTACGACCCCTTCGTGCTCGATGACGATCCAAATGCCGCCAGCTTCCGCGTCAAAAACATGGCGCTCGACTCCAGCCTCACGCCGCAACGTTTCCAAGAGCGTCTCGCCTTGCTCAATCGCATGAGTGCCACCGCACGTCCGCTCGCCTCGACTCAAGTGGCGCAGATGGATATCTTCAATGAGCAGGCTGCCATGATGCTGCAAAGCGGCAAGGCGGCGGACGCGTTCGATCTTTCCAAAGAACCCGACAAAGTACGTGAGCGCTATGGACGGCACAGTTGGGGCCAGTCGCACCTGCTGACGCGTCGCCTGATCGAATCCGGCACACGCTTTGTCACCACCGTGAACGGTCCCTCGATCACCTGGGACACGCATAAGGACAATTTCAACGGCCTCAAGAACCGCTTAGTGCCGCCGATGGAGCAAGCTTACGCCGCGCTGCTCGACGACCTCGAAGAACGCGGCCTGCTCGAAAGCACGCTCGTCGTGTGGATGGGTGAGTTTGGCCGCACGCCGAAGATCAACAACGACGCCGGCCGAGATCACTGGCCGGGTTGTTACAGCGTCCTCCTTGCTGGCGGCGGCGTGCGAGGCGGGCAAGTCATCGGCAGCAGCGATGCCACCGGTGCCTATCCGAAGGATCGCCCTGTTTCGCCTGCGGATATTCACGCGAGCATCTATTCAGCACTCGGCTATGACTACCGCGAGATCGAGTATCGCTCTTCTGACGGGCGACCCATTCCCCTCACCGACGGAAGCGTGATCAGCGAGTTGTTTTGATTTCCAACGCCCGGAGCTAAATTCAAAGGTGCCGAAAAAGAAAAAGCCCACCACCAAGGCCAAACCCATCAAAACGTGGTGCCTGTATGTGCTGCTGTGCAAGGACGGCACGCTCTACTGCGGCATCACCAATGATCTGACTCGTCGTATCTGCCAGCACAATGCTGGGAAGGGTGCGCGCTACACGCGAGGCAGAGGACCCGTGGAAGTGCTGCGCCACTGGGCGCACAAAAACAAATCAGCGGCGCTCAAAGCGGAGATCGCCTTCAAGCGACTGGGCAGACGCGCCAAAGACGCGTTTCTTGCGGCCTGCTGACGCAAACATGAAAAATGAATTGTCAGATTTGATGATGGTTTCTAAGACAGGATGCAATCCCTGTGGTAATGGAAGCGATGGTCACAACAAAAGCAGTCGCAAAAAAAGCTCCTTTCTCACGCCGGGTCGTTGATCACGTCACAGACGAACTCGTCAACGCTCTCTCAAACGGAGAAACTTATGAGTTTAAACCCCTGTTTGCGAAGGTCTTTGAAGCATTGAAGCTCAAGAATGCCGTCAGCGGTGGCGAGGAAATGCTGCGACTCCGCTCGTATGAAAAGATCATCAAGCTCACGAGTTGCGGCTTGGTCGAGAAAATCGGCAAAACCTATCGTGCGCTCGAAGGCATCGAATCCGCTTCCAGCGCCCATCGTCTGGCTCGTCTGGACGCCGTGGTTCTCGCCGCTCAGAACAAGACCGTTTGCACAGTCGCTTCTTGAGTCTTTTGATTTGAACCACTCTCAACACGGAGAGTGGTTGCCTCACAAGGATTCGAACCTTGAATAACAGATTCAGAATCTGCTGTGTTACCATTACACCATGAGGCAGTGGTTGGCGGGTGAATAGAGTAGAGGTGCCCGCCCTGGTTGCAAGTGTGAGGGTGGTTTTTTTTGGCGGCCCTTACAACTTCGGCAAGCTGATGTTCACCCCGCCCAAGAATCGGCGCACGTCAATAACTCACAAGGACAACCCCTTCCGCAACTGCCCCCGTGATGCCATGCACACATGGCAGTGGGGCAACAAGCAGTTCCACAACACTCAGACCGCGAGGGATCGTTGCTTTGCCGAGTCCTCTGACGTGAGCAAGATCATGACAGCGCTCCAAGCGAACGGTCTCAATGGCCCCCCCTTGCCGTCATGAGGGGGCATGGGCGACTACCAAGGTGTTTATGCGCCTAGCCGTGACGAACCTAGTGCCCTGACACCCACAAGCCGCCACGACACTCCTGCTCTGCATTGCCGAAGCTCTCGTTGTCGAAGCCCCTGTTCCAAAGACTGCTCCCAAGTTTGTCGAGACGCAGCAAACAGCGGCCCCACTGGGGCCAGACGTCTCCGCCCCCCGATCACTGAGCCATGGTACTTGTCAGGGGTCACGACACCAGTGGCAGCAGCTTCCCGAGCAGCTATCGCTAAGTCGCAGGGTCACTGTATCGAGCAGTTCGGGGACGTTTTCGCCGTAGGTTCCGAAGTCGATGGTGACGCCGAAGGCAGTGCCGACTTCGTCCTGGCGGGCATAGCGGCGGCCGATGGCAGGGATTCGCCCGCTTTGCGGAATGCTGTCGCGTTTGCATCCTCCTCGCATGCCCCCCCTGACACTGGATTTTCCGGACGCCCTCACGGCGGAGCTTGATGCTGCAGCGGAAGCAGTTTGGGGCGCAGCCGTGATCCCTTCAGCATTGACAGCGGGGTTGTGGACGGTGCGAGTGGTGCGCCCGCAAAGTAGTCCTCTCGCTCCGCGAGAGGTACAAAAGGCCGACGAAGGCAAACGGCGTCATCGAAGATCGTAA
Organism: Verrucomicrobiaceae bacterium; assembly: GCA_021298725.1. Lineage (GTDB taxonomy): Bacteria > Verrucomicrobiota > Verrucomicrobiia > Verrucomicrobiales > Verrucomicrobiaceae > Prosthecobacter. Next base: position 6,263 of record JAJTDU010000041.1, on the reverse strand, counting down.
ATCGTCGAGTCTTCGATGCCACAAGACACCTCTCGCGGAGCGAGAGGGCTACTTTGCTTCGCGGCATCGTTGCTGACGTGTTTCGGAGGGGCGTTTGAGGCGAGACAGCTCATTCAACTCACCAGCGGCAGCAGCTTGCCGAGCAACTCGCTGATTTTGACGCGTTCCTGCTCGCCGCTGTCACGGTGGCGGAGGGTGACGGTATCGAGGAGTTCGGGGTGACGCCGAAGGGCGTGCCAACTTCGTCCTGGCGGGCATAGCGGCGGCCGATGCTCGCGGTTTCGTCGTAGAAGCAGTTCAGGTGCTTCTTGAGCAGCGCATAGACCTCGCGGGCTTTGGCGACGAGTTCGGGCTTGTTCTTGAGCAGCGGGAAGACACCGACTTTGATCGGGGCGACACGCGGATGCAGGCGCAGGACGGTGATGACTTCCTTTTTGCCCTTCTCATCGACCTTTTCGGTCTCGCTGAAGGCCTTGGCGATGACGGCGAGCGCCATGCGGTCGAGACCGGCGGAGGGTTCGATGACGTGGGGGACGTAGCTGCCTTTGAAGAGACGCTCGAACCACGCACGCACGGCGGCTTCGGGCATCGGCTCGCCTTTGACCTTTGCGGCTTCGGCGGCGAGGCGTTTCTGGATGAGGGCTTCCTTCTGCTCGTCGGTGAGTTTGGCGGCGGCGGTTTTGAGTTCTTCGTCGAAGATCTCCTGCGACTTGGTGCTGGCGGTCTGATGCGCGGACAAATCGAAGTCGCCACGCGCGGCGATGCCTTCCAGCTCCTCGGTACCGAAGGGGAACTCGCACAGGATGTCCACGCAGGCGCGGGCGTAGTGGGCGAGGTCGGCGGGCGTCTGCCAGTAGTATTCGAGCACGTCGCCCAGGCCGATGCCTTGGTAGAACTTCGTGCGCTGATCGACCCAGTAGCGGTGCCACAGCTCCCAGCCCCAATTCGGCTGCGGTTCGCTCAGATCCGCGCCTTCATGCCACGCTGCGACCTCGCCGCTGATGATCTCGACGGCTTCGTCGGGCTTGATGAAGAACTCGAGTTCCATCTGCTCGAACTCGCGGCTGCGGAAGGTGAAATTCTTCGGCGTGACCTCGTTGCGGAAGGCCTTGCCGATCTGGCCGATGCCAAACGGCACCTTCACGCGGCTGGAGTCGAAGACGTTCTTGAACTGCGCAAAGATGGCCTGCGCGGTTTCCGGGCGCAGGTAGGTCACGTCGTCCTCGGTCGCGGTGGGGCCGAGGTAGGTCTTGAGCATGAGATTGAAGGGACGGGCCTCGCCGAGCATGCCGCCGGTCTCGGGATGGAAATCGACACTGCCATTCACGGCGTCGATTTTCTCCTCGCCGATCAATTCGATCTCCTCAGGCTTGCCGGCGGATTCGCCAGCGTTCTGCGCAATGAGGGCACGAATGCGTTTGCGGAAGCTCTCGATGTGCTCGCCGCTTTTCGTCAGCGCGGTGATCGTGCGATCCCAGCGCCAGCCGGTGGGCGATTGTGCGCCGCTGTATTTGAGCACGGTGCCGGACTGCGGATCGACGTGATCAGCACGGACGCGTTTGTTCGTCAGCGAGCACTCGCGCATGAGGTCGGCGAAGGTATCCACATGGCCGCTGGCTTTCCAGATGGCGGGATTCATGAGGATGCTGGCATCCAGGCCGAGCACGTCCTCGCGTTCGCGGGTCATGGTGTTCCACCAAGCGGTGCGCAGGTTGCGTTTCAGCTCCGCGCCGAGCGGGCCGTAGTCCCACACGCCACCGCAACCGCCGTAGATCTCACTACTTTGAAAGATGAAGCCGCGGCGCTTGCAGAGGGAAACGATCTTCTCCATCTGCGCGATGGATGCTTTGGGGTCGGAGGACATGGCGGGTATAGTGTGGGGTTGGCCGAATGACTGGATTGCCACCGGCAGGAGGGGCGCGAAAGGAGCACCACGGGGGCGTGCGGGCAAGTTCGATTCACAAACGTGGAAGAACTGCAAATGGGCCTGTCGGAGCCGCGTTAGCGCCATTCTGCCATTTTCAGTTCCGTCATTCTCAGTTCTTCCATCCTCTACTCTGCCACCCACAGCTTGCCGTCGCGTAGCCATTCCATCGCCAGTTCGCGAAATGCCACTACCGCCGGATCGTCGCCGTCCTTCGCCCACACCATCACCAGCGGAATGGTCTGCTGCGGTTTGAGTGGAATGAGGGCGATGTTCTTGCTCACCGTGCTCTCCGGCACAATGCCCACGCCCGCACCCGCCTCGACGTATTGCAAAATGGTGCCGATGAGACTCGGCGTGTGTTTCACCTTCGGCTCAAAGCCCGCCTCATCACAGGCCACGCGAATCGCATCGTGCGATCCCGCGCCTTCACGCCGCGCCAAGATGATCAGCGGCTCGCCCGCGAGCTTTTTCCAAGGCAGCGAGGTCAAGGTGGCCCACGGATGCTCCTTCGGCACCGCCGCGCAGAACTTCTCCTCGCGCAGCAGCAGCGCCTGCAAACCAAGCGCCTCATGCGCGAGCACGGGGCGGGTCAAACCGACTGACAGCCGTCCCTTCGACACCATTTCCCACACACGCTCCGGCGTGCGCTCTTCCAAAATGACGGTCACACGCGGAAAGCGCTTCCCGTATTCCTTCAACAGGCGTGAGAGGAACATCCGCGTCGGCGGGCCGATGTCACCGAGCTTCAACTCCCCTTCCTCGCCCTTGGCCGTGCGCCGCACCCGCCGCATCGACTCCTCCAGGCGTTCGAGGATCAAACCCGTCTCGTGCAGCAGCACCGCACCCGCCGGAGTGAGTCTTGGTGATTTGCGCTCGCGCTCGATCAATTGCGTGCCGATCTCCCGCTCCATCTCCTGCACCGCACGACTCAATGCGGGTTGCGCGATGCGCAGCTTACGAGCCGCCTTCGAGAAGCTCAGCTCCTCGGCCACTGCTTGAAAGTATCGTAGATGTCTCAATTCCATGCTTTTCCACACCTTGGCGCTGCGCTCTGCCGATGCAAATCCAGCCTGTAGGCAGCGAGCGCACACTTTTCCCTATCAGAAACGTGCACGAAATGACAAAATCGTAAAATCCCATGAACGCCTGCCCCATCACAACTCTGTGCGCTTTGATGAGCTGCCTCAGCCTTGGGCTCGCGTTTTCGACAAGCCACGCGCAGCATTTTGCTCTCCATTCTATGGGAAACCTGAATGCAAGCCAGCTCCAGATCTCCGCTGTGGGTCCTGGTGTTGGCGGTTCATCCAGCGCCTTTTTCGCCGCTGCCGATACGGAGCATGGAACCGAGTTGTGGCGCTACAATGGCGGTTCAGCCTCACTTTGGAAAGATGTGCGGCCTGGGCCTGAGTCCAGCAATCCATCTCAGTTCACCACGGTGGGCAGCAACGTGGTCTATGTGGCCGACAACGGTGTTCACGGCCCCGAGCTTTACACGACGGCGAACATCAACAACTACGGCTTCCTCGGCGCGGTGCAGCCCGGCCACTCCCATGCTGCGCCGGTAATCCTGGGTGCCAGCAATGGCTATCTCTGGTTGACCACTGATGCGACTGGAACCCGGGCGAGCGAACGTTTCTCCACCGAGCTGTGGATCACCAATGGCACCAGCACTCCGCAGAAACTCGGCGTTTTCGCTGCGGGCTCTATCTCACAGGTCACCGTGCTGCCCAGCCAGCCCGTGATCTTCTTCCTGGCGCGAGCGTTGAATAGTTCCAGCACGATTGTGGAGCTTTATCGGGCAAATCAGGCCGGAACCCCCAGATTGATCGACACACTGCGTAATGGTGTCACGCCGATGCCGACAAGTCCGGTGTATGCGACGACAAACAGCCACCTCTGTTATCAGAAGATCGACGATTTCCCAGGGCCGTGGGTTTACAACATCTCTACAGGGACGACGACAACGCTCTATGACGTTCATGGTGCCGGGGGCAATAGCCAGCCGGGCAACTTTGTCTCGAACGGAACCGACCGCATCTGCTTCGCGGCCACCTCAGTTGCTGGCGGCCGCGAATTGTGGACCACCCAGGGCACGAGCGCCACGACCGCTCAGCTGGCCAACGTGGCACCGGGGACAGCCAGCAGCAATCCCACGGCCTTGATCATGAGCCGCGGACATCCCGGTGTATTCTTCCAAGTCGAGAACGGCTCGGCACGAGATCTTTACTATGCCGAGCCCGGAGCCACGCCCGTGTTTCGTCTCTGTGATGCGGGCGTACAAAACACCACCCTGCACACGCCGGTCACAGGCTCCGAACTCGCCTATCTCAGGCCGGAGGGTTCCTATTTTCGTTTCCGCTATGCCAATGGGAAAACGGGCAGCACCTCTAACCTGGGACCGTCTTTCACTTCTGTTTCCCGTGCCTGGAATGCCAGCACCGCCACCCCAATGGGCAGCGCGGCCTATGTCACCGGCACGCCGTCGCAGACAAACGTGGAGGAACTCTATCGTGTGGTCGGCGGCGACGTGCTGAAGGTCTCTCTCCCGACGCCTCCGGGCGGCTCAGCGAAACCACGGAACTTCTTCCCCTTCGGCACCTCGGAGCAGTTCTTTGTCGGCAGCACCAACACCCAGCCCACGCTTTATCGACTCAACGGCGGCTCAGCAACTGCGGTGCCAATGGATACGCCGGCAGATTCCTTCGCCGGCAACGCCTCAAGCCTGAGTGCCGACTTCACCGAAGTCGGAGGCAGGCTGTTCTTTACCGGCCACGACGGCCATGATCGACGCTTGTTCACCACTTCAACAGGCCTCCCAAACAGCGCCACGGCCGTGACCGATGTTTACGATCCGGAGCAGCTCGTGACCTACCAAGGACGACTCTACTTGCTGGCCCGCCCCTTTGCCGGAGACACCGGAGCGAAGAAGCTCCACGTGGTGGAGCTCATGGGTGAAAACTACAGCGTCGAACTGGTGGGCCCCGATGCCACGGTCCTCAAAGCCGCCGCAGGAAAGTTGTTCTTTGTCGATGAACACAACAGCAGCATCGAGCGGCTAAACTCAATCGACCCCAGCTTCTCGATCACGACTATCAGTGCCTTCTACAAAGATCCTGCGGGCAAAGGAATCACGCAACTCACCGCCAGCAGCGGTCACCTCTATTTCACGGCTCAACAGGACAACTCACCCACTGCCAAGCGTGTAGTTTGGAGCACGGATGGCACGCCCGCTTCCCTCACCACTCCAGGCTCGCCCATTTTCAATCCGCAGCTTTTAGGGGCGCTCGGCGATGCCTGCCTCTTTTGGCTCGATCCCGGCACTGGCAGCCAATACGAAATGTTTCAATGGGATGCCGATGCGGGCGGTGGTCCGAATGTATTCTTCGCCAGCTCGACTTTTGACACGCCGGAACCCAGCCGCGCCAATAACAGGCCCGCAGGCGTCGAATATGACGGCTGGTTCTACTACACCTCGCAGTCCGGCAGCCTGCTCAGAACGAACGGCATGGATGTGACCGTCATGCTCGCCAATTCCGCCTTCATCGTCTGCCCGGAAACACTGGCCGTGCTGCCAGACAAGCTGGTCTTTATGGCGCTGACTAACAACACCTTTGACTGCCTACTCTTCCGCTACATGTCCGCTGATGACGCATTGAACCAGTTTGGGGCCACACCGCAGGCCAGCATGCCCAGTCCTTTTGTGGCCCTCGGCAGCAATCTCTATTACAGCAGTTTTGAATATGATTATAACATCGGCAGAACGCGGCTCTACCGCACCGACGGCACCAGCCACGGCAGCTCGCTGGTGTTTGACTACCTCGCTCAACGCAAGCTCGCCAGCGTGCCCATGGGCACTTATCGCGGTCACCTCGTGCTCACCGCCGCACGCAACAACGGTAGCGACTCGATGGAACCTGCGCTGCTGAATGCCACACCGTCTATTCCACAACCCACAACTCTACTTGGCCTACGAGCGCAGCCCGTGTCCTTCACCTACGCCCAGCTCGTCACCGGACCGGCCACCGATGCTGATGGGGACACGCTCACGCCCCTGCGCCTATTTAACGCCTTCGGTACCCTGACTCGCAACGGCAACGCCGTGCACACTAGCACCGACATCGCTCCAGGCGACACGTTTGAGTGGACACCGGATCCCGCCGACTCTGGCGTGATCTTCCCTGTCTTCCTCAACTTTAGCGACCCTTGGCAGGAAGGTTCCGCCTATTACCCGATCAATCTGCAAACTCCATATGATGTCTGGCGACTTGCCCAATTCCCCATTCTGGAGGGCGAAATAGGGCCGCCACCAAACAGCGACGCCTGGGAAGACTTCAAC